>MGOZ01000040.1 GCA_001797285.1 Coxiella sp. RIFCSPHIGHO2_12_FULL_42_15
GGGAGCTTTGCGCGCTCCCCCTGGATCGCGAGGATGCAGGTCCCCTGCAGCCCGCGTCAATGAAAGGGAAGGAATTCCCCGTCTTTCGATGAAGAATTCCTGATAGAAGTATTGCATTCTGGTTAATCTAAGGATTGCGCCCCACTCCGAACTCGGGTTCTGGTGTCCTATTTCCACCTAGGTGGGGCCCAATTGTCCTTTTGAGCGCAGGAATTTTGCTGATGGCGTCAGCAAGTGCCTTATCGATTTCAATGACTTCTACTAATAATTTCCCATTCTGGTTATACGATAAAATTTCTTTTGCGCATCTAAGATCATCACCACTTACCTTGAAAAACGAGAAAAAACGCGAAAAGTGGGGCTGCTCATTTTTCATTATCGCAATGTATGCCTTTATTGCGCCTAATTCTGCAGCAAGCTTAATCTGTTTGTCTTGATGATTAAAATCAGCTACAAAACGGTTAATTAAATTTTTATCTACTTCAGCGGAGTCATCATCGATTGGTGAAAAGAAGGTATAGCCTTTCTCTATTTCATCTTTGACTCTTAAAAAGCGAATGAGTAATCGCTCACTATTCGCATCACCTTTTACATAGGCTGGATAAAGCAAATCGCATGCTTTTTTAATGATGGTTATTTTTTCTTCTTTTTCAGTGACGTTCTCCAATCGGAAAAATTGGGCGTTGGCCAATTCAAAGAGGTTTTTTGGCATTAAATCATCTGCAATGATGTAATGGCGATCAAAGAAAATAAGGGCTTCTTCGGGTTGTCCATGGGCCAATAGAAGTTTTAGCTGTATGTGGTTGAGTAATTTGTCGATGTGAGGTGCATTGCACTTGTTTTCATTTAAAAAATCTTGTAATCGCTGAGCGTTTTCTATATCTGGATTTTCGGCGTCCAGTTGCTCCAGTGCTTTATGACATAACCAGTTCGTGATTTTAACAGGCGCTTTTTCAAAGTATTTTTTAGCTAAAAGTAAGTTTCGATCGGAAGCTCTTCCGACAAGATAAATTAAAATTAAATAATAGCTCGCTTCGATACATGCCTTCTCTGCCAACGCGTCGAGTGCTCGTCTCGCAAGATGTCTCACCACGCTATCTGAACCAAACAAAAAAGCACGATAATAGAACTCGACCGCCGCAGCATTATTAACAGGACCTCCTTGGCCCTTCTGATGCATAAGGGCACGATTGTACATTGCATATATGCTGTTTAACTCAATGGCTTTCTCATAGAGACGAATTGCCGCCGCATGGTTAACAGGACCTCCTCGATGCTGATACATAGCCGCACGAGAGTTCATCGCGTCTGCATTGTTTAATTCAATGGCTTTTTCATAGAGACGAATCGCTTCAGCATCATTAACAGGACCGCCTTGACCATTTTTATGCATAACAGCACGCCAGTACATGGCGTCTGCATTGTTTAATTCAATGGCTTTTTCATAGAGACGAATCGCCTCAGCATCATTAACAGGACCGCCTCGTCCCTCAGCATGCAGGTACCCTCTTAAAAAAAGGGCGTTTGAGTGATTTGGATTAATCTCCAATGCCTCGTTGAGACGCGCTAAAACTTTTTGATCTTGCTTTTTGGAAAAATGAGTGTTGTACGTTCTCCAGTTCAGTAAGGCCGCGAGATCTTTGTCGTGACTATCGTCCATCAAGGCACTCATCAACGTATTCAATAACTCATCGTTTATCGTCATAAATTAAATCCTCACCTTTTTAGTGCCATTAAGAGGAGTGGATTGTATCAATTCCATGTTCGATGTGAAATATCCAGACTAGATCGCAATGGCGAAAATGATCCGGTTTAACTTTGTAACACTGGGTAACATTAAAACATAGTTATGCGTCGTCCGTCTCCTCTTCTTCCTCTTGCACGGAAAAAGAGGAGCCGCAGCCACAGGTGGTTTTAGCATTGGGATTTCGAATGATGAACTGCGCGCCATGAATATCTTCACGATAATCAATTTCAGCGCCTTGCAAGTACATAAAACTATTAGGATCTACTAATAAACGAACCGTTTGATTGGGGCCAACCGTCTTTTCAACCACATAGTCTTCTTCTGCATGGATCGTTTCATCAAAGGTGAAACCATATTGAAAGCCGGAACACCCTCCCCCCGTGATATAAACTCGCAAATTTAACGCAGGATTCCCTTCTTCATCAATCAAGGACTTCACTTTATGCGCTGCATTATCGGTAAAAACAATCATACTCATCACTTCAACTGGTGAAAAATTTTAACAGATACTGATACTCCTATTATTGACCGAGTTCTTAACCAGGTCAATGCTTGCTCTGCACATTCAGCAGCGTTATCATACCGCTTTTATTCCGCAGAGGAAAATCAGCATGTTATGGTTGCTCGCTTTTCATCTTATCGTTATGGTGTGTTGGTTTGCGGGATTGTTTTATCTTCCACGCCTTTTTGTCTACCATGCGCAGAGCAGCGATGCCATCAGCTTAAGCCGTTTTAAGAAGATGGAGCGCAACTTGTTTTTTTACATCATGACACCCGCAGGGGTTCTAACCACGTTGTCCGGCATTGCCTTGCTGGGTCTGCACTATGCGTATTATTTCAAGCAAGGCTGGATGATGGCAAAGCTATTGTTTGTTGCGATGTTGTGGCTCTACCACTTCTATTGCGGCAAGTTACTGCATGCATTCAAGCAAGACCAGCGTCATCCTTCCGCTAAATTTTTCCGCTTTTTCAACGAAATTCCAACCTTGTTGCTTTTTATTATTATTATTTTGGTGGTAGTAAAGCCATAACGCTATTGCTGGCTAAGAATATTGTACTTCTACCATTTCAAAATCTGCTTTGGTCGCACCACAATCTGGGCAAAGCCAATCGACTGGAACATCATCCCAACGGGTACCCGCTTCGATACCCTCTTCCGGCCATCCCTCTTCTTCATCATAGATGAACCCACACATTAAACAGACATACTTCTTAAACTCTGACTGCTGTGTCATACTTTTACTCCTAAAATCCAAGCATAGGCATCAAACATGGACAAAACCATCGCTGCATCTTGTTCCGCCCACCTTTTTTGCAAAGCAGAGCATTATATTCCAGGAGGAGTCAATTCACCAGTACGTGCATTCAAATCCGTGGGTGGTATCCCCTTATTTTTTAGCAGTGCAAATGGTGCTTATCTCATTGATGCTGATCATCAATCCTACATTGATTACGTTGGTTCTTGGGGGCCCATGATTTTAGGGCATGCACATCCGCGCGTGATTGCTGCAGTACAACAAACCGCAGAAAAAGGTTTAAGCTTTGGCGCCCCCTGCGAATGGGAGGTTGAACTGGCCATGTTAATTTGCCAACTCATGCCCGCCATTGAGAAAGTACGGTTCGTCAGCTCCGGCACGGAAGCCACTATGACGGCCATTCGATTGGCGCGTGGCATCACAATGCGCGATAAAATTTTAAAATTCGCGGGTTGTTACCACGGCCATTCGGATTCTCTACTGGTAAATGCGGGTTCAGGTGCGTTAACGCTGGGTGTACCCAGTTCACCCGGTGTGACGAAAAATACCGCAGCCGATACCTTAGTAGCCGAATTTAATAATATGGATTCGGTCGAACATTTATTCGCTCAATATCCTGATTCCATTGCTGCTATCATCGTTGAGCCCATTCCTGGCAATATGAATATGATACTTCCACACGATCACTTTCTCGGCAAGCTGCGAGAAATTTGCGATCGTTATCAAGCATTATTGATTATTGATGAAGTGATGACGGGTTTTCGCGTTGCGCTCGGTGGCGCACAAAGTTTATATGGCATCACACCCGATCTAACCACACTGGGAAAAATTATTGGCGGCGGTATGCCCGTGGGCGCTGTTGGCGGATTAGCGAAATGGATGGATCATCTCGCTCCACTTGGCCCTGTTTATCAAGCAGGAACATTATCCGGTAATCCGATTGCTATGGCAGCAGGTATTGCGACATTGAAAGAAATTCAACGCCCCAATTTTTATACCGAACTTTCCACCATGACACGCAAATTAACGCAGGGTCTCAATGCGCTGGCAAAACAGCATCACATTGCTTTTCACGCCGATTCCGTTGGTGGAATGTTTGGGCTTTATTTTACGGAACGAGATAGCATCCGCTCTTTACAAGAAATGCAGCAAAGCAATATCACCTCTTTTAAACGATTCTTTCATGGCATGTTGCAGCAACATATTTATTTTGCACCTTCCGCGTTTGAAGCCGGTTTTGTTTCTATTGCTCATCAACATCCTGAAATTACCACAACACTGGCGGCTGCCGAACGCGTTTTCGCCCTTCTTAAATAAAGGGGACGCAAAAAAAACCGGCGAAAGTTCCCCCACGCCGGTTTTTATTCACGACTTTTCGCTTAGCTAAACGTGTAAAGGATGCCCGCATCCATTGTCCAGAAATCTTCAACAAATACGTGATTTCCAGAAGTTGGCATATAGTGGAACATGGCTTCCACACCCCAATTTTGCGTAAAGTAATAATCAGCACCTGCGCCAAAACGCCACGTGAGATGATTGGAAGGCAAACTGTTGATGGCGAAGCTTTGAGTACTACTAAAAGTACCTGTGATGTTGGTGTGTGCTTCTAACAAGGCCGCACCAACCGCACCAATCAAATCAAAACCTTCCATGAGTGGTAAATAACCACGTGCTTCAGCAAAGAAAAGATCTGCGACGGTGTTTACATTGGCATTGACCACTTGAGTCGTGCCTACGAGTGTTGCTGACATCGTTGTGCTATCTTCAAAATAGTGATTCATCCCTGTTGCAAAACCGAAGTATGGACCGTATTTACCGCCCCACATAAAACCTAAGCCGTTAAACGTATCCGGTATAGAACCTGACAAAGAGACGTTTTGCAACACATTTGCTGAACTTAGAAAAGGAAAAATTTGATTGATTGAATGGGTATCGGCATTTAAATAACTATAATAAATGCCAACAAATGGTTTGAAACAATGCATGCATTCTGGTACTTGTGGTAAATCAGAATTACCCGCGAATGCTGCGCTTGAAACGAATGCGGCGCTCATTGCTGCTGACGTTAAAAATCGTTTTAACATTTTATGCTCCTTAGTGATTATTTTTTTTTCTGCATTGACAGGAAATGCGACATAAACTACCTTGGATATGATATAGAGTCAAGCAATGAATAATATGTACACTGTTTTATTTTAGAAATTTGAATCATGTTAAACGTTTTAATTATAAAAATTTCTTCCATGGGCGATCTTATTCACACCTTGCCTGCATTAACCGATGCAAAACAAGCACTTGGTGAAATTACTTTTGACTGGGTCGCTGCCCCCGCATTTGCCGAAATTCCTCGTTGGCATACGGCGGTTAATCACGTTATTGCATGCCCTTTTCGGCAGTGGAAAAAACGCTATTTTCAAGCGTGGCGACAGGGTGAAATTAAAAAATTCACGCATGCCCTGCGTGAAAAACACTACGATTTAATTATCGACGCTCAATCTGCTTTAAAAAGCGCGCTCATCAGCAAAATAGCGCACGGCAAAAATGCTGGAATGGATAAGAATTCCGTATGCGAATTTGGCGCGCAGTATTTTTATAAAAACAGTTATTTTGTCGAAAAAAATCAGCACGCACTCACACGTACGCGTCAGCTTTTTGCGCATGCACTCAACTATTCACTGCCTAGCAGCACCCCCGATTTTGGTATCGATGTCGCCAAATTGCCCACGCTCATGATGACGCTACCCAAAAATTTCATCGTTATTATTCCCAATACAACATGGCCAACCAAACATTGGCTTGATGCCCATTGGCAACAGCTGATGATGAAAATAAATCATGCGGGTTTTTCTGTCGTCATTCCATGGGGAAATCCAACGGAAAAACAACGCGCAGAAATGCTGAAAAATGCCGGAGAAAATGTCACCGTATTACCGAAAATTTCACTCAGCGAATGCGCAAGCCTATTAATGCATGCTAAAGCAGCGGTTTGTGTGGATACGGGACTCGGTCATTTAGCCGCCGCATTACAAACACCGGCCATCCATTTATATGGACCAACAGATCCCCAAAAAATTGGGGCGTATGGAGAACAGCAACGACACTTACAAAGCACTATCCCTTGCGCTCAAAAATGCAAACGTACTTGCTATTCAACAAAAATACCGTCCCCACAAGCCGCTTGTTTATCACAGATAACACCAGAAAACGTGTGGGAAGCACTGCAAAATCGTCTTTCTCGCGTCACTCGCCTTGCCGCAGATACATGAATCCGAGGTGACACGCTTTCTAAAAAATCTGGTCATTGCCGTCAGAGTCACTGTGAGGAGTATGACTATCTCTACCAACATCGACGCTCGTCGTTGCACGCGCATGCTGACGTGGCACATCCGATTTGCGGAATATTTCAAACCGCGCATTGGGTTGCGATGGAGAGGCTAATAATCCTGTCGCAGGATCAATGCGCACCGTGACAATATTCGGCGGCTCAGGCATGGTGGCCTCCGGCTGATTTTTCAACGCTTCACGCATGAAATTAATCCAAATGGGCAATGCAGCAGCCGCACCGTATTCATGGAGGCTTTTTAAATTATCAAAACCCACCCACACCGTCGTCACAATATGACTGTTAAAGCCACTAAACCAGGCGTCAATTTGCTGGTTAGTCGTTCCTGTTTTGCCTGCTAAATCACTTCGATTTAACACTTTTGCTGCACGCCCCGTTCCTTCTTGGATAACACTTCGCAACGCCTGTGTGATTAAATACGCATTTTGCGGCGTAATCACCCGTGGCGCAGGTCGTTCTGGCAGATCGTCCTCTTTTGGAAAATCCTTTGTAAGGCAAGCACGGCACGCAACGGAAGGATCAGCGACATATAATATTTTTTCGTGTTGATCGACAATTTTCTGAATAAAATAAGGAGTCACCGCATAACCGCCGTTAGCAAACGTGGCGTAACCAACTGCAATCTGCAGAGGAGTCGTTGAACCACTGCCCAACGCCAATGACAGGCTGTGCGGTAATACATTAGGATCAAAACCAAAACGTTGCACATAGCTTAATGCATATCGCACCGTAATATCACGCAGCAAACGAATCGAAACCAAATTACGTGACTGCACCAAACCAATGCGTAACGGCGTTGGCCCGTAGAATTTCAAATTATCATTGGTTGGACGCCACATTTCATTTTCACCCGAATCCCTCATCACAATGGGTGCATCATTAATGATGGTCGCCAAGGTATAACCTTTTTCTAACGCCGCTGAATAAATAAAGGGTTTAAAATTCGAACCCGGCTGCCGTTCAGCCTGTATCGCGCGATTAAAATTACTGAGACTATAATCAAATCCCCCACTGAGTGCTAAAATAGCGCCATTTTGCGGATTTAACGAAACCAGTGCGCCCTGGACTTCAGGAAGTTGAGCCAGCACCCAATGGCCATCCGGCTGGCGTCGCACTCGAATCACTTCACCAACGGAGACGATCTCTTCGGCATTTTGTGGTGTAGGACCGATATAACCATCTTCCAGACGTTCTCTTGCCCACGATAACCCTCCCCATTCAATCGAAATAATGTTACCGTCGGCCAACACGGCTTTTATCGATTGCGGTGCCATTGACAAAACCGCGGCTGGAAAAAATCCCTCGAGCGAAATTTCTTTTTTCAATGCATCAAGCCATTGCGATGGATCACCCTCCAGTAGGTTGCCGCTGCGTTTATATCCGTGTCGCGCTGCATAATCCGTCAACCCCTTTTGTAATGAACGATTCGCATTAACCTGTAATTCACTTTGAATCGTGGTATACACCGATAACCCTTTTTCATAAGCATCGGGACCAAACTCATCCACCATCGCTTCTCGCACCATTTCCGCAACATACGGCGCGGAAACTTCAATTTTCTGACTATGATAACTAGCCGTCGGCGCTGCTTTGATCGCTGTGTCATATTGTTGTTGGGTAATAAATTTAAGTTCTAACATGCGCGCCAACACATGATCGCGACGTTTGAGGGCCGCCCCGGGGTTCTCTAACGGATTATTTCGTGAAGGGGCTTGTGGCAAGCCCGCCAACATCGCCATTTGCGCTAACGTCAACTGATTCAATGTTTTTCCATAATAAACTTGCGCCGCCGCTGCAACACCATAGGCACGATTACCAAAATAAATTTTGTTGAGATAGAGTTCCAAGATTTTATTTTTATCAAGATTTTTATCGATCTTTAATGCCAATAATATTTCTCTGATTTTTCGTCCATAGGTTTTTTCACGCGATAAATAAAAATTCCGCGCCACTTGCATGGTGATCGTACTCGCCCCTTGAACCTTTCGCCCACTGGTTACCACCGCTAAAGCGGCACGCGCAATGCCAATAAAATCAACACCCGGATGTTTGTAAAAGCGTGCATCTTCCGTTGCTAATACGGCATCAATCATGAGCGGGGGAATGTCCGCTAATCCCACGGGAAGACGTCGTTTGGTCCCAAATTGGGCAATTAGCCGATTGTCCGCGGTATAAACCCGCAACGGAACTTGTAGGTGAATATCTTTAAGAACCGCCACATCGGGCAAATGCACCTCAAGATAAAGATAAGCGCCGGTTGCTCCTAACAATCCCACCAACAAGACGATCAGGATCGTTAAGAATAACTTTTTAAAATACCAACGCAAACGCTTCATTCAAACTCCCAGGAAATGACAGGCGACTCAAATTTCAAATGTATTATGCCACGGTATTGCATCAACCCCAGCGTTTTTTATACTGCAATAAAAATCCCCGGGTTGACGCCCAGGGTTTGAGGATAGCAATCTCATGCAATTATTCACCACTTACTTTAGTACCGCACTGCACGTTTGCAAGCATAGCATGGCGTTAATCACTCTGAAAGCACGCGCCTCTCAAGTCACTATAGAGACCCAATTACAACGTGCGCTTTCAACGCCTTTGTTAACGAGCGAAAATAGAGACGGCCTTTTACCTGTCGCCCGATCTTTGCCAAAAAGATCGCCCTTGCTGATTTCTCTTGCGCCAGACTTATTGGACTTAAAAATCATCACGCTTCCAGCGGAACTTTCCCGTTCAGAACAAAAAAAATATATCGGTCAAAAGCTATCGTTAACGAACGCCTCGTTAAATTACCGCGAAGTCTTGTTAACTCCCCCCACGTTGTTTACAGCCACACTGGAAAAACAAAAAATCAGATCGCTGGTAACTTTTTTAAAAAAGTGCCGACTTACACCCAGCGCGATATACACAATACCGCTTGTCATTCAACAACTTTTGCCTCATGCACAAGAACCACATTTATTTATTTCTCAACACGATGTGCATTATACGATTGGCTACGTTTCACAAAATACATTGCAAAATTATTTTTGCGTTGAATCAAAAGAAATCGACGAAATTTTCGCTGCCATTACAGCACAAAATATATCGCCCAAACAAATTTGGCTTGGAACAGAGCCTTCAATCACTACACAATTTTCTTTATTGATTGAGAAGAAATTTAAATTTTCAGCAAAGTCACTTTTTGATATCCCTTTTTCGTCAAGAAACACGGTGCTTTCTACTGGGCTTGGCAATGCGGCTTTACTGGCCTACTGGGGGCTTCATGGAAAATGTTGATTTTTTATCTTTGTATCATACGGATTTGCGTCAACAACGCTTACGTTATTACCTTTTTTGTTTCGTCATTTTTTTTATCTGCATTGGAATCGGATTATTCCTTCAGCGCCATTTCTTTCTTTTAAATAAAAAAATGATGCTACAGCAAGAGCATTTGATCAAAGCCATCACACACCCGTCTCCCAAAAAGAAAAACGCGAAAGATAGAGTTGAAAATAGGCTTGCGGTCCCAATTTCCATTTTGAAAATGATAGAAACCTCTCTTCCAGCAGAGATCTATCTTGACTCACTGCTCTTTAAATCCAACCGATTTTCGCTGCGGGGACAAAGTACCTCGTTTTCTAGTCTGCAAAAATTGATTTCTCTTTTGAAACAACGCGCCGGGATACAACCACCCAAAACGCTGCGTTATGATCAACACGGAAAATTTATATTAACCACGACATTACCCTATGTATAGAGGATTTATGATCCTAATAGCGTTTTTTATTTTTTCAAGCTGTTATTTGATTTTTGTTTCTCCCGGCATCGATCGCTATCGAATTATTCGAAAAGAAACAAAATATCTACGCGATCGGCGGCACTCGACACCAAAAAATAAAATACTTACCAACGCCTACTCCTCCTTTGAACTACCGGAATTCATTCAAACTGAAATCTTCAAAAAACATCTTATTTTGTCAAACTTGATCATTCACGATAACAACAAATTTATTGTTGCTTTTATGGCAACCTATTTTAGTGTCGTCAATTTCTTAGTGCATCTGAATCAAGCTAAAACCGTTTATTGCGATTCCATTCAAATAAAAAAATCCGATGCCCCCAGACTCATTCAAGTTGAATTACAATGCTTATTAAAATAATGATCGCCACTCTTTTGTTTTTTTTCACTAGTGCTATCTCTTTCGAAAACATCCGTGATCCTTTTTCGCTGCCAAAACCTATCGTCATAAAACCAACCACCTTACACATTCAATACGCTAATGCCATGAAACTCGGCGTATTGCTCAACGATAAAAACAATGGTTTTTTATCATCACAAGGTCGCGTATTAGCCGATGAAAGAACAAACACATTATGGGTTGAAGACGATTTCATTCACACCGCGAAAATAAAAAAATTTTTAATGGCCATCGACACACCTATTCGGCAAGTTTTATTAAAAGCAAAAATTGTCATGATGGACCAACATTCTTTGCAAGAAATCGGTGCTTATTTTTCAGCAGCCAATCCAGATTTGCAAGAGCCATTAATGTCCGCCATCACGATTCCATTAATTAATTTTGGTCAGCAACAGTCTGTCAATTTAACACTGACTGCGCTCGAACAACACGGCCATATCCACACAATTGCAGAACCAGAGCTTATTACCAATAATCGTCAATCCGCTACCATTGAATCTGGCGAAGAAATTCCCTATCAAGAAAAAACCGGGCAAGGCAATACAAGCACGACGTTTAAAAAGGCGGTTTTACTTTTAAAAGTAACCCCCACCATTTTACCCAACGGGAAAATCCTACTCACTGTTTTTGTCAGTGAAAATAAGCCGAGTCTTCTCTTGATCCAAGGCGTTCCTTCTATCACAACGCAACAACTTAAAACTCAAGTTGTTATCAATAACTTGCAAACACTCATTCTGGGCGGGATTAATCAACAAACAAATGACACAACGCATAGCGCAATTCCTTTCTTCAGGCATATTCCTCTTCTTGGAAAACTCTTTTCCAGTAACCATCATAATGCTTCGAAAAAACAGCTGGTCATCTTCATCACGCCGCAAATTCTTTAACCCGGATATTTGCTTTTTATGACTTATAGTGATATCATTATGATATCACTATATTGATTATTATAGTTGCTGGAGGGGATAATGGCTGAATTGCTCATTAGAAATTTGGAACCAGGGGTGATTAAACGCTTAAAACTGCGCGCCAAACAGCATCACAGATCATTGCAAGGCGAGTTAAAGGCTATCGTTGAAGCTGCGACTAAAATGTCGATGGAAGAGGCGATAAAAGCGAGCAATGCCTGGCATAAACGTCTGTCAGACCATGCATTCAGTGACAGCGCAAAACTTCTTCGAGAGGATAAAGACCGTTGAAAACGATAGTGGTGGATGCCAGTGTTGCCATCAAATGGTTTATTCCCGAAGTCCATGCCATATCTGCTACGCGTTTACTGCATATGAATTTGCAGTTTGTTGTGCCTGATCTCATTTTTGCAGAAGTTGGAAATATCTTATGGAAAAAATATCGTTCGAAAGAATTAACGCTTGATACAGCAAGTGCCATTTTGGATGATTTCAAAAGACTTCCCTTTAATAGTTATGAAAATGAATCTTTGCTTGACACCGCATGGCAAATTGCCACAGCACATCAATGCACTGTCTATGACAGCTTGTATGTAGCTTTGGCACAAACTGAGGGGTGCTTATTGGTAACAGCAGACCGTGCTCTCCATAACACTTTAAGCACTACGCATCTAGCTCGTCTATTGCTTTGGGTAGAAGATATAAAAATCCCCGTGGCTTGCCACGGGGAATCAAGTTAAATAATATTCCATTTAGCGAGAGTCCAAAAATACTTTGCCATCCATATGAAGTTACAGTATATTCCGGGCATGCGTCATAAATTTAGCAATATTTTCCTGATAGGCCCCATGGGCAGCGGAAAAAACACCCTTGGTAAGCAGCTTAGTTTACTGTCTGGGTTACAACTTTACGATTCAGATAGTGAAATTGAACAACAAACGGGCGTCCCAATTAGTTGGATTTTTGAACAAGAGGGTGAGGCGGGATTTCGCCGCCGCGAAAATGAAGCGATCCTACGATTGACGAAACTGCAACATATTATACTAGCGACCGGTGGTGGTTGCGTGGTAACACCCAGTAATGCAACAGCGCTTGAGAAAAATGGGGTCGTCATCCATCTGCAAGTATCACTGGCCATTCAAATCGAACGAATCGCTTCGCAAAAAACAAAACGGCCTTTATTTTCCGCCAATAGCAGCAGCGAAAAACTCGCTGCACTCAACAAGGTGCGCGAGCCACTTTATCAAGCGATTGCCGATTTCACCTATAATACGGACCATATTTCACCATACGTCCTCGCAAAGCAAATTTTGCAAGATTGGGGGCAACTCAAAATAGAGAATAAATGAAATGTCATTATTATCGCTCGACGTTATGCTACCACATCACCACTACCCCATTTATATTGGCCAAGATATTTTTAATGCCCCCGCACTTTTGCAAAAACACATCGCGGGAAAACAAGTGATGATCGTCACAAACGATACCCTCGCTTCTCTTTATTTATCAAGATTACAATCCGCGCTTGCTTCGTGGCAATGCGATCACGTTGTTTTACCCGACGGCGAACAATATAAAACATTGTCACAGTGGGAACGCATTATTCATGCGTTAGCAGAACACAAGCATCATCGCGACGCCACCTTAGTGACGTTGGGAGGCGGTGTGATTGGTGACCTGGGGGGATTTGCTGCGGCCTGTTATCAACGCGGAATTCCTTTTATCCAAATTCCAACAACCCTATTATCCCAGGTCGATGCTTCCATTGGCGGAAAAACTGGCGTAAATCATGCCATCGGGAAAAATTTAATTGGCGCTTTTCACCAACCCAATGCGGTTATCATCGACACCAAGCTTTTATATACCTTGCCAAAACGGGAATTCACCTCAGGATTAGCGGAAATAGTCAAAGCAGCGCTCATCAGCGACGCCCATTTTTTTGGTTGGTTAGAACAACATACCGATGAATTACTGGCACTAAAATATGAAATTCTATCGCAAGCCATTTATCAATCCTGCAAAATCAAAAGGGATATCGTCGTGCAAGACGAAAAAGAACAAAATATCCGAGCGCTTCTAAACCTGGGTCATACCTTTGGTCACGCCATTGAACGCGAGCTCCATTATGGCCACTGGTTGCACGGTGAAGCCATAGCCGTCGGTTTGGCACTCGCGGCTCAATTATCACAGCATCTCAACTTCATTTCCTTACACGAGCAACAACGCATTATCAATTTATTGATTAAAATGCAACTTCCAACGAAACTCCCTCCCCAGCTCTCCATGAAAAATTTAATGAGCGCTATGCAAATGGACAAAAAAATAAAACAGAATCGCTTGCCGTTTATCTTATTAAAAGGCATTGGCTCTGCCTTTATCAGTAGAGGTGTCACTGAACAGGATTTACAACAATTGTAACTATTCCGTGGGGAGGGTTCGGATTCATGTCTCTGCTGCAAAATGGGTGACGTGAGGAAGACGATCTTGCCGCGTAGCATAACTTTTTTTACGCAGGTTTACGTATGACGAAATTAATAAATGAATTACAACCTTTAGCAGCACGATTACGACCGACTACACTGCAAGAATTTATAGGTCAGACCCATTTGTTAGGTGAGGGAAAGCCATTACGCCGTGCCATCGAACAAGGCATATTGCATTCTCTCATTTTATGGGGACCACCCGGAACTGGGAAAACAACGTTAGCAAATTTAATTGCACAACAATCGGGTGCTTTTTTTCAATCATTATCTGCTGTTTTTTCCGGTGTAAAAGATATCCGGATTATTGTTAATGAAGCTAAAATACGTCAACAAACAGGAAGCCAGGCAACTGTTTTATTTATTGATGAAATCCATCGATTTAATAAATCACAACAAGATGCTTTTTTACCTTTTGTTGAAGATGGAACAATTACCTTAATTGGCGCTACGACAGAAAATCCTTCATTTGAACTCAACAATGCTTTGTTATCTCGGGTACGTGTTTATACGATAAAGTCTCTCTCATCTGATGAATTATTAAAAATCATCGTTCACGCTTTACAGGATAAAGAACGCGGATTAGGAAAATTTCCCCTTTATTTTCCATTAGAATTACAAAAAATATTGGCTGACGCAGCAGATGGTGATGCTAGATATGTTCTAAACCTATTAGAAATAATGACTGATTTAGTTGAAAAAAATGGTGAGCAGTATGTTATTACCCAAGAATTGTTAAGAGAAGTCATGCAAGAAAGCATTCGACGCTTTGATAAGCATGGTGAAAATTTCTATGACCAAATTTCTGCTTTGCATAAATCAGTAAGAGGCTCATCACCTGATGCTGCGTTATATTGGTTTATTAGGATGATTGATGGCGGTTGCGATCCCTTATACATTGCACGTCGCGTCATACGTATGGCGAGTGAAGATATTGGTAATGCCGATCCACGTGCGCTTACCATAGCAATCAATGCTTATGAAGCCTATGAATGCTTGGGTAGCCCGGAAGGTGAATTAGTCATTGCCCATGCAATTATTTATTTGGCAAGTGCTGCAAAAAGCAACGCAATTTATGTTGCATTTAACACAGCGATGCGGGAAGTTAAGAAAGGAAAATCATTACCCGTTCCTTTACATTTACGCAATGCCCCCACTTATCTTATGAAAAAATTGGGTTATGGTAAGCTTTATCGCTATGCACATGATGAACCAGATGCTTATGCAGCAGGGGAAAATTATTTTCCAGATGAAATGGAGCCAAGCGTATATTATCAGCCAACTTCACGTGGTTTAGAAAAGCAAATTTCAGAAAAATTGCTCTATTTGAAAAATAGAGATGTAAAAGCGAAAATCAGTGATTAATATACCCAACCCAGTATGAAATTAGGTTGAACAAATCAATGTGGAAATATTTTTCTCAGAAAAATGAAATTTTTCAACCAACTTTTTGTCTAGCGCTCGTTTGTGCTTTCGCCGGAAAAAATCTAAGCAGGCATTTTTAAAATCTAAATACGATGGATAATATTTGTTATACAACACCATTTTATTAAAATATTTCCACACCCGCTCAATTAAATTCAAAAACGGACTGTAGGGTGGCAAAAAAACCAATTCTATTTTTTCCTGTTCTTGTATAAATTGAGTGGATCCGTTGCAAATAGCGTTTTTATGAGTTTTCCGAAAAAATTACTGATTTAAACTCAAGGAGTTAAAAATCAGTTTCGTGGTGAAATGACAACTTTGCAACGGATCCCTATTTACAGCCAAACTGAATAGATATCAATCATTCCCACGCATGAGCGTACTAACAGCAATATCTTCATCTATGCTGGGCCAATGTACCCCAATACCATTTCCAATAAAGCGCCACTTATTACGATCTGCCGCATTTGCATCCCGCAATCTTGGGAACCACTCCAGCGGCGCCGAAATCTCTCGACCATCGGCCAGCACGAGATGTAACGAAGTTTTTGTAAAGCTGACGTCAATTGCATGATCATCAAATTTAACGGCCAAAGTGCTCATACCATTTCTCCAAAAATTTTTCGCTGTGTTCGATAACAATCGCTCTAATCTCAGTTAATTCGTGGCTTCTGAAGCCATAGGAGCTCGCCAAATTTATGGGGCTTAACCAAAGCTTTGCTGCTCTATTGTCCTGCTCCACATGTATATGTGGTGGCTCATTGCCTTCCAAACTAAAAAAGAAAAACCGGTAACCTTTAATTCTTAAAACGGTAGGCATTTCCGAATTTTTTCCTTGTTGATTAAATTTATTTCATATACCAATATTTTTAATAGTTCGATAAAATGAGGGTTTTTTCGAACCCGATGACTTTCAATTTAACGTACTGAAAACACAGCCTTTGTGGTTTAATATACTGGTTTTCGTTATCTGAGTCTACTGAATTATTAAATTCTTGACTAACGAAAACTTTCGGAATAATTGGTTTCATATTAAACATTAATATAAGGATTATTATGAAAATTGGGATCCGTTGCAAAGTTGTCATTTCACCACTAAACTGATTTTTAACTCCTTGAGTTTAAATCAGTAATTTTTTCAGAAAACTCATAAAAACGCTATTTGCAACGGATCCGGTAATCCAGCTTTTGTTTCGATTTTTGAAAAAATTTTCAAAAGATGATGATTGCCGAGGAGAATTGAATTTAAATATCAAAGACAATCGCGCTCATATAACAGGGAATGCTGTGACGATGATGGCGGGTGAGTGGCTTTTTCCAGAATAATTCTTGCAATTGGAATATTATGCAAAGATTAAAAAATAAAAGAGGATATTTCAATGGACTTTACAGAAATCATGAAACTATTAAAAAATGCGAGTCCGTATGATTTATATCGCATTAAAGTGGCGATCAACAATGAAATTGAAAAACCAGAAAATATTAAAATAATGCGTACAAGCTTTGCTGTTGGTGATCAAATTTCTTATTTTGATGAGCAATCCAATTCTCTTATATCAGCGATTGTTTTGGATAAAATGGTAAAGAATGTGCGTGTGAGAAATCTGGTTGATCAAAAAATATGGATATTTCCGTATTACATGCTTAACTTAGAGAAAAAAGAAAGCAATATTCACATTAATCATAAAGAAAAACCAACAAAAAATCATTTCCGAATTGGTGATTGCGTTGGTTTTGATAATGATGGAAAGCAATGCATCGGAACAATCACAAAGCTCAACCATAAAACGGCAAGCTTGGTGACGAGCGATAATAAACGTTGGCGTGTAAGTTACGGGCTATTGTTTCAAGTATTCGATGCAGAATCAGAAAAGATGAGGCTATTAATCAATCATTCTGGGAATATCATTGAAATCGGAGAAAATTAATGAGTGATTCCTGGAACGCTGAAAATTATATGCAATTTCTGGGGGCAAGAACGCGCCCCGCTCGTGATTTGCTAGCCGCTTTTCCAGACTCTTTTCAACCAAAAATTGTTTATGATCTTGGGTGTGGGCCTGGCAATAGTACCATTTTATTAAAAAATCGCTGGCCAAAGGCAAAAGTAATAGGACTTGACTCATCTCTCGCTATGTTGGAAGGAGCTAGAAATTCTTATCCAGACATTCATTTTATTGCAGGCGATATTCAACATTTTTCTCCGCTGGAAAAAATAGATTGTCTTTTTGCTAATGCATCTTTGCAATGGCTGGATGAACATGAAATCCTGATTCCCAAACTTCTACAATTGATGAATTCGGGTGGAATATTTGGAATTCAGATGCCTAATAATTTTCATTCGCCATCACACCAAGTCAGCATGCGTGTTTTAGAAAACAACGCCGATTGGAAACCGATTTTAAAAAAAATGCGTTATGGCGTATTAACAGAACCACTTTACCAATTGCCTTGGTATTATGATCTACTCATCAAGTCTGGAGCAAAAGCACTACAGCTTTGGGAAACAGAGTATTTTCAAGAAATGTCGGATTATCGAGAAATTTTCGATTGGATAAAAGGAACGGGACTTCGACCCGTTTTATCTGAAATGGATTCTGATCAACAAGATCAATTTTCTAAGGTGTATGTTGAAAGGATTTCAATGGAGTATCCGGTGCAGATAAACAATAAAATTTTACTGCCATTTAGAAGGATATTTATGATAGGGAAAATAATATGATTAAAAAAACAATCCACGTAAATGGGGTTCCACTATAGTGTTTCAGATAAATATTTTGGTGAAAATAAACTATTTTAATTGTCTTACCGGCAATGGTGCTCACTGTCGAGCTTCCCTCTCCCGCCTGCGGGAGAGGCTAGGAGAGGGTTGGCTTCTAATGGCACGATCATTTTCACCAAAATATTTATCTGAAAAGCTATAGCTACCCTCAATAATGCACAAAATTATTTTCTACCAAATTTTTAAAGAGCGTTTTTCAACGGATTCGGTTGTACGGCAATAATCGGGTATTTTAGCAAATTTTTTAATGAGCGTCGGCAGCATACTTCGCCAAGCGCGAATCTGTTCAGCAACAACATCAGCGCGGAAATTACGTTCTTCCTCTAAAGAGGGGTAGTCACATTTTCGGTTATGCGCTTGTGTACGCGGAATAATATCCGCATTCATTTCCATGACATGCTGGCGAATGGCACGATGACTCGCATTAATTTTTTTTCGAAGTGGTGCTCCGCGAAGTACTGTGCTTATGATTGATCTGTCATTAGTGGCTGGA
This sequence comes from Coxiella sp. RIFCSPHIGHO2_12_FULL_42_15, assembly GCA_001797285.1. GTDB lineage: Bacteria > Pseudomonadota > Gammaproteobacteria > Coxiellales > Coxiellaceae > 2-12-FULL-42-15. The sequence goes on from MGOZ01000040.1 coordinate 18,616, forward strand.
ATTTTAGGGGCGAGTTGTGATATTGATTCGGATGCAGGTTGAGGCAATGTCGACTCACTGTCCTTACGTTTTTTCTTAATGATGGAATAAAGATCCGGATTCTCACGCCAATATTGATCCATCAATTTTTTACATCATCGAACAACTCATCAAAAAATAATTGTTCCATATTATCAGAATTTGGTCGCATTGTGGCGACAGTGCTTTTGGACATGGCTTAACCCTCCGTGCAGATAATGGGCTCAACTTTAAGGGTGTAGGGAGTCATTATAGCTCGACGAAAATTTTCAGTCGATGCTGTAAGTAGCTGAATGAATGCTTTGTCTTGATTGATGCGTCAGAGCTGGCATGGGTGTCATGTCGTTACCTCGGGGAGAAAAAATAGATCATCATCATTAATAAAATCATCAATATTTAAATAACCAAGGGACGAAATATGTTTGGAAGAAACTTAAAATTTTTTATAATTCAATTTTTTCTTATTTTCTTCCTCATCTGTTTAAGCTCTCCGTTATTTGCTCAACACGAGCAGCATTCAGCTCCAACACCGACTCCTTCTACGGATCCGTTGCAAATAGCGTTTTTATGAGTTTTCCGAAAAAATTACTGATTTAAACTCAAGGAGTTAAAAATCAGTTTAGTGGTGAAATGACAACTTTGCAACGGATCCTGTCAATCCATTATTCGGCGCAATTTCCAAATAACGAATATAGCCACCGTCATCAGTATCGCGGGAAATAAATATAGCCAGCGCAAATAGATAAAATGACCACCAACTGCAATCACCAAGTAGGTAGACAATATTAACAAACTGCTGATACTGCTAAAAACAGACTGCACACGGCCTTGGTATTCGGGCTCTGTTACTGACTGTGCTTTTGTCATAATCAACGACCACGACGATAAAACCACACCAATCAAAAAATACAGAATTGCCGCCACCGATATTCGAGTATTCAGCGGAAATAATACGTAAAGCATCATCAATAATATTGAAAACCATAATAACGTTTTCACAAAACCCTGTTTTTCAGTCAGCCACGGCAGAATAATTCCACCTCCAATAACACCCATAGATAAAGCGCTTTCGATCAATCCAAAATGCAATGAATTCGCGTGCAAAATATTTTTAGCGAAAGGGGCAATCAAAACGGGCGTTATCATAAACGCTACCATCATCAATAACTGGATAATATAAATGAGTGCGAGAATGCGATTGTTTTGCAAATAATTCATTCCTAAAACAAAATCATTCATCGCGGTGGATGGCTTTCTCGGTTCCGCCATCCGTAATTTAATGGGAATTAATGCCAATGCCGCCAACAAAAAAATAACACCACAAATCGTAAACGCCATACTGTGGGATACAGCCATCAACAAAAATCCGGCACTACCCATTCCAACGACGTTTCCCACTTCATAGACAATATCAATGGTGGTATTGGCGTATAACAAATCTTTGGTTGCAACCAACTCTCGTACCATCGCAACAGAAGCAGGAAAAATAACGCCGAATAAACAACCCAGCAACAACATCAAAATATCCAGTGCATAGGTAGAGAGCCCATGTTGGTAGAAGTACCAACCGAATCCCAACAACATCACCCCCCGAACCCCATTAGAAAAAAACAGCAACCACCGCCGCGAATAACGATCAACAACCACACCCCAATAAGGCCCTAGCAAGGCGCTTGGTAACCAAAAGCAAATCATCATCACAAGCACCGTCATTACGTCGCTGTGGATTGAGACGATTAACCAATTCGCTAATATGTAACATAATCCAGACCCGAACGTCGCTAAAAAACACGAGAGAAGATAATAGAAAAAACTCGGTTTTTGTAACAATTGAAAACGCGGTCCTTGAAACAGGTGCATGATAAAGACTTTCCTGTTGGCGGCACACCGAACCTCGCCGTTCGACGTGAAATATTCAGCCTGGCAGCAATTTTCGGTGATCCCTCACCAAGAATTGCGCTAAATTTTGTTTTTTTGATTACCGCATCGCTGTATGGTTTCGGATAAGGTATTAAATAACTGGTTCCCTGCAATAAAAGGGGCAAGACCTATTTTTATTAGCTTACGTGCAACCACCGCATTCGCTTCGCAGACATAAATACACACACCACGATGAGCATAGCGGTTAACAATTTCTTTAAACGTTTCTAATCCCGTCATATCGATAAAAGGAACATCTTTCAATCTGAAAATAATATTTTTGGGGTCCGTATGTGTGATGGAAAGCGTATGCTCAATCTTTTCAGCGGCTGCAAAAAAGAAGGGTCCTTGAATAGCATAAACTAGCGTTTCTTCAGGCAAGGAACTCCATTGCCCCGGTAATTCCGATTGTAATTTTTCTGGCGTTTGTTCCAGAATCGAGACCACTTGATTCATACGACGAATGAAAAATAGCATCGCAAAAATCACACCCACATTTACGGCAACGACTAAGTTAACAAAAATCGTGAGAAAAAAGGTTGTCAACAACACGATAACATCATAGCCGGGAGCATTTTTAATCATGTGTAAACAATAAGGAATATCACTCATGTTATATGCAACAACAAATAATATGGCTGCAAGCGTGCAAAGCGGAATATACGCTGCAAGAGGCGCAAATAAAATAATAACCAATAGCAATAAAATAGAGTGAATAATCGCTGAAAGCGGCCCATTGCCTCCATGACGCACATTGGTCGCTGTACGAGCAATGGCCCCTGTTGCTGCAAATCCCCCAAAAAGTGGGGCGATGATATTTGCCAATCCTTGACCAATAAGCTCTTGATTTGAATGATGTCGCGTTCCCATCATTCCGTCGGCCGCCGTAGCCGATAGCAATGATTCAATAGCGCCAAGCAGTGCAATGACAAACGCGGGCCCAACCAATGCTATCGCGTTATTCCAACTCATGGTTGGAAAAACAAAACGCGGCAGTTGTTGAGGAATTCCACCAAATACACTTCCTAACGTAGCAACATTTTTAAAATGGAAAATGGTTTGAATAACGGTCACCACAATAATAGCAATCAAGGGGCTTGGAATACGTCTAAAAAATTTGGGCGAAACAAGAATAATCGCTAAGCTACAAAGCGACAACAGCGTGGTCGTCAAATTGAGATGCGGCAATGCCTTAATTAAGGCAAAAAATTTCTGGTAGAAGTTTGCATCTAATGGTACCTGCACAGAGAGACCAAAAAAATCTTTCCATTCCCCCATAAAGATGATAAAGCCAATTCCCGCGGTAAATCCTACAATTACAGGATCAGGAATGAATTTAATGACACTTCCCAATTTAATTAACCCCATGAATACAAGGATAATACCCGCTAAAAGCGTTGCAATCTGAAGTCCCTCTATTCCATATTTTGCAGTAATGCCAGCAAGAATAACGACGAAGGCACCCGTAGGACCCGCAATTTGTACTCGACTTCCTCCAAAAATGCCTACACAAAAACCCGCAATAATGGCCGTATAAAGTCCTTGCTCAGGCCTCACCCCCGATGCAATGGCAAATGCCATTGCAAGCGGCAAAGCAACAATACCCACAATGAGTCCAGAAATAAGATTGGAATACCAGTGTTTACGGCTTAATAAGCCTGCTCGATAAGCTTCAAGGATAGCGATCATCTAATGGTAACCACAGCATGTGTTAAATTTTGAATTATACGCTGATTTCAAATCAAAGCCACCTCCCCTGATGGAAATCAGGAGACGTGTATGTCGCATTGACTTGTTTTAGTGGATTTAGTAGCGTATTCGGAAAGGAGAACTAACATGTCCACCATACCACGCGTTAAGCCGGGCCAGGACGGTCGCTTAGCGACGACGTGCTCGCGTCGAGCCCGTGTTGGTCCCAGTTTATTTATTTTATTTCTTGCGCTAATCAGTCTCACCCTGTTGCAACTTCATCAAAATGGTTTCTGGCTTTATACTTCGCTCATGTGTGTTTTTGTCGCCTTGTTTTGCATTGTCTTAGGGACGAAAAACAACCTGACGTTCTTCCGTCTTCTGCTTTACTGGGCAGGTTTTTTGATGGCCCTTTACCTTGATAGCATGCTATTGCGCTATGGTGTGACGACTCATATTCAAACGGGTTTATTCGCATTAATTTTATTAGCTGCAACCCTCTTTTTTACAGGAATCACGTATGAAGTTGCTTTTTCTCTCGTTGGCCTCGCTATTGCCGTTATGATTATTGGTTCGCTCACGATTCACGATAATTTATTATTTGCATTCACTCCATTGGCGATCGTCGTCATTCTCTTTTTTTTAATGAAAGAAACTCCGAAAAAAATACCCAAATCCAACCCACAGGAAATGCTATGAAGAAAAAATGCCTCGCCCTAATCGCCACACTGTGCATGCTCATCAACCATAATACCTTTGCCACATTACAACAAGATATCGATAGAATGATTGTCAACGTTCACCCACCCATCCACGTTGGCGTGGTCGTGCATCAAGCGGACACTGGAAAAATACTCTACGAACACGTCAGCCAATATTTATTTTCACCCGCCAGCATACAAAAAGTATTAACTGCTACTGCTGCGTTAATTGCCCTTGGCAAAGATTTTCGATTTAGGACGGAATTACTCACCAATGGCACGACCAAAGGTCACGTGCTTAACGGAAATGTGCTGATAAAATTTAGCGGTGATCCAGAACTCACGTCGGATGATTTGCAACAATTGCTCGACACGCTCGCAAGCCAAGGGGTTAAAAAAATTCAGGGTAACATTTACATTGATAGCAGCACGTATGATTCCATCCCGTATCCTCCGGGTTGGTTATGGGATGATTTAAGCTACAGTTATGCAGCACCTCTCTCTGCCGTTAACATCAACAAAAATAAATTCATTTTACATTTAACCCCAGGAAAAAATGTTGGTGAACAACCAACGCTATCCTCAAGCCTTCCCAGTAATGTGGCGCATTTTAACAATCACGTCACCACGATCGCACGTTATAATAAGCAATGCCCGCTCACCATTTACAGCGATTTCGAAAATGATTTTTCGCTGCATGGCTGCATTAGCAAAAAGGAAGCGGGTCGTTGGAATCGAAGTCTTGCCGTTCGAAATACCATTCCTTTGGCCGCAGCGATCATTCACAACTCACTGGCTAACAATGGAATTTCTTACACGGGGAAAATTGTCACTGGCGTTGCCAACAATCAATATCGTGTTTTAAACACACATTACTCCGTCACATTACAAAATTTATTAAAACACATGCTCAAAAAATCCGATAATCTCATTTCGGATTCACTGTTAAAACAACTCGGCTACTATACGTTTCGCACGCAAGGAACGTGGTTAAACGGAAAAAAAGCACTCGAAAAAATCTTGCATGAAGCAACCCGGATGAGTTTTGATAAGGTATTAATTGATGATGGCGCAGGAATGTCTCGTTATAATCTTATTACGCCCAATCATTTTGTTGCTTTGCTGGATTATATTTATAAACAACCCGAATCTTTTCGACATGTGCTGATTGATGCATTGCCCATAGGCGGCATTGACGGCACCTTAATTGGTCGTTTCTACAATCAAGCGGCTGAAAAACGCATTCACGCTAAAACCGGATCGATGACGGGCGTTTCATCACTCACCGGTTATATTTACAGCCGTCATTTGGGCATACTGAGCTTTTCAATTATGGTGAATGGTTTTGTCGGCAAAGCAAGGCCGTATCGAAATTTCGAAGATAAAATTTGTGAATACTTAGTGAATTACCATGGGATGCAACATGGATAAATATGCCATCATTGGTAATCCCGTTAAAATGAGCTTATCCCCGAAAATTCATGCGGCTTTTGCCAAACAAGTGGGAATTTCAGTAGAATATCATGCGATTGAAGCTCCTCGGGATGGATTTAAACAAACTATATTGTGGTTTAAAGATCACGGGGGAAAAGGCTGCAACGTAACCGCTCCTTTTAAATCCGAAGCTTTTGCACTTGCGACGAAAATCGGTGATAACGCTAAAATTGCGTTAGCTGCAAATTGTCTGGCATTCTTGGAAAATGGCAATATCTTTGCGGATAATTTTGATGGTATCGGTTTAGTTGAAGATTTAATTCAAGATAAAGATTTTAATATTACTCACAAAAAAATTCTTATTATTGGTGCGGGGGGGGCAACGCAAGGCATTCTTGCCCCTCTACTGGAAAAAGCACCCCACGAAATTTTAATTGCCAATCGCACTGGCGAAAAAGCCATTGATCTTGCACAGCGCTTTCAAGCTTTTGGCTCTGTCAGCGGAATTGCTTTGCACGATTTATCCGAAAGCGATTTCGATCTTATTATTCACGCAACATCGATGGGGCATCATCAACAACTTCCCCTATTGCCCAACGGACTCATCAAACCAACCACCCTGTGTTATGACCTCTCTTATGGACCCGCTGCGAAAACTTTTTTAAAGTGGGCGTTAGAACAGGGTGCAAAATCAGTGTGTGATGGTTTAGGCATGTTAGTCGAACAAGCCGCTGCTTCTTTTTATCTTTGGCATGGCGTTTATCCGCAAACACAACCTGTACTCGCACAATTGCAAGCCTCATCGTAGATTTTCGCTCATTTTGGGCGGGAGTCATTGCAGTACAGCAACGGCTTCTCTTTTGTGAGATATCTCTTACTTCACTGTAGGATCGAACAAGAAATTACCCTCAGATTACTGGCGGCAGTATATTCGCATCAAACCACAACTCATTGATAATAATAAATTTTGCCCATCATGGGTTAGAAACATCCTTCTTTTATGCCTCCCATAAGGATTTTTCAGTTGCGAGCAAAAAGTGAAGTGCTAGAGTGAATAGCAACTCAGGACGAATAGGCAGAAACGGATAGCATCGCAAAGGAATGTTATCGGTTTAAAGGAACTAAACCCATTTTTAAAGTTTGTCTCATGGAAAGAGCACAGTCTAGGGACAGAACGTATTGGTAAGGATCGCCAACACAACTGGGGCAGCATTCATTGCTGTCCCTTCTTTTTTGGGCGCGGAAATTTCTGCAGTTCTCGGCCACTACCCCTTACCAGGAAGCTTCACGAAGCCTCAGCGAACCACCTTTCCAACGCATATAGAGGAAGTCCTTGAAAATTTTCCTGCTGCCATGGCATATTCTCAGAAATCACGAGTCCCTCTGTGGATCGGGGATGAGACGCCAAAAATAAAGCCAAACTTTTTAAACGACCTCGACTACCCGACTTGACCTCTGCAGGAATAATCAAATTTTCTCGACTAAAAATAAAATCCACTTCTGCATTACTTTGCTTTGCCTCGCGCTGCCAATAATAAAGTGCAATCGGTTGGGCTGGATTTGAATAGGCAATATACTCCTGCGCAACCAATTGTTCAGCCATCGCACCAAGATAGGTGACAGAAAGCGGCGCTAATAGCCACTCCCTAAGACGTAAACCCTGTAAACGTTGCAACAAACCAATATCGAAGAAAAACACTTTAAACTTTTGCCGATCCATTTCAGCAGATAACGGCAAACCTTGCGCGGCGGTATGATAGGCGATTCGCACTACACCGGCTTTATCCAGTAAATTCAGCGCTTCTTTTAGCGATTGACTGCGTACGCTATTGTTCACTTTGCTGTATTTAAATCGCGCGCCCAGTTGTGAGCCTACTTGATCGAAGAGTTGAGCCACCAAAGCCGTCTGATGTTTCTTCGCGTATTTTTCAAAATCCTGCCGATACGCTTGCAAAATATCGTCTTGAATCGTTTGGCAGTACTGCGCGTTTTGATGCTCACGCCAAGCATTAATCACAGCGGGCATCCCTCCCAACCAGCAATAATGGTGTAATTCTTCCAACAATTTTTCATGGGGTGCGGGCTCAATCGGCTCGTTAAGCAGATAGCGGCGCAGCTCCGTTTTTCCCAGCGCTTCTAGGTACTCTCCAAAAGACAGTGGATGGAGATAAAGAAACTGTACGCGACCCACGGGCATCCCAACACAGTGCAGGGCAAAATCAATGAGCGAACCTGCCGCAACCACGTGTAACGCAGGCATCTCTTCTTTGAAGTAACGCAAACTCAGTATTGCCCCTTCACATTCTTGCACTTCATCGAAAAAAAGCAGCGTTTCACCGGGCGTGATCGAGATACCGGTGTAAGCGCTGATTGCGCGAATCAACCGATTCGCTTCTTTGGAGTCTTGAAAAAGCGCCTTTGCCTTGGGATCGCGCTCAAAATTAATGGTGACAAAATTGGGAAATGTTTTGCCGAGCTGCTCGACCAGATAAGACTTACCGACTTGACGAGGCCCGCGTAGAATCAATGGGTTACGCAATGGGTGGTCTTTCCACGCCAACAGTGTTTGCCACAATGCTCTTTTCATGATAACCCCATATAATGTCAATGCAGTTGCTATTATATGGGGTTATTTTGGCGTTATCAAAGACATTATATGGCTTTTATTTGTTATTAAATGCACCCCGCAACGACTGATTCATTCCGCATTTTTTTCGTTATACGCAAAAAACGACATCAGGAATGCAATGAATAGCCCGATCGGAATAATTAACATTGCAAAACGAAATTCAGATACGGAGCTATTATGATCGATAAAAAGGCCGATGACGGGCTGCAAAACCGTGCAGACCAACATTAAAATAAAGTTAGTGAGTGATGCAACCGTTCCCGCTGAACGGCCATCAAAAAGTTTTGCTGCCACTTCAAATACCAATACCTCAACCGAAGAAGCCACACCGAATAAAAATAAAATAACACTGAGCATCGTTGGCGAAAAGTGTATGGGTAATAATGCAAGGCATATTAATAATAATGCGAGCAGCGAGCCATTAATTAATAACGTGCGCTTTTTAATGTAATTTGCTGATAACCACCCCGCCATCGGCCCGCCCACCGCCCAACCAAAAAATATCATGGAAACAATCGTTGATGCTTCTATTTTATCAATGCCATAAACAGCCATGATATAAGGGATACCCCACAATGATGCAAACGAGGTCGTTGGAAAATACAGCAATCCGCCAATAATCGCATTCACCCAGAAAAAAGGACTCTTAATCATCAACACACAATCGGCTTTGATTTCACCCCATTGCAGGGTTGTATTTTTTACTTTTTTAGTGATTGCAGGCCGATTAACACAAAAGAAATAAAACACCACCATAAGCATTACGCCAAAAGCCGCAAAAATATACCATACTTCACGCCACGACATATCTCTTAATAAAAAGGCAATAATAATATTACTGAGCATTGCACCAATCATACCGAGCGATGTGGTCAAACCTGAAATTAAACTAAAATATTTAATGGGTAACCAATTCGAAGCCAGCTTTAAAACACCGATAAACGCAAACGCCGAAGCAAAACCAATAAAGAACTGTGCGGCAGCCGCGAGAATAAAATCATTAGCCATCGCAAATGCCACAGAACCTAATGCACACAGTAGCACCATAGAAATCAATAATTTTCGTGGCCCAACTCGATCGATGACGGCACCTGCCGCAATTTGCATGGGGGTATAAGCATAATAATAAAAGGCTGAAATAATACCGATTTGACCCACACTGATGTTTAACGTGCTTTGTACTTCTGGAATCATCGTTCCTAGCGCCACACGTAAGCACAATTCATAAAAATAGAAAAACGCCGCTAAACTGCAAACAATCCATGGTAAGAAAATGGCATACCGCGACGCATGCAGTCTTTTTACTAATGTCGTTGCTTGGCTTTCCATTAAGATAGCCCTCCAAAAAATAAAGCGCTGTTGGTTAGCTCAGAAGTGCAGACTCCGCTCTCGGCTCGAGTATTCACCAAGGCTGCGGCAGAAATAGCCAATATTTTACCTGATTGTAAGCATACACACCAATTCAGTACTAACAGATTGATTCAATACCCCGTTTTTTCAAGGGGTATTAATAAAAATCCCCGGGCTTACGCCCGGGGTATTTTTCCCATATGAATTTCGCCTGCTCGGGAAACCCTCGCGGACGGCGACCAAGGGGGAGAATTCGCTTTCTCCCCCTTGGAAACCCCCATTGCGTAAAGTTCCTGGGCTCACGCCCAGGGTTTGGCTTCGCTATCAAGTTGAATAGTGAGACGAGGAATTTGTTCAAATTTTATCAAAGTCCACGGGCTTACACCTCAGGGTTTGAGGATATATATCTCTGAAAAAATAAATTCGATAAGCTGATAATACAAAATAGATAATACGGCGCCTGCCGGCAATGTAATTATCCATGACATAAAAATATTGCGAATAACCGATAAATTCAACGCTCCAATACCGCGCGCAAATCCAACGCCGAGCACCGCTCCCACTAAGGTCTGCGTTGTAGAAATGGGTAACCCCATGCCGGATGCAATCACCACCGTACTAGCCGTTGCGAGTTGTGCTGCAAAACCGCGACTGGGTGTTAATTGTGTGATGTCGTTGCCAATGGTGGCAATGACTTTATGGCCATACATCGCCAAACCAATCACGATTCCCGTCGCACCAAGCACCATAATCCAAAAAGGGATAGGGGATGCGTCGGCAAGAACTTTTCCTCCCGATTGCACAATGCTGACAATCGCCGCTAACGGACCAATGGCATTGGCCACATCATTTGAACCATGTGCAAACGCCATTGCACACGCCGTAAATAACATTAACACCCCAAATATTTTTTCAATTTTATGAAAGTCCGCACGCTCGTGACTTTCATGGTTGATAGGAATACGACGCAATAAAATCATTCCTAACAACATGATAATTAAGCTGATAAAAATGGCAATGAGAATACTTTCCCAAACGGGCAGATCCAAACCGATGTGTTGCAAACCATTTAGCAAGGTCACTAACGTCAAAACCATGCTGACCAAAAAAATGTACCACGGAACATAGCGCTTGGAATTTTTGATCGGCGTTTCACTTTCAAAAATGAGATACTGTACACTGCGAAATAACAAGAACGCGATCACCAATGCGATGATCGGCGTGACAATCCAGCTTAACGCGATATTAGTAATTTGCTCCCAATAAACGGCGTCAATGCCACGAGCTAATAATCCAAAACCAATCACCGCGCCAACAATCGTATGCGTCGTGGAAACAGGCCAACCAAAATAGGAAGCGATAATCAACCACGTACCCGACGCCAACAAGGATGCCAGCATTCCATAAATCAATAGATCGGGTGCCTGTGTAAAAGCAGCGGTATCAAGAATTTTGCCACGTATGGTTTCTGTTACCTGGCCTCCCGCAAGAAGAGAGCCTAACGCCTCGAAAATAGCAGCAATAATAATGGCCTGCATAATCGTCAGCGCTTTTGATCCCACCGACGTGCCCATTGCATTCGCCACATCATTTGCACCAACTCCCCACGCCATGACAAAACCAAAAATGGAAGCTAAAATGATGAACAATTCTGCATGCGCCATTATGCTAGACTCCACTCGATATCGTGCTTTTCGGATTTAACGCAACGTAGGATTTGTAAAATGATTGCCCTATTGGTTTTGCAAAACAGCCGCTAAAATAGCATGGCAACCCCAGTCACACAAGGATTATAACCATGTCCATTTCGACAACGGCTCTGATGTTAAATACCGATGGCAGCGTTTATCATTTGCATGCATTTCCCGAAGATATCGGATCCACCATATTATTCGTCGGTGACCCCAAACGTACGGATTACGTTGCCCAACATTTCGACTCCATCGACATTAAACGATTTCATCGTGAATTTATTCTACAAACGGGATGGCTCAGCAATAAAAGAATAACGGTGATTAGCACAGGCATTGGTTGCGACAATATTGATATTGTGATGAATGAATTAGATGCGCTCGTCAATCTTGATTTAAAAAATAAAACGATTAAAAAAAATCTTACGCAATTAAACATTATTAGATTGGGTACGGCAGGAGCTATCCAGCCCGAAATTGCGCCAGATACGTTGGTCATGTCGTCGCACGCTTTTGCTATGGAAGGGTTATTGAATTATTACCAACATCATTATGATGAAAAAGAAGCCCCCTTATTTTCAGCCATACATCAACATTTTGAAGAATTTCCCATGCGTGAAAATCTTTATCTTCATGCGGGATCGGAACCCCTTCTTAAAGCGTTTCAACCCATTGCAAGTCTGGGAGTGACTTTTACGTGTTGTGGTTTTTACGGACCTCAACATCGTCAAATTCGCGCTCCCATTATTAAAAAAGATATTTTACAAGCAGCACAACAATTTTGGGATGGTAAACACCGCATTCTCAATTTCGAAATGGAAACTGCGGCTATTTATGGACTGGGAAAATTGCTGAATCATCATTGCTGCTCCATCAGCACAATTATTGCGAATCGAATTAATGAGACCCAAAGTACCAATGTGGATAAAGCGGTTAATCGGATGATCGAGCAAGCATTATCTATACTGCAAGCGTTTGGAAATTAGACTTTGCCACAACCCTCTGCCAACCCTAAATTATTTTTTTAACGCAGAGACGCAGAGGATATAAATTGCTGCACTAAAGAAATTAATTTTTCAGCACCCATCGCAGCACCTTTTAACGTTTCTTCATGTGTGACATTCACGGGATGCAAACCAACGGCTAAATTGGTCACGACAGAAATGCCAACCACTTTCATTCCACAGTGACGCGCCACAATGACTTCAGGGACCGTCGACATTCCCACTAAATCGGCGCCTAATATTCGATAGGCTCTAATTTCTGCGGGTGTTTCAAACGAAGGGCCCAATACCGCGATATAAACTCCTTCCGATAAAGGAATATTTAATTTTTTGGCCACCAAAAACAACTGCTGTCGTAACGACTCATCATACGCGTTTTCTAAGCTGACAAAACGCGGCCCAAATTGCTGATCATTGACACCAACCAGTGGATTGCTAAATTGGAAATTAATATGATCTTTAATAACCATTAAATCTCCGGGTTGACGATCCGGGCAAAGTGAACCCGCCGCATTGGTGGCCATCCACAGCTTGCATCCGAGTAAATGACAAGTGCGCACCATGGTTTGAATCGTTTTGATTTGTACGCCTTCATACAAATGCAAACGACCACGCATGCAAATGACGGATTGACCCTCCAGTTCACCCAGCACAAACTCGCCAGGATGACCTTCAACGGTGGTACGCGCAAATCCTGGCAAACTTTCGTAAGAAATAATTTCTGGATTTTTAATGCGTTGTGCTAACTTGCTGAGCCCTGAACCCAAAACCAAAGCAATTTCTGGTTGAAAACGAGGGAATCGCTTTTTTATTATCTCACTTGCGCGTATTGCTTCATCGGTCATACATCACCTAAAAAATTTTTGTTAAATGGAAAAGGGAACAAGGCCTGCATGGAAATTTTTTTCTGTTGGCCTGCTTGATTAAAAAGGAAAAACACAGTATCAGGATTAGCAAATTCAGACAAGCGTTGCCGATATCCTCCGCAAGGAGGGCAAAAATCATCGGCATCTGATACAATGGCCACCGCTTGAATGCGATGCGGTCCTTGCATCACCATACAACCTAATGCGATTGCTTCAGCACACAGCGTTAATCCGTAAGAGGCATTTTCGATATTACAGCCCGAAAAATATTCACCATTGCTTGCTTGAAGACAAACACCCACGCGAAAATGAGAATACGGCGCATAAGCTTTTTGTTGCGCCTCTAACGCCCATTGATAAAGCTGTTTTTCCACAGTTAATCCGCTAATAAAAGTTGTAATTGATAACCCGCCTGTTGCGCTTTATCAGCCAAACAACCGATCCATTCGATAATTTTGTAGAGAAACATGACCTGCACGGGCTTTAACTCCTCTTCGAGACTAAATAAACCATGACGTAAACTAATTTGCATTTCGTCCGTTTCATGTTCGATGAGATCAAGCTTTTTTATCATCTTCTCCACAAACTCAACTTCTTTACCACGAAATCCAGACTCTAACAATTCATCTAATTCGTCAATCGTTTCCATGGCCTGCTTTGAGGCATCAATGGAACGTGCGAGATATTTCGCAAATGCAATCGATAACCTGTCGGGCACGATCATTTTTCGTCCCAGCATAATTCCCGCAATATCTTTCGAAATATTCGCTAATGATTCTTGAATCGCCAACAGTCCAAGTAAATCACCTCGAGAAACAGGTAAAAATAAATGGGTTGGAAGGTGAAGACGAAAATCGCGCTTTAAATCGTCTGCTTCATGTTCTAAAGAACGAATCTCTTGAAAAACCGCCGTCACATTAGGCCAATCTTGCTGTTGAACGGCTACATAAAATGGGCTTAGTCGCTCTACACAGGCATGCGCCTTATGCATATGAAGCTGCAACGGTCGAATGGGTGAACGCGCAAACATATCGAGAATTGATTTTTGTCTTAGCATAAGCAGTCACACCCTAATCTCAACGTTATGTTGTTAGATAAGCGCTGGATAACAGGGGTCCTGCCGCTCGTCATCTCATTGCTCACCGTGCGGTTCGGTACAACCGCATAAATCATACGCTTCTCAAAGTATAAGCAATGACCGCTCTTACAACAACTCTCTTCTTCGTAAAAAACAGCGGTAAAAACATCGCTTGCAATGCGGAGCAATGAATATACAATATAAATATAGTGTTTCAGATAAATATGCTGGAACACTATAGGAGCGGTTGATAAGGATATCATCATGATTGAACCGTTGGCGATACTCAGTTATCTTTTCACTCATCCGATGGGCACCACGCACGCCCCCACCCCTTTCGTGCTAGAGAGCACGAGCTTTTCTAATCACGGTCGTATCCCACGCACTTACACCTGCTGGGGGAAAAATGAGACCCCCCCCTTACAATGGACAGGAGCCCCACCACAAACAGAATCCTATGCACTACTCATGATCGATGAAGACGTCCCCCGACTTCATTGGTATCAATGGGTTGTTTTCAATATCTCAGCAAAAAAAACAGCGCTTCCCAAAAATGTATCTTCACAAGCCAGTTTTGTGGTCGCCAACAATAGTTTTGGCGACCCTCATTACCATGGACCTTGCTTTACTGGAAAAAAAAGAAAGCACCATTATCAATTTGTGATTTATGCTCTCGACAGCAAACTCTCAAATGCTTTTCAAGCGGACCCCATCACCTTGCGAAAAACACTCGAACTCCACGCATTAGCAAAAGCGCAATTATATGGTTATGTCGTTAGGCGCAAAGCAAAACATCAAACGCATCGTTAATCGTGATTACGACGCACACTTACACGACACGCCTGTAAGCCTTCATCACCCACTTTTTCGATAAAATGCACAGGCATTCCAATTTGGAGGTGATCGAAGAGGTGATTCACCAGATTATCTTTATTAAAATAATATTCATCACCCACCGTTGTTTCAATGAATCCAAATCCTTGATCCTTAAACAAACGTACAATTTCTCCGTGAATGGTGGGCTCATGAAATTTAACATCGCCATTTAACGCCTGTGCGGCTTCTTCCACTTTTCGCGCCATGTTATCAAATGCATCGCGTACCGCCATGTACAGATTTTCTAATTTATTACGATTCACCACCAGATCTTTACGAGGCATGACAACGTGCAAACGCACATTGAAAATAGAGCCAGTATTTCGATGCCCCTGCTCTTGCTCGACCACAACCTCGCAAGAAATAATATGTTCTGAATATTGATTTAATTTGTTGGCTTTTTCTCGAATTCGTTCTTCTACCGCCGCAGAATGATCGACATTACGCATTGTAATTTGAAGTGGTACTTGCATGATAACCTACCTTTATGAGCACATTATGTTAATCTATTGAATAATAACGTCGAAAAATCGAATAGCAACCCGATTTTTTTCAACACGTTATATGTCATTCTTGATTGCTTTTTCATACCAAAATTATAGGATAAATTTAATCGACCCGCTCATGTTAACTCACTGATAAAATCACCCCATAACAGCTGCACGGTCGTTAGTGCGGCAACAGTTGCGGTTTCCGTGCGTAATATCCGCGGACCTAGGCGAATCGCTTGAAAACCATGCTGCATAGCCTGTTGAATTTCAAGCGCCGATAGCCCTCCCTCAGGCCCCACGAATACGCACACTTTTTTGGGTAGAATCTCCGGTGGCGACAAGGACATTGCATCCGGCGTACATACTAATTTATAGCTTTCTCTTTCACGCGACAGCCAATCCATCAATGCAATGGGAAAATTGACGATGGGAATTTTTAATCGCCCGCTTTGTTCACACGCATTAATGATAATCGATTGCCAATGTTCGACTCGACGCGCTAAACGATCCTCATCTAACTTCACACCACAACGCTCTGTAAATAAAGGCGTAATGCCATTAACACCTAATTCCACTGCTTTTTGTATCGCATAATCCATGCGCTCACCACGCGAAATTCCTTGTCCTAGCTCAATCTCAAGCGGCGACTCTCGCTCTGCGGGGGAGCATTCTAAAATTTTTACTTCCACCGTTTTTTTTTGCAAAAGAGACACTTTAGCCAAATATTCTGATCCATTACCATTGAAAATAATGATTCGTTCTCCAATTTTAACGCGTAAAACAGTCATTAAGTGGTAGCTCGCTGCTGGGGGTAGTTGAATTTCCGCTTTTAATTGAATATTCCCTTGGTAATAAATTCGAGTGAATCGCATGCGCTTAATCCATGATTAAGATAAATACGTAATACTTGCAACAAAAATAGAGTGATGCCATAGTTTTTCCGACGTAAGGAGTGATCGCCATGAAGAAAATTCAACTTTTTAAATGTTTTTGTTTCATTACTTTTTCAGCAAGCTTGATAACCGCCACTGCATTTCGCCACTGGGAAAGTAACGAAAAACAGCTCATCAATTATCACGACTCAGGACAGTATTATCAAGATATTTCAGCGGTCATTAAGGAAGCCACCTATTATCTGCAATTTCGCTTAACGCAAAATGATCGTTCACACAACAAACATAAATTAGCCATTGTCATGGATATTGATGAAACGGCATTATCAAATTACCTCGCCCTGCAACAAACTAATTTTAACATTACACCTGAAATCATGCGGAAAATACAAGCAGAGGATAATGATCCTGCGATTCCCTACACCTTGGCCTTATACAATTACGCAAAAGATCATGGCGTCGATATTTTTTTCATTACCGGCAGAAATCAACGCATTGCGGAACACACGATTAACAATCTTAGCACAGCGGGCTATCATCAATGGAAAGGCATCGCTTTTAATACTTCTGATCAAACGAAAAATACGCGCTGGTATCGCATCCATGAACGCCGCCAAATTCAACGCGCCGGCTACGACATCATCATGAATATTGGTAATCGTAAAGCAACACTGGAAGGTGGATATTCCGATATGATCTTCAAATTGCCCAATCCCTATTATCAGCTCAGCTAATCTAGTAAAAACGGGAACTCTGCCAACTAACTTGTGCAACGTGCACCGTCAATGATACTCTTGAGTTATACTATTTTTTTATTACTCGAATGAAGAGCTATGTCAACCAATCATCAATTGCCAAAATTTAGCGCAATCCGAATCGATCAAATTCGCTCTGAGCTGGAGCTGCGCTTACAACAAAATCGTTCACAGCTGGAAAATCTATTACGGCAAAAGAAATTTACATGGGAAAATCTCATGCGCCCCCTCGAAGACATGCAAGATAATTTGCATAACTTCTGGTCGCTGGTCAGTCACATGAATGCGGTCGTCAATTCCAATGAGCTGCGTGTCGTTTACAATGCCTGCTTACCGCTTTTATCGGAATATTTCACGGAAGTATCCCATAATGAAAAACTCTACAGCGCCATTCAACACTTAAAAGAATCTTCTCTTTTCAATTCTTTTAATGCGCAACAACGCAAAGTGATCGATAACGAATTACGTGATTTCAAATTAGCAGGGGTTGCTCTGTCTCCCGAAAAAAAACAACAATTTGCCGCCTTAACGACAGAGCTCAGTCAGCTTGGCACAAAATTCGAAGAAAATTTATTAGATTCCACCATGGATTGGAAAAAACAGATTCTCGATCCCTCTTTACTCGCTGGAATTCCAGAAACACTATGCACACAAGCCGAAGAACGCGCACGCGCCAATCAACAAGAAGGGTGGCTATTCACCCTTGAACCGCCTTCTTATCATGCCATTATTTGCTTTGCTGACTCTCGAGAACTGCGCGAAGAAATTTATCGTGCCTATGTCACTCGCGCCTCTGATCTTTCTATTCATCACCCAGAATGGGACAACAGCAATATCATGCAACAAATTCTTTGCAAGCGATTACAACTTGCAAAATTGCTCGGTTTTCCTAATTTTGCGAGCCAATCATTGGCAACCAAAATGGTCAAGGAACCACAACAGGTTATCGATTTTTTACAACAACTTGCCAAGGCTTCGAAAACCAAAGCACAAAAAGAATTTAACGCCTTGGTTGCTTTCGCCAAAAAAGAACTTCATCTTTCTGATCTACAACCTTGGGATGTCACTTATGCGTCCGAAAAAAAGCGTCATCATTTGTTTGATATTTCGCAGGAGTCTTTGCGACCCTATTTGGCTGAACCCAATGTCATCAGCGGCTTATTTTCTGTTGTAAAAACGTTATTTAACGTCGAACTCCGATGGGTTGAAGGTGCCGACATGTGGCATCCAGACGTCAAGTGTTATGCCCTTTATGATGAAAATAATACGATTAAAAGTTATTGCTACTTCGATTTATATTCACGAGCCAATAAACGTGGCGGCGCTTGGATGGATGATTGCCGCATTCGGCGGCAATTAGCCAACGGCGACGTGCAGATTCCTGTCGCCTTTGTGACTTGCAATTTTAGCCAACCCACTCAAAAAACCCCCGCTTTATTTTCTCATGACGAGGTCGTCACGCTGTTTCACGAATTTGGGCATGCATTGCAGCACATGCTGACAACCGTCGATTACAGCCCCATTTCAGGAATACAAGGTATTCCTTGGGATGCCGTAGAAATTGCAAGTCAATTTTTAGAAAATTGGGCCTGGCAAAAAGAATCTTTATTAACATTTGCTAAACACCACCAAACGGGGGAAACACTCTCCGATGAATTATTTGAAAAAATGCACAACGCCAAAAATTTTCAATCGAGCATGCTGATGTTGCGACAACTTGAATTTGCGTTATTCGATTTTATACTGCATTTACAATTTGATGAGCACAAACCCCATCAAATTCAACAGATTTTGGATGAAGTTCGCCGTCAAATTTCGGTAGTACCTATTGCAAAATTCAACCGCTTTCAACATGGATTCTCCCATATTTTTGCGGGCGGTTATGCGGCTGGATATTACAGTTATAAATGGGCAGAGGTAATGGCAAGCGACGCTTTTTCGCTCTTTTTAGAGCGCGGAATTTTTGACGCCGAAACCGCAAAAAGTTTTCGTCAACACATTTTAGAACCGGGCGGCTCGGAAGAGCCTGCTGTTTTATTTAGAAAATACCGTGGCAGAGATCCCAACATTGACGCTTTACTTCACCAATCCGGCATTTTATGACAAATTTTGAGGAATCCCGTGCAAAAGGAAGCATTGAAACAAAAAGCCGCTGAAGCGGCATTAAAATATGTGGAATATAATGCGGTTCTCGGTGTTGGCACAGGCAGCACGATTAATTATTTTATTGATGCTCTTGCAACAATAAAAAATCGAATCAAAGCGGCTGTTTCAAGTTCAGACGCAACCACTGCCCGTCTAAAAAAAATAGGCATTCCCGTGGTTGATTTAAACAGCGTAAATTCACTGCCCGTTTACGTCGATGGCGCAGATGAATTTAACAATCATAAGTACTTAATTAAAGGCGGCGGTGCAGCGCTCACTCGTGAAAAAATTGTTGCTGAAGTTGCTAAAAAATTTGTTTGTATTGTGGATCACAGTAAAAAAGTCGATGTCCTCGGCCGTTTTCCCATCCCCATTGAAGTGATCCCTATGGCCCGCAGTTACATCGCACGTAAAATTGTAAAAATGAATGGCGAGCCTGTGTATCGAGAAGGGGTCGTCACCGACAATGGCAATGTCATTATTGATGTGCATCAATGGCACTTGCTAAATCCGATTGAAACAGAGCAAGCACTAAACAATCTACCGGGGGTGGTCACCAATGGAATATTTGCCCAACGTCGCGCAGATATTATTCTCTGCGCCCAAAATAATCGTATCGACATAATCGAGTAGCAACCGGCTAAAAAACCAGGTAGTATCTCGATCTCGTCCCTACGTAAGGTAGGCAAAACGTATGAATTTCGCCTGCTCGGGAAACCCCCATGGCGTAAAGTTCTTGGGCTAACGCCCAGGGTTTGAGGATATCAATACAAGGTCACCCGTAGGAAGTGTTGCTATTATGCTTTGCAAGAGTATAATGACACGCTCGATTTAGGCTCATTTGTTATCCCCCTCTCGACAACAAATGATATCAAAAAAAGGATAGCGTCATGTTAGTGCTAACACGATCAGTAGGTGAACGCTTAATCATTGGCGACGGAGAGATTAAACTTACCATTCTTGACGTCCGAGGTAATCAAGTGCGTCTTGGTATCGACGCGCCCAAAAATATTGCTGTTCATCGTGAAGAAATTTATTTACGTATCCAAGAAGAAGATACGTCCAAAGAAACCGTCGATGCCGTCAGCGAGGCAGGATAGCGAGCAGCAGCAATTCCCCAGATGAGGAATTCCTGAGTGATCCTGCCATTCTCGCTGAAGCAACGTTCCCATCCTTAAAAGATGAGATCAAAAAAGACGCTATACAAAATGAGAAAAATGGTTTGCACAGCAGCCACAACCAAGCCATTTTGAATCATGGCTTTGATATTTTCACTGTTGGCGAAACCCATGGCAGCAAACATGTTAGCCCCAGGATAAGCAAAATTAGTGATTCGCGTCGCAAGCAACATGCTAAAAGCAAAAACAAACGTGGGTAATCCGACTTGAAGGGCAGCGGGCAAAAAGATTTCATGAAGCATTTTAATTACAGCCGCTGATGCAGCAGGCATTCCAAATGCACCCGTTAACCCAACGAGAATGGAAACCATGGTTTTTCCACCAAGACGTTCAAGCGGAGCAAAAACTCGCATCAACGCATTAAAACCGCCGGCAGACTGAATTAAATTCAAAAAGGGATCAAGCAAAATAAAAATCATGAAAAGATGGAAATTTTTTCGCATACCCGTCAGCATCAAATCCATGATTTTCACAAAAGATAATCGACCCATCACACCCATGAGCAAGGAAAGAAAAATGATTACAAAAATGACAAAGGAAGTTGAAGCTTTAAAAATTAATCCATAAATAACGCACAAAATAAAAATACCAATAAAAACCCATGTTGCTATTTCCTCTGGCCACGTGGGGGAAAAGCGCTTTTCATTGGGATCATGGTGTAACAACTCATAGCTATATTTTTTTTGCAGTTTGTTTGCCATTATCCAAGAAGTCGTTAGCGTCACTATCACAATGGGAATAGCAGCATGGGTCAGCATCACCCGATAAGAAATCCCCGTCACTGCGAGTAAAGCAATCACAGGCGGTGCAAAAGGCCCTAAAATTAGGGCTTCTTCGCCCGCGGCTTGCATCAATACGGCAAGGCTTGGTTTCGTTAAACTAACGCTCGCTGCAATGGGACGCAGTATCGGTGCTAAAATCGCAAGCCCTCCGGCTAAGGTTCCCAGAACCGCTACAATAACGAGTGAAGAAAAAACAACACCCAATTTAACACGAAAGCGAGTGTTGACACCAATGCCATAAACAATTCTGTGAACGAGGGTATGACTTATTTTCGTTTCATTTAAAATTTCACCAAGACCGCGGCCTAACATAATGATAAAGCCGACCGTCGCCAAAAAAGAGCTGAGCGCTGACTGAAGAATGTTTCCAATTTCAAGCGGTGTGGATCGATTAAAAATAAAACCCAATATCACGCAAAAAGCGGTCGCAAGAAGAGGGTCTACGTTTCGAAATACCAATATTGCATAGGCCACAATAATGAATAAACTGGCCAACTGAAAATAGAAAGAAAACGTCATGATATCATGACTCCTATTCCAAGGTAGCTAAAGGCTCCAAATGCTCAACGTTCTGAATACCCAGACCGGGCGCCTCACTCAACGTCAGTGAAGCGCCTTTAAGCTGAATGCCACCAATAACCGGGTTGGATCGAATCATGGCGATGGGATCAAGGTCTATAAATCGAATTTGACTTCTTCCTATGACAAAGCTGGCCATTGCCGTTAAGCCAATAGGGGATTCCAGCATGCAGCCTGCCATGCAAGGAATTTGATACGCATTAGCCAGCTGATAAATGCTCTGCGCCTGATAAAGTCCCCCTGACTTCATCAACTTGATGTTAATACCATCCGCAATTTGTTCAGTGGCTATTTTTGCAGCGTCACGTAAATTAAAAACCGATTCATCTGCATAAATTGGAATGGCAGAATGATCACGAATGTATTTTAAGCCCGCATAATCCCAGGCTTTCACGGGTTGTTCAATCATCAAAATGTCTACATTATTTTGGTGTAACTTTTCCAAAATACGTAAAGCGGATTTGCTATCCCAACCTTGGTTAGCATCACAAATCAATTGCGCCTTATCGCCGATTGCCGCGTGTATTGCTTGAATTCGTTCAATATCGTCTGACTGATCTAAACCCACTTTAATTTTTAAGGTAGCAAATCCCTGCTCAACAAAAAGCTCAGCATCCTCGACCATTTCTGCCGCGCTTTTAACGCTGATCGTGTTGACAATGGTTAAGTTGCGACAACACCCGCCGAGAAATTGATACAAAGGCATTTTACGATGTTGTGCCATTAAGTCATGCAAAGCAATATCAATAGCCGCCTTTGCCGAAGGATTGTTGATTAACCGGGATTGCAGTTGGAAAAGCAGTTCTTCAAAAGGCTCGATGGATTTTCCTAAAAGCCAGCGGCCCATAATTTGGATGGCCCCCAAAATCGATTCTTGAGTATCGCCAGTGATGGCAGGAGTTGCTGCTGCGGAACCAAAGCCAATAAGGCCGTTGCTGCATTCAAGAGTAACGACAATATCTTCGATAAAATCCGTCCGGCGCAACGCCGTGATAAATGGACGAATCAAAGGTATTCGCAATTTCGAAATGGCAATCCGTACAATATTCATACTTCATTTTATTGGAAAGATGGCATCATTGCCAGTCAAGTTTTCTCAGGGACAGTCATTCTCGGTAACTCATTTGAGCCAAATTATTTTTCTAAACTTCAATGACGGTAACATAATTCTTTTTGCCATATTCAATCATTTTTTTGTCGTGTGTAATTAACGCTAAGCTATTCACTCTCGCCGTGGCCACAATTAAGCGATCTGCAGGGTCACCATGAAAACTATCCGGTAAATAACAGCTCTCGACAGCAATTTCAGGAGTTAGTTGCTCCAATTCAATTCCGAGAGGGGTCAAAGCATCGTTAATCCAAGTTAACATCGGTTTTTCTAAAATAATTCGTTCTTTAATCACCAGCATACTAATTTCCCACATCGAAATAGCGGCAATACATACCTTAGTATTTTGAACTTCCACATTAATCATTTTTTGAACCTTATGAGGTAGATTAGGGAGCCCCTCCATTAACCAGATCCAAACATGAGTATCTAATAACAATCCTTTCATCGTTCAGCATCCCAGCTTTCATCTATGGAAGTGACAATATCTCCTTTTATGTTTACCGTGCCTTTTAACGCGCCAAACAAATTTATAGGGTTATCTTCAATGGGCACCAACTTGGCAACAGGAACACCATGTTTGGTGATGATGAAAGAAACATGCTTACGTTTGACGTCATCCATCAACTGTAAGCATTGCGCCTTAAATTTTCCAGCCGGAATTTTTTTTAGCATTTGGCTCTCTTAGAATGGCTATAGTTATATGACTATAGTAACATGAAGCACTCATTACAACAAAGCGCTTGATTTAAATAAAAATCATTCAACAAGTTACCCTGGATATTTCACATCGGGCTGCGATGGCCGATGTGCAGCTCAGCCCATAACGGACTTTCACCGTCTAGTTCTGCACCATACCCGGCGCACATTCCCGCGCCAAGCCGTGTTTGGCGTTGAAAAGCTCATTGCTTAGCATGAGGTTTGTCCCCATAAAACAAATTGAGCATCGGGATATGCAAATGCTGCATCGAATACGCAGTCAAGCCGTGAAACAACGAACCGCCTTGAGCAATCAGATTCGTGGTTTTTTGGCTGAAAATGGTATTGTTTTACCCCGAGGATTTCTGCCTATTCGTTCTCGATTACAAGATGTGATCGAATCCGCTGAAAATCAGTTGAGCTTTATGGCACGGGAACTCTTGAGTGAATTATTGGAAGAATTTCACAAACTGGATGCGCGCGTGGATCGATATAATAGGAAAATTGAGCAATTCATACAGCAAAATCCGGTTTGCCAACGGTTGATGCAAGTGGAGGGGGTGGGTCCACTAACCGCCACAATCTGGTGGGCGACGATCACAGAACCCCATTTATTTAAAAACGGTCGAGGAGTAGCGGCTTTGTTAGGGTTAGTCCCCAAACAGCATTCGAGTGGAGGTCGAACAACTTTATTAGGGGTCAGCAAGCGTGGAGATCCCTATGTGAGAACGTTATTAATTCATGGGGCGAGAACCGTTATAAAGTATGCTCTTCAGGGAAAAACAGCCCAACAACGATGGATTATGGAAAAAGTAGAAAGATCTGGCGTCAATAAAACAGCGATTGCGGTTGCTAGGGTCTGTCATCAATTAGCTAAATAGGTTAGGCTCTGCACCTAAGTTCGCCGTCCCGGAAATCGCGTAGCGATTGTCCGGGATCCAGAGAGGGAAGCAACTTTATCTTATTCAAATAATGTCGTTGTACAGATCACGCCACATTAGGTTGTTTTTTTCAATCAATTTCAGTTTCCAGTGACGTTTCCATTTTTTTTGGCGCCTGATGCATGTTGATGTGCTTTTACGATACTGCTATAGTGTTTCAGATAAATATTTTGGTAAAAATAAACTATTTCGATTGTCTTACCGGCAATGGTGCTCACTTTCGATCTTCCCTCTCCCGCCTGCGGGAGAGGCTAGGAGAGGGTTGGCTTCTAATGGCACGATCATTTTCACCAAAATATTTATCTGAAAAGCTATATCTATCAGTAAAAACTCCATATCAGCATCTTCTGATAACGTTTGAAAAATTCTATCGAAAATTCCAGCCCTCGACCAACGTGAAAAACGCAAATGAACTATTTTCCAATGACCATATCTTTCCGGCAAATCTCGCCAAGGGGCACCTGTTTTAAATATCCAAATTACTCCATTGATGAATGTTCTGTTGTCTTTAGCAGTCACCCCAACATATCCTTTTCGTCCGGGCAACATGTGTTCTATTTTAGTAATTATTCAGCCCACTTTCTAGCCACGCAGTAAATTGAAGAATGGCACCTCTTATCTCCCCCTTTGGAAAAGGGGGAAAGCGACAATTG
>MGOZ01000041.1:0-17230 GCA_001797285.1 Coxiella sp. RIFCSPHIGHO2_12_FULL_42_15
AATTGTCTCGCTTTATTTGGGGATGAGTTATGAAGAAAGGGATTAAAGAGTGTGAGACAAAATGGAGAGATAAGCATTAATTAAATCGAGGCACTACAGCAGGGATCACGGATCATTTAGAGTCTGCAGCTAAGTTCGTCGTCCCAGAAATCGCGCAGCGATTGTCCGGGATCCAGAGAGGAAGGCAACTTTATCTTTCAAATGATGGCACACCCTAACAAACGCAATAATGTTTCGCCGCGCGGAAGCTTTGCCGTTAATACCCATGAACGCGTTGTGGGCGTTAAAATTTTAATTTCGCAAAGCAACGTGGGAAGTGGCAATAGCACAAACGCTTTTTCCGGCCATTCAATAAGGATGATTGCGTCACGTGACAAATAATCCACTAAACCGATGTCATATAATTCTTGTGGATCACGGATGCGATACAAATCGAAATGATGCACAGAACAATCACCCAAAAGATACGATTCAACCATCGTGTACGTTGGACTTTTAATATGGCTTTGACAACCCAACCCTTGCAAAATCCCACGCGCTAACGTCGTTTTACCCACGCCCAGATGACCCTGTAAAAAAATAACATCACCCGGCGCCAATATTGCGGCTAATTGACCGCCAAACGCCAACATTTCTTTTTCAGAACTAAAATAGCCTGATTTTTCCACAGAAAAACCTTAATTCGGATTAACCAGAGGACGCAAATACGCGAGCACATCGGTCGCTAACAAACCGCGTTCGCCACCCTCTGCCACCGCTAAATCACCCGCACGTGCATGCACGTATACACCGATCTCTGCCGCTGTCAGCAAATCTAATCCTTGTGCCATAAGCCCACCAATAATACCACTGAGAATATCACCCATGCCGCCCGTCGCCATACCCGGATTACCCGCACGACACACTTTAATGCGATCTGCTTTGCCTTTCACTAAAGTTCCTGCACCTTTTAACACAACAACACCACCGTATTTTTTCTGTAATTCACGCAACGAATCAAACCGGTCAAGTTGTAATTCTTGGCAGCTGCAATGTAAAAGACGCGCTGATTCCCCGGGATGGGGTGTCAACACCCAACGATCGCTGTATGAAGGACGTTGGCTTAACAGGTTGAGCGCATCCGCATCCAACAATTTTGGGTGCGGTGCTTCCAGTACGAGTTGCATTAATCCCTCTGCCCAGGCAGTGCGCCCTAGACCCGGACCAATCACAATCACACTGACTTTTTCCAATAAAGGAATGAGTTCACAGGGCTCCCCAACTTGATGGCACATGATTTCTGGGCGAGAACTACTCACAACGGGAACATGTTCAGGTCGAGTTGCAACACTCACTAATCCTGCGCCCACGCGTAATGCCCCTTCAGCGGCCATACGCACAGCACCACCCATGCCATAATCACCACCGATTACCAGCACATGACCATAATCCCCTTTATGCGCATCGCGCATACGCCGCGGAAATACTTTTTGAATGCGCTCCCATTCAGTAAATTCTGCAATGGGCTCAATTTTATTCAAAATTTCCATGGGAACATCAAGCGTATTTAAAATAACTTCACCACAACGACTGGGGCCCTTCAATGTCACTAAACCCGGCTTATAGCCAATAAAGGTGACCGTGACATCCGCATCAATCGCTGCGCCTTCGATACAGCCTGTATCTGCGTTCAAACCCGAAGGAACATCGATCGCTAGTATGTCAATATTTTGATCATTAATAAGGTTGATGAGAGAGACATAAGGTTCTTCCAACACCCCATTAAGGCCAATCCCAAATAAAGCATCAACCAATACGTCACTATCAAACGAAAGTTCAGGGTGGTAATCAATAATAGAAACACCCGCCTTTCGACAGGCTAGCGCTGCTTTTGCAGAGCTGCCCTTTAGCTGATCACAGGGTGTCACCGCATAAATAACAACCGGAAGACCATGCTCATGAGCCAGGCGCGCGGCAACATAGGCATCACCAGCATTATTGCCCTTCCCCGTGCAGAATATGATTTTTTGCGCATCAGGCCAACGCTGCTGCAAAATAGAAAAAACGAAACGCCCTGCGCGTTCCATTAATTGATATTCTTCCGTGCCTGCTGCAATCACCCACTGTTCAATCTTGCGAATTTGGCGACTGTCGTACAGTAATGTCATAAAACCTCTATTCGAAGCCTACAAAAAAAGTAGGAAGTTGATTCTACCGAAAAGCGCCGCTCATGCAAATAGCTCTGGTTGCGTTAGGTCAAAAGCTAAACATATATCCTAAGCGGGTGACGCGAGTACAAAGCAAAAAAAGCAAAACTGGATCCCCTGAACAAGCCGCGTTACAATATGAGCACAATCTGCTTATCAAAGGAACAACTCACGCATGAGCAACCGACCTAACCTCGCCCTTCCCGAAGAACGCCACAACTTATTGATGCATTCCTGCTGCGCCCCTTGCGCGGGTGAAATCATGGAAAATCTCGTGGAATGCGGCGTTAATTTTTCTGTCTTCTTCTATAACCCCAATATTCATCCGCAAAAAGAGTATGAAATTCGTAAAAACGAAAACATCCGTTTTGCCGAAAAACACCAGATCCCTTTTATTGATGCTGACTACGACACTGAACATTGGTTTCTGCGCGTTAAAGGGATGGAAAATGAACCGGAGCGTGGCATTCGTTGCACCCTGTGTTTTGATATGCGTTTCGAACGCACGGCGCTCTATGCGTACGAAAATGGATTCGACATCATGACCAGTTCGTTGGGTATTTCACGCTGGAAAAACATGGAACAAATTAACGATTGCGGTGTGCGCGCCGCAGCGAAGTATCCAAACTTATTATACTGGACTTACAATTGGCGCAAAGAAGGAGGTTCACAACGCATGGTTGAACTTTCTAAACGCGAACAGTTTTATCAGCAAGAATATTGCGGCTGCGTGTATTCATTGCGCGATACAAATCGCTGGCGGGTCACTAACGGCCGGCAACGCATTAAATTAGGCGAAAAATATTATCAATTGACGGAGTCTAATGAATGAGACAAGAACACAGTCATTTATTTTGCCCCTGTGGCAGTGAAATTCATTATGAAAATTGTTGCGGACAATATATCGATACGCCACTTTTTGCACCCACCCCAGAAGCACTGATGCGATCACGCTACACCGCATTTACGCAAGCAAATACTGATTATTTAGTAAAAACATCGGATGGCAAAGCAAAAGAATTATTTGATGCTAATAATTCGAAATCTTGGACTGAACAAATCGAGTGGAAAAAACTCACTATCATTGATGCTCCTGCTGTGAAACCAAATGACAACATGGGTTATGTGGAATTTATCGCGGAATTTACAGAAAATGGCGAAGATTGTATGGTGCATGAACGCAGCCATTTTAAGAAAAAGAATAATGCCTGGTATTACACGGACGGTATTTTATTGGCTGAAGAAGGTCACTGTCATGATGAACGTTGCATGCACAACCATGGGCATCATGACGAGCCACCTAAACAACCGGTCACAAGGATAAAAGTGGGACGTAACGAACTATGTCCCTGTGGTAGCGGTAAAAAATACAAAAAATGCTGTTTGTGATGGGTTCACTCATACCTTTCCTCTGGGAAGAGAATTGGAATAGCTTACGTCCCAGAGCCCGTCGTTCCGGACAAGCGGCCGTCTCCCTAATTTGTAAAGGGTGATGTATTATCACGGCGCGCGATCCGGAATCCAGATTAGCGATCTTGAAAAAATCGTCTTCCTCGCGTCACCCGCTTTGCAGCAGATACATGAATCCGAGGCGACACTCATTGGAATCAGCTCAGCTCTAGCAGCTGGTTATCATTATTCTGAGGCTCGTTGAAAATCAATTTAGCCATTTTCGCCTTTTTTTCTCGAGGGAAAAGACCTGGATTGTAATTTTTTATAATAGAAGAAAAAAAAGAAAAGGCGTGTTTGATATTGTTCCTTTCCTGTCGAGTCATGCAGACACCGCCAATCTTTCCACTTGAAAGAACAGCTTTCAAGCAATCTGAGTCAACACCATTTAAACACAAAAACAGTGCTAACTTGCCTTCCCCCTTTTTTACAGCATCAATAAAAAAATCTTTAACAACTTGATCGTTAGGATCAAATGGAGCTCCCTTTTCAAAAAGATGACAAGCAAGCTTTGTATTGCGCGTTTGAAGAGCTTTTTTTAATAGTTCCTCCTGCTTTTTTTCATACCTAATACCCCAACGATCAAATTGCTGTAACGTATCGAGTACTGAAATTTTTGCCTCACCCACTATATCAATAAATTCTGAAACCGACCATCGTGGGGGTGGAAGGAAAGAAATAATTTTTTCACGCAGCTCTACAGGGAACTTACGAACAGGAGACTCAGCTCCTAGTCGTTTGTGCCCCCCCATGAGAAAAGCGATCCTGATCTCTTTTTTATGCGAAAAATTTTCAAAAAACATTAAAGAAACAAAATGTTTTTTAACTTCGTTTTCAAAACAGGAAAGATAACATAACTCCTTTTCAAGACCACCCGTAGTCACCCCATGACGCCATATGAGCTCTTTTGCTTCCTCGATCTTCCCGTGAAGCACCAGGGCTCGCAGAAGTTTATTAGCATTCTCACTGCTGGGATCAAATTTAGCGCCTTTATCAATTAGCTTGAGCGCAAGCTCTGCTTGCCCTGTTTCAATAGCAAAATCAAGCGCAGTCCTTGATTTACGATCTTCCAAGTCGTTGAGGAGAGTGGATACCTTCGCATTGAGATCAATCCCCTCCCTTTCCAAAACACCCTCCCACAGGGAAGGATAAACCGGATATGCCGCAATTAAGTGAAGCAATGTTAATGTTGAAAAACCGCTTACTGGCCTGTCTTCCAGCTGACATAACACCTGTCGAGCTTTTTTCCCAGAAAAGGGGTCAACATAAAAGTAACCACCCCTTAATATCACTGGCTTTCCACTTAGTTTGCTAAAAAAAAAGTCTATTTCTGAAAAATTGATCATAAAACCTACCATTCTACCGGGTATATAGCCTTGCACCTTGCATTGATGTAACGGGTGCATACTCAATGCTCGCGCCTTTTCGGCAACGGCACATAGAATGGCAGAAATTTAACCTAAATTCAATGTCCCAAAGTGATGGAGAATCTGAATAAAAATCCCCGTGGCAAGCCACGGGGTATTTTTCCTGTAATAATTTCGCCTGCTCGGGAAACCCTCGCGGACGGCGACCAAAGGGGAGCGAACGCTCGCTCCCCTTTGGAAACCCCACGCGAGAAGTCCCGCGGCAAGCCGCGGGGAATCAAGTTAAAAAAATAGGCTTCTTTTTCTCATCTTTCTTCTGCGGGTTCAAAATCAATCGTGCGCTCATCCAAATCAACGCGTGCAACTAAAATTCGCAATGAGTCTGCTAAACGATATTCTTTCCCGGTTCGTTTACCACGAAGTAAACGCAGTGTACTATCATAATGGTAATAATCGTTATATAAACTGGTCACATGAACGAGGCCTTGCACATAAATATCGTTTAATTCCACAAAAATTCCAAATCCCGTCACGTCCACAATACGGCCCTCAAATTCTTGCCCCACTTTATCTTGCATATATTCGCACTTCAACCAATCAATGGCATCGCGCGTTGCACGATCGGCACGACGTTCCGTCATAGAGCAATGCTCTGCATAATGCTCCATATTCTCTTCGTTATATGGAAAAGCTTTTTTCGGTAACTGCTGTAATTTATGTTTAATCGTACGATGCACCAATAAATCCGGATAGCGACGAATCGGTGAGGTAAAATGCGTATACGCATCATACGCCAAACCAAAATGACCTACATTATCAGTGGAATAAATCGCTTGTTGTAACGAGCGTAATAGAATGGTTTGTAGTAAATGTGAGTCGTCACGTTTAACAATACGCGTCAACAAATTCGCATAATCTTTGGTGGTCGGTTTCGCCCCACCCGTTAATCGTAAATTAAAATTTTTAAGAAAATCACGAAGCGCTAATAATTTTTCGGCTTGCGGACCTTCATGTATACGGTATAAAGCGGGAATTTTAGCATTTAATAAATAATGCGCGGCACAAATGTTAGCCGCCAACATCATTTCTTCAATTAACCGATGCGCATCATTACGAAATATCGGAACAATTTGCGCGATTTTACCTTTATCGTCGAATTTAATTTTGGTTTCTTGTGACTCAAACTCAATGGCGCCTCGCAAAATACGTTGTTGTAATAATTTTTTGTAAAGATCATAGAGTCGTTTCAAGTGCGAATAAAAAGCTTGATGTGGTGTTTTTTCACCATTCAACATTGCAAAAACCTCGGTATACGTTAGACGTGCTTGTGAATGAATCACTGTTTCATGAAATTTAAAATCTTCAATTTCACCATCTTCATTGATATTCATCACACACGTCAACGTCAAGCGATCTTCGTTTGGTTTTAAAGAACAGAGTCCATTGGAAAGCGTCTCAGGCAGCATGGGAATCACTTTTGCCGGAAAATACACGGAGTTACCACGCAATTGCGCTTCATGATCCAATGCCATGTGCGGTCTCACATAGTGAGACACATCCGCAATAGCGACATATAATTTCCATCCTTTTTCTTTGGTGTATTCACAATAAACGGCATCATCAAAATCTTTTGCGTCCTCCCCATCAATCGTGACAAATGCTAATGTGCGCAAATCCAAACGATTTTGTTTGTCAACTTCTTGCACCTGAGCATGAAAACGCTGCGCTTCTTGCGTCACTGCGGATGGCCACTGAAACGGTAATTCATGCGCACGAATCGCCAATTCCACTTCCATACCCGGCGTTAAATGATCACCTAAAATCTCAATAATTTTTCCTACCGGCTGGCGACGTTTCGTGGGTTGCGCAGTAATCTCTGCTACTACAAATTGCCCCACCTTTGCATTTCCCGCCGCACCCGGTGGAATTGCAATATCTTGCACGATGTATTTACTGTCAGGGTCCACAAATGCGTAACCATTTTCTTCAAAAAAACGCCCTACCACTTGATGCGTATTGCGCTCTAATACCTCAACCACAACACCTTCTTTGCGTCGCGCAAATTGATCGGCAATACGCACCAAAATCACATCATCATTAAAAACACCACGCATTTCACGTGCCGGTAGAAAAACATCATCACTACCATCATCTGGAATTAAAAATCCAAAACCGTCACGATGTGCTTGCACATGCCCGCGAATTAAATCTAATTTTGAAACAAGGGCGTAACTGCCACGACGATTACTGATGATCTGTCCATCGCGCGCCATCGCGATTAAACGACGACGTAAACCTTCACGTTCTTCTGATGAACTCAGTTCATATATTTTCATCAAGTGATTAAAGCTCGTAGGTCGGCCACGCTCTTCTAAATATTGCAAAATAAATTCACGACTGGGAACAGGATGTTCATATTGCCCTGCTTCACGTTGCAAATAGGGATCTTCACCTTTATGGTAGGATTTCTGTTTTTTTCGCTTTCCCAAATGTCTTTACCTTAAAAATTTGGTATATTTTAATTATGAATCAATTTATTGCGTCTTCAATCTTGGAGGTACTATGGTCGCCCCCCGTCTCATTTCTCTCTGCCTTTTGATTTCATGCCTGTATGGCTGTAGCAGTATACACGATAGTGACGACCCGAACTATCCACCCAATCCGATTTGCGCAGGAATAAGACAACACATGGATCCCGGCCCCGCAGGTAATATCCCCTCCAGTCGCACCGTCACCGCCACAGAACAAGCCAACTTGCTGCAAGAGTACAATCGTCTCGGCTGCCACCCGGATAGCGATAACCGCTATGCCTACCCCAACGATAGCCTGCCCATCAATAGAGAAATTAACGATCTACCGGTTGAGCCACCAACCTCAATCAAAAATTGACCATTCGCACCAGTTTGTTTATTATTGTCTCATTATTATTAAGTCGGAATTAATTAGTTCGCCCTGACCCTTGTCACCGGGTGAACGATCCGGCTAAAGATGGGATGGTATCTATGGCAGATCTTGGTGACTTAGTAACTCGTTGTCAATCGTTAAATGATCCACGTTCAGATAGATCAAATTATGACCTTCTCGAAGAATATACTAAGCTCATTGATTTTTTGCGAGAAAAAGTACGAAAAGAAAAAATCGACCCTCAAACCAAACTGACCTGGAAAATGATTTTAGGTGAAGAGCGCCCAGAGGAATTAACCATTGAAAGTCTTGAGCGATATCTTCTTGAAAAAATGGAAAAAGAAAAACAGCAACAGCAGGAAAAAATCAAGCAATTTCCTACTCCCGCTCAAACTCTTCGAGAAAATGTCAACATTTTGGCCCCGATGTTATTAGAGGGATACACGCAGCAGGATGAAGAAGAGGTCACTAACGTCATCGCTCAAATGATTCAATTTCAAATGCACCATGCCACCTACCCAAAAGATAAAAATTTAGGATTATTCCACCCAATGTATTATCGAGATGGGTGTTCCGCTTTTCAAGAGGGAGATCTCGGCAGTCTGATGTACCTACCTTTAGCCGGAGCAAAGGACGTTTATCAAGTGCCATTTAATCCAGATTCCAGAGCATTTTTATTGATTGCCTTTTGGCTTGAATCCAACTCTCCAGATTTCGATTCTCCAGATATCCTTCGTCAATTAACCATTGGGCAAAAGTTAACCGTAATGACTTACTCAGGGCGCCAATACACCGTTCTCAATGTCAAAACAGAAAAAATTCTTCTTATGACTGCGTTACTCGGAAAGATCGGCGCCATGCCTAGCATGGAGGATGCTTTTTGGCAAATATCCAGCTTAATGACACGCTCAATGAAATTGATTTGTGGGTTTATAAAAGCGGCAAAAAACGGGGATGATCTCCGTGTAATGTTAAATGAAGAAATAGGTTTTTCGAGAAAAAACGGGGATGATCTCAATGTAATGTTAAATAATAGAAAAATAGCTTTTGATGTCAGCCCCTTGAATTCAGGTCGTTTTCTTAACATTAAAGAACAACTCAAAGAAATCATCGAAGATCAACCGGCTCACACAGACCCAGATCATCCCGTGTCAAAGATGTCGATCGTCATAAAAATTGAAGAAAATTTGCATCAACACGCCCTGCCAAAAAACATTGTCTTTTATTTTAATTTGCTGAAAAAAATGATTCAGGGCCTACCAGACACGCATCAAACTCAAATGCTTCCGCCAATATTACATGAGGCTTATCAAAAAATGCTGTTGGAGCTTGACGCTCGTGTTAGCGAAATGTGTCACAGCTGGCGTCATTATGAAGTGTTTTCCATACGAACTCAAATGGCCTTTGATCGACTGATTTCTCTTCTCACTCTTCTTAAACCGCATGACTCTCTCCCAACATTGCGCGAAGAAATGTTTTTATTTTGCAAAAAAGCGCATGAATTTGAGCCTCAACATGTTTCGCTTGCTCCATCGGGTTTAGCAGTTTTAACCCATGCGATGAATGAAAGCATTACTCAATTACGAGAAAAAATGCCGATGGTTCCTGTTGGCGTCGAACTCACTGAAGGCGTTTATTTTGAGATCCCCATTGGGCTGAGGACATTGATCGATCGATCTAATTATCCACTCAAAGGCAGACCGAGAAAATTTGTTTTAAACCCAGAACAGTTAGGGTTCGATGTTAAAAAAAATGATCCCCATGATCCCGATGCTTCTATCACCTTAACTCATTTATTAATCACCGCGCTTCATGACAACCTTGATCTTAAAAAAAACGGCCATCGTTCCCACAATGTGAGCGAGCTCATTCAAGAGCAGATAATGCTGAGAAAAAAAACACCCGGAAGAGAAAATGACCCATTGATTGTTATTATCGACGTCAGCTTATCGCCGTTTGATGATCAACGAATTTCAGATCTGTTGCTAGAATATGAAGACCTTATTCGAAATGGGCAATTGGCTATTTTAATCGGGCAAAGTCTGAATAAATCAATCCACATGGGCCTTGATTGTTGTCCTTCAGGCCTTTTGGCCGCTTATTTTAACCCGGAGCATTTTCAAATACTGAATGCCTGTTTCCCTTCAGAAATAGTATTAAAGGGTTTTAAAATACAAGATCAAACGGTTCAAGTTTTTCAACATATTTTATTAAATGCCCCCTATGAAATAGGGGCGTTTATGCGGATGTTGAAAAATTCAAGCAGTGAAATTGATTTAAATTTTGTTCCTCAAGAACTTAAAGACAATGCCGACAAATCAAAGCAATTTTTATTTGTTGAGTCTGCATTTACTTATGATGAGGAAAAAGAGGTTTGGCCCTTTATCACTATACGATTTATTAACCTATCAATTAACCTCATGCAGCAACTTCCCAATCTCATTACTAACCAGATAATCAATAATCAGATTGCCATGTCACGAGACGGTTTCTCTTTTATAAATAATGCTATTATATCCTTTTCTGGCGCTTCTCCTGCCTTACGTATTGCAATCGGCCTTGAACCCCCAGAATTACAAAAACAAAAAATGCAATCTTTGTTTGATTACTTAAAACGAGTTAACACGACAATATCCGAAATTATGGGGGCCTATTTAAAGGACGATGCTATTATAAACAAAGAAGGCATAATAGCCTATCTAATGGACGAAGGTATTATAAACAGCGTCAGGAAAATTCCTTTTAAGGAAGTGGAACACACGCAACTCAGCAGTGCCTTTTGGCGTGAAAACAGGGGAGGAAAACACACAAACCCATCCGACCAAGACTCCAGTTTCCAGCCCTAACCGCTGCTTCAGCTCATTCTGGGGAGAATCACAGTTCTCCCCCTTAAGAATCCCCCATCGCGAGAAGTTCAGCGGGAATCGCTGCCTGCTGTTTGACGACGTGATCAATTCGCTGTAATTGTGTGAGAAGCAATTCCAAATCAAGCAACCGCAGCGCAGAAGGACCATCACACTTCGCTTTTTGTGGATCGGGATGCGCTTCTAAAAACACCCCTGCTAATCCAGTTGCAACACCTGCCCGCGCCAAATCAAAGCACAGCTGACGTCGCCCCCCCGCACTGTCGGCTTGACCACCCGGCAATTGCAACGCATGAGTTACATCAAAAATCACGGGATAACCAAAGGATTTCATGATGGGAAAATTCAACATGTCTACGACCAAATTATTATATCCAAAGCAATTACCACGTTCGCACAACAATAAACGATGATGACCAAAGGATTCAAATTTTTGTAGCACATGGCGCATATCATAAGCCGATAAAAACTGAGCTTTTTTGATATTAATGATCGCATTGGTTTCTGCCATCGCCTCCACCAAATCCGTTTGACGCGATAAAAAAGCAGGGATCTGAATAATATCAACCACCGCTGCTGCTTCTTTTGCCTGCCAAGGTTCGTGCACATCGGTAATGATTGGAACGCGATATTTTGATTTAAGATCAGCAAAAATCTGCAACCCTTTTTCAAGCCCCGGCCCACGAAATGAATTTACGGAAGAACGATTAGCCTTATCAAATGACGCTTTGAAAATGTAAGGAATATTAAGTTTTGTCGTGACTTCTCTGTAATGCGCCACCACTTCATCGGCCAGTTGCGCCGATTCCAATACATTCATTCCTCCCAGCAATACCATTTTTTCCCTATTACCAATGCGGATATGATTTAAATTTATTATTTTTTGATTCGGCATTATTGATTCTCCTGCTACAGTTATTGTCATCAGCAATTCCCCAAGTTTATTATCTAGCAACTTGTTGTTTTAGAAAACAAAAGATTGAAACAGTGGGGATTATCAAGGGGAAGCTTTGCGCGCTCCCCCTTGATCGCGAGGATGCAGGTCCCCTGCAGCCCGCGTCAATGAAAGGAAAGGAATTCCCCATCAGAAAATGGGGAATTCCTGCATTGTCATCAGGCCCCGAAATGGCGTATCCTGTTCTCCTTTCTATTGCCCCGGTGGCGCAGATGGATAGCGCAGTCCCCTCCTAAGGGACAGGTCACAGGTTCGAATCCTGTTCGGGGCACCAGCTTAAAACTAGCTTCTTCGCGGCATGATAATCTTTTTTGCCACTCCCTAAGCGAGGCAGCTCCGGCACTAGCCTGTACTCTGCTGGAAAATACAAATTATTGACACCCGCGGCGCTTAATTTTTCACGCATTATTTTTGCATCGATGGGAAGCGTGTGCAGCAATACTAACTTCTCTCCTTTTTTCTCATCCGCAACAGCAACCACCATAATATCCATATTTTCATCAACAATGACTTTGCTAATGGCACTCTCCACGGCGGACAAGCTAATCATTTCTCCCGCCATTTTTGCAAAGCGCGAGTAACGATCAACAATGGTCAAGTAACCCTCTTCATCGATTCGACCTTTATCACCGGTGATATACCACGTGATATCACCGTCGGGAATTAACACTTGAGCTGTTTTTTCAGGGTTTTTTAAATACCCTTTCATCACTTGCGTACCACCAATCAATACCATTCCTTCCACATTGATGGGTAAATCCATTAACGTCTCAGGATCCACAATGCGAAACGCGGTCCCCGGCAATGGCAAACCTACGGTACCCACTCGATTAAACACGTGTAAAAACCAATCGCCATCATCTAATACATTTGGCAAATTGGAACTCGCCACGGGCGCTACTTCAGTGGTGCCATATCCTTCATAAATATCCAAATTAAATTTGGTTTTGAATTCTTGTCGAATCATTGGATTTAACTTTTCAGCGCCCGCAATGACAAAACGCAATGGTTGCAACATTTGCGACAGTACGCGACTGTTTCGACAATACAAGCCAAACAAGGTTGATGTGCCGCACATGAAAGTGACACGATATTCAAAAATCAATTTTGCAATTTTAACAACATCCGTTGGATCAGCATGACACACCATCGGTGTCCCTTCTATCAAGGGCATGATGGTCGTCGCCGTTAAGCCAAAGGCGTGAAATAACGGTAAACAGCTCAATGCCATATCTTTATCTTCAATGCTGAACACACTCGAAATTTGCTTCGCATTACCCAAAATATTACGGTGCGTCAACTCTACCCCTTTGGGTAATCCTTCACTGCCACTACTAAATAAAATAACGGCTGTGCTCGCATTTGAACAACGCTTGATGACCCAACGAGTTAAAATCCATAAAGGGAGTATCCGTACAAGCAAATAATTTTTAACCATTTTAAATTGCATCGTTGGTGTTTTCAAATTCTCTAAATAACAAATTTGGCAGCCATTAAGAACCTCACTGAGATCATAACCCTTTTGCTGCAACTTTTTGACGAATACTTCTGACGTTATAATCGTTTTAATTTCTGCTTGTGAAATCGCTGCCTGTAATGCAGAAACGCTACTGGTATAATTCAAATTAACAACCGTTTTTCCCAAACACAAACTACTTAAATTCGCAATAATACCAGCAGCCCCAGGTGGCAATAAAATCCCCCTATTTTGCTGCTGATCTAGTCGCATCAACTGTTTTTTGAAAAACATCACCGTTGACAACAACTCAGCATTTGTAAATTTCATTCCAAGAGAGTCAATAAGGCTCGGTAAATTGGGAAGTTGCTTCACGCGACGCAGCCATTCTTCAGGAATCGTACCAAGCGACTCACCAAAACGTTTCCATGCACTAATGGAAAGCTGCATCACTTTTTGTTTAACAACCGCGGCGGTGGTATTCTCCGGTAAAGGTTCACCGTAACTCACGCTTAAACGACGCTGACGTATCCATGAAATTCGTTTATAACGCGCCGTCGCGTAGGAACTTGCACTACCCCACAATCCTCGCAAATAAAAAGGAACAATAACAGCACCC
Source organism: Coxiella sp. RIFCSPHIGHO2_12_FULL_42_15 (assembly GCA_001797285.1). Lineage (GTDB taxonomy): Bacteria > Pseudomonadota > Gammaproteobacteria > Coxiellales > Coxiellaceae > 2-12-FULL-42-15. The sequence goes on from MGOZ01000041.1 coordinate 13,801, forward strand.
GTATCCATCATTATTTTCTCAAAGCCGTTATTAAAGTGGCCAATTTGACCATTACGACTCAATCGTCCTTCTGGAAATAATGCCACCACATCACCTGCTTTGAGTGCTTGTTGAATATCGTGAATCGAATCTTTGCTACCACTGCGCGAAATCGGAATCATTTTCAATTTCGCGAGTACCCATTTCAAATACCATTTTTGAAAAATACTGCGTTCCATCACAAAACGTATCGGTCGCGGACAGGCAATTTGAATCAATGCCCAATCTAAAAAGCTCGTGTGATTCCCCAATAATAATACGCCACCGGTAGAAGGCAAATAATCAAGACCATAAACCTGAATACGATAAAATTTTGAAATAACAAAATACACTAAATAACGCAACAATGATTGCGGATAATTTTTTATTGTATATAACGCACCAACAATAGCAATGAAAAATAGTCCATAGAAAAAGTAACGGATATCTCCACCTAATAAAGTATACAAAATGCCAAGCAACAAAAATCCCAGCATAAATATCGTTTGAATAAAATTATTCACTGCCATCACTTTACCCAAATGACTATCTTTTGCATTGAACTGGATCAAGGCATTAAGTGGCACAATGAACATTCCACCAAAAAATCCATAAATCAAAAACAACACCATAATGAATGCATGACTGGTGATGATTGGCAACAAAAATAATCCGGCTGAAATACCAAGCGCTGCCATCGGAATCATGCCAGACTCAATAAATCCACGCGACACTCGGCCCGCATACATCGCCCCTAATAAAATACCCATTCCACCCATTGCCATCGCCCCCTGCACAAACACCGCGCTGGGATTATCGGCATAATCTTTTAAATAGGCCCCATAACTGGCGAGCAATACCTGATTAATGGCCCAAAAGAGGGAGAGCGCTAATATACAAATAAAAATGGTCGGAGAGCAAAAAGCGTCACGTAAATAGTTTTTCAAATAGATACCACGAAAATACTGACTGAGCCTATATTCACTGTTGGGATCAACGGCGGTTTTTTTCGGAATGAGAAAGGTAAAAATGATTTCTGCGATAGATAAAATCATCAATAAAAATCCCGCGGGGGCAAATGACCGCAGAATTTCTGCAGCATTTGAACTTGTTGCAAGATCATGCGCAAATAAATAATGATTAAAAATCAGTGAAAAAATAAAAGTACCGGCAAGAATTGCAACAATCGCTGTGGTTTGTACAAACGCGTTAGCCTGTGCAATGGTTGCTTTACCAAACATTTCTTTGATATAACCGTATTTTGCGGGGGAATTAATCACACTCTGCACCGCTAATAATAACGTCATTACAAACGCCAATTTAAAATAACCCATGTAATAGCTATACGTAATAACCATTAACAATGGCAAAGTGAAACAAGCCGTGATTTGGAGTACTTTCGTTTTCGAAAATTTATCCGCAATAAATCCCGACGGCGTAAAAAGAAAAAGATACGGCAACAAGATCAGGGCATTAATTAAGGAGGAATATAACGTAAAATGACTGGCGGACTCCGTTTGATACAAGGTATTTTGTATCAAAATCTTATGTCCTAAGTCGATGAAAGCGTTGAAAAAAACAATGAATAAATAGGGCAGAAACCCTTTAACTCGTAACATACCCACCTTACACGCTCATTACCAGAGAGCACTGTATCCGAGTCGATCATAAGATGCAATCTTTACCAGAGCCCCTACCCTTTGAACGATCAATACTCTTATTTTTTAGGCCAAAAAATAGCTGTTTCCCGATGAAAGCAATTAAATTTCAAAAAATTGCTTTGAGTTGGATGGCTCTGATGAAACTTTTTTGGCTTCGTCAAATAGAGCTTTTAACTTACCTTGTCCCAATGCGCCGTACTCCTTTAACAAGAGGTCCGTCACTTTTCCCGGGTTGATCGACAAAATTGTTTTTAATTTCTCTGCGGCCTTCAGTTTATCGTTTTTGTTATAGCTTCCAAAAAGACCACTCATTCGCAGCCCACAAAATTCGAACCTATGCCGACCATACTTCTCTCGATCAGTTATATAACTATTGATTTTTCGTACAACACTGACTGAGCTTATAGGAGTCTCTTTTTTCGTATCGATTTTTTGTATATATTGATCTTTTTCTGTTTTAGTTTCGGTTTTTTTCACTGCTTTTTCCTGCAGATTTTTTACCTCATTATGCAGTGCAAACGTAGCTTGCGTACGAGACAACTCCTCAATAACGCTGTAATCTTTTTTACTCAGATAAACCGCAAACGCACCATTACCATCAAGCTGAGGCTTCTTTACCGTCCCAGATACAGTACCACTTTCCAGCCCCTCATCGTATAGAAAAGAAGCAAATTTCCCTGCCTCAAGTTCAGCCTCATTTCCAGAAAACATTACCTTAAAAACAGTCTCTCCGTTCGAGTTTTTGCCTTTTTTAACTGAGACAAGGTTCTGATTTTTAAAGGAAAATAATTTTTTTAGATAAACAAAAAGCATATCCGGTTCCATGTTGCTTAACTTTTCAATATCGCTGTAATCTTTTTTACTCAGATAAACCGCAAACGCACCATTACCATCAAGCTGAGGCGTCTTTACCGTCCCAGATACAGTACCACTTTCCAGCCCCTCATCGTATAGAAAAGAAGCAAATTTCCCTGCCTCAAGTTCAGCCTCATCTCCAGAAAAAATCACCCTGAAATCAGGCTGTTTCCCCGGTTCTTTGGGTCCTTCAACTGAGACAAAGTTCTGGTCCTTAAAGTCAAATAATTTTTTTAGATGAGCAAGAAGAAGCGCATTCGGTTCCATACTGCTTAACCTTTGTGTGTAGTGAAAAATGAAAACTTGCGATAAAAAGTTTACCGCACAATATTTTTTTAGCCTGTGACTGTTAGGCTTTCTAACATATCGATCACGATTCAATGATACGATCAAATTATTAAGGAAAAGTTAATTCAAGATCGTTTTAATGTATTTTTGTAACTCTGCGAATTCCATGATATAACTCTTTGGATTATCTGTAAAATTTGGCGCGCCCGGACCGATTCGAACGGCCGACCGCCTGGTTCGTAGCCAGGTACTCTATCCAACTGAGCTACGGGCGCGCGAGTGACTCTTATCAAACTTCCCCGGCCGAACACCGTTCGGCTCGGGCCATCAGCGTTAACACTGGCGGAGAGAGAGGGATTCGAACCCTCGATGAAGCTTTTGACCCCATACTCCCTTAGCAGGGGAGCGCCTTCAACCAACTCGGCCATCTCTCCTATCTCTCAAGACGAAGCATAATACCACTCAAGTTTCAAAAATAAAATCATTTATCTCATGAAATAACAGCAAAAACCAACAAGTGGTCATTTTATGAATAAAAATCCCCGGGCTTACGCCCGGGGTATTTTTCCCATATGAATTTCGCCTGCTCGGGAAACCCTCGCGGACGG
>MGOZ01000041.1:17268-67281 GCA_001797285.1 Coxiella sp. RIFCSPHIGHO2_12_FULL_42_15
TATGGACAGATAGAGATATTTCACGTTGCGTTCTTGATGACGGCGCCTCAGGCGAGACGCCACACACCGGGCGCCACAGCTCGATGTAAAATACACGGCGCGCCAGTCAATCCAAGCCTACCGGGAATGGAAGCTTAAGCTTCCGAATCAGCAGGCTTTACATCTGCAAGCACAGGATTACGATCGCCTTGATTTTTTTCTTGTTGAATTCGTTCGTAAATTTCTTCACGATGGACTGAGACTTCTTTAGGTGCATCGATTCCAAGACGGACTTGATTTCCCTTGACCCCCAATACGGTGATTTTTACATTATCACCAATAATGACTGATTCACTAATACGTCGAGTTAAAATTAACATGTTCCTCTCCTTTCATATACCACCTCCCTTCTCCACAGAAGCCGTCTCCAGCTTTTAAAATCCATATTATAAGTTTAGTACATCACGCTAAGCTTGAAGTGTACCTGCTCAACCTTAAGAATTTATTAAAATATCAATATATTGATGACCCTACGACGTATATCAATGCTTGACTCAATGCAATTACAGAAATATCAAGAAGATAAGTTCAACGGATTGATTTTGTTGCCTTTTTTAAAGACCGTGCTTATCTCGCTGTTTCATTCAAAATAACGTGGTTCTTCTGTCATGGGTTGCACATTTAATCCAAAGGCTTGATGAAGCGCTCGCGCCCCCAGCTCTAAATAGGCTTCTGGAACGATGGCGGAAACCTTAACCTCACTCGCGCTCAAAAGCAAGACCTCTACTCCTTCCTGACCTAACGTAGAAAGCATCTTAGAAACCACACTGGCATGGGTACGTAACCCCACACCAACCAGTGATAACTTAGCCACTTTTTCTGAAATCAACAGAGTATCCGCCTCAAGCTCAGGGACAATAGGTTGCAAAATGGCCCGCGCTTCTGCGAGATCATCACGATGCAAGGTAAAACAAAAATCGACTTTCCCCGCTGAATTGGGAACACTTTGAACAATCATATCAACGTCAATATTAGCTTGACTGATGGGGCTTAAAATATAACTCACTAGACCCGGACGTTGGAGAACCCCCTGAATGGTCATTTGCGTTTGCTGTCGATCAAGGGCAATACCAGACACTAATATTTGCTCTTTATCCGGCTTATCATAACTGATTAACGTCCCTTCGCCACGTTTTAGACTGGATAATACACGCACGGGAACTTTGTATTTTCCAGCATATTCTAGGCAACGATTTTGCAATACCTTAGCACCGAGACTGGATAGCTCCATTATTTCATCGAAAGTAATGCGATTCATGCGCTGTGCCTCTGGAATAACATGAGGATCAGAAGTATAAACCCCATCGACATCCGTAAATATCTGACATTCATGTGCCTGCAAAACAGCTGCAATAGCAACTGCGGTGAGATCTGAGCCGCCGCGTCCTAACGTCGTCACGTGCCCCTCAGGCGTTACCCCTTGGAAGCCAGCGACAACAGGAATACGACTTTGACGAATCTCTCGCAGCAGTAGATCAGTTTCAATATCCACGATACGCGCTTTTTTGTGAACTTCCGTTGTCAAAATTCGAATTTGCGAACCCGTGAAAGAAGTGGCAGGACAATCCAACTGTGCCAGTGCCATACTCAGCAAAGCCGCTGAAACCTGTTCGCCAGTCGCTAGCAGTGCATCATATTCACGCTGATTGCCACTTAAAAAAGAATTCGCCAATTTAATGAGACGATCGGTTTCACCATACATGGCAGAAACCACAACAACAACGTCGTGTCCTTCACGTTTTGTTTTTGCAACGATGCGCGCGACATTTTGAATTCGCTCAATGTCAGCGACAGAGCTGCCCCCAAATTTTTGTACAATTAGCGTCATCCGTGTTATGCCTCATCCCATTAATTTGGTTTTCACCCAATCTGTCACCGAGTGCAATGCTAAAGCCAGTGCCTGCGGGTGATTACCACCGCCCTGCGCCATCTCAGGACGCCCTCCCCCTTTACCACCCACCTGGTGAGCCACCTGATTTAACAATTGTGTGGCATTAAAATAAGGTAAACAATCTTGTGTTACCGAAGCAACGATTTGAATTTGCCGATCTTGCGACACCGTGCTCAATACGATGGCTGAACGTCCTAGCTCCTGTTTTAACTGGTCCAATGTATTACGCAACGTATCGCGATCAGCCCCCTGCAACTCAGCCGCCAATACTTTTATTCCAGCGACATTAACAGCCTGCTGACCTAAATGATCCACTTGCCGATTCGCGTGATGTTGTTTGACTTTTGCGAGCTCACGTTCCAACTCACGATTTTGCTGCAGCAATTGCGATAGCTTATTGCCAATATTATGAATATTCGTTTTTAAAAGTTCGCTCATCGAGATTAACTGTTCTTCGCCACGTTCAATATATTCAATCGCCGCTTGTCCTGTCACCGCTTCAATTCGACGAATACCCGAGGCACACGCGGATTCACTCACGATTTTAAATAAACCAATATCTCCAGTACGCACCACATGCGTCCCACCACAAATTTCTGTGGAAAATTCACCTAATTTGAGTACACGGACTTGATCTCCATATCGCTCACCAAAAAACGCCATAGCACCCGCTGCTTTTGCCTCTTCCGGCGTTGAAATCGACGTTTCTGCCGCTGTATTTGCCCGAATTTCTTGATTCACAATACGTTCTACCGTTTGTAATTCTTGATAAGACAATACCTTCGAATGCGAAAAATCAAAACGCAAACGATCCGCAGCCACTAAAGATCCTTTTTGTCGCACATGCTCACCGAGCACACGACGTAACGCTTCATGCAATAGATGGGTAGCCGTATGATTTAATCGCACGGCTTGTCGATGCACACCGTCCACAAAAGCTTCCACTCTTTGATGAACCTTCAACTCACCTTTTTCAACATGACCCAGATGCAAGTAAACATCACCTTGTTTTTGCGTATCCGTGACCGTAAAGCGTCCCCCTTCAAATTTCAAATAGCCACGATCTCCCACCTGACCACCCGATTCCGCATAAAACGGTGTGCTTTCTAACACCACGATACCCGATTGTTTTGCACTTAACCGAGTTACGGCTTTTTGCGCCTCATCCAAAAGCGCTTTAATCGGTGACGATGCACGTTCGACTTCATAACCAACAAACTCAGTACCATCCGTCACTGAAATTTTTTGACTTTGATCCACGGAGAAGGTTTGCGATTGCTGCGACAATGCTCGTTGTTGTTGCATCGCTTGCTGGAACCCTTCCATATCTAATGTCAAACCGCGTTCACGCGCAATATCACCCGTTAAATCCGGTGGAAACCCATACGTATCATACAGTTGAAATATCAACTGACCAGGAATCCTCGCTCCCGCCAAATCCGCGACAGCCTGATCTAAAATTTTAAGCCCGCGCGTGAGCGTTTTAGAAAACTGTTCTTCTTCCTGCCGAATGATTTGCTCAATCAGCGGTTGGGATTTTGCAAGCTCCGGATAAGCATCGCCCATCACCTGCACCAGCGGCGCCACAAGACGGTAAAAGAAAGGCTTCTTACAACCTAATTTAAATCCATGCCGAATCGCACGACGCATAATACGCCGTAAAACATAGCCTCGACCTTCATTCGATGGGATAACACTATCTGCGATTAAAAAAGAGGTCGAACGAATATGATCGACAATCACCCGCATCGATTTTTCTTGTGGATCTTCCCAACCAAGAATGTTGGCAAGCGCTTTCAACAAATGCTGAAACAAATCAATTTCATAATTATCGTGCACACCTTGCATCACCGCCGCAATACGCTCCAACCCCATACCCGTATCGACACAAGGGCGAGGTAATGGATGTAAATTTCCCTCTGTATCACGATCATATTGCATGAAAACCACATTCCAAATTTCAACATAACGATCACCATCCGCATCCACGCTGCCTGGAGGTCCTCCCGCAATACGGGGTCCGTGATCATAGAAAATTTCCGTGCAGGGACCACAGGGTCCTGTCTCACCCATTTGCCAAAAATTATCTTTACTACCACATCGTGAAAAGCGTTTGGAATCAACGTTCATTTCATTCAACCAAATGGCTTCACTTTCTTTATCTTCTTCAAAAACGGTAACCCATAATTTTTCTTTTGGAATGCCCAGATTTTCCGTCAAAAATTTCCACGCAAAAGCGATCGCTTCTCGTTTAAAATAATCGCCAAAACTAAAATTACCGAGCATTTCAAAAAAAGTATGATGACGTCGTGTGTAACCCACATTTTCTAAATCGTTGTGTTTACCACCGGCTCGCACGCAACGTTGTGAAGACGCGGCCCGTTGATAAGGCCGTTTTTCAATCCCCAAAAAGGTATCTTTAAATTGCACCATGCCTGCATTAGTAAATAGTAAGGTAGGATCATTGCCCGGGATTAATGGACTACTCGCAACAATGTGATGCGCATGAGAGGCAAAATAATCTAAAAACGCTTTTCTAATTTCATGACTCGTATAATGGCGCTGCACAAGCATCACTCCAGTTTCTATAGTGTTTTATCAGCTACAAGGCGGAAAGAAACTTCATTACCCATTGCTGCGGAAATCCCCGGCTCAATAGAAAACGAACTTGCCGGGCCCGTTCTTTTTGATTCTTGGGAACTGAACTATGATACTTTTTTTGCCAAGCTTGTTGCAAGAGGGGCTGCCAATCCTCCACATCTAAGGATAAATACTTTTGAATCAAGGCATTATTAATACCACGCTCTTTTAATTCTTGGTCAATTCGCAGCGGGCCATAACCATTTTCCCGGCGAGACCGAACGAAATTTTCCGCGAACCGATCATCACTTTGCAAACCTTCTGTCGCTAACGCGTGAAGCAACTGGGCTAAGTCGTGTGCATCGATTCCCGATTGCAGTTTTCGTTTTAGCTCCAGACGAGAATGCTCACGCCGCGCTAATAAACTCAGTGCGTTATCACGCAATTTGTCCATCATTTTTATGTTCACCGAAAATTACTGGAGGGTTACCGCAGATCACTCGGCAATTTCCTCATACTCATGCTCTACTTCTGCAGCAACTGAAGTACGTTTTTCATTTTTACTCGCTGATTTCGCGAACAATTTTGTCCGAATGGCCATTTCAATTTCAGCCGCAATCACTGGGTTTTCCATAAAATATTGGCGTATATTATCTTTACCTTGACCAATGCGATCCCCCTTGTAGCTGTACCACGCACCTGACTTATCAATAATTTCTTCTTGCACACCCAATGTAATTAATTCGCCTTCACGCGAAATTCCATGCCCGTAAAGAATATCAAAATCTACTTGTCGAAACGGCGGCGCCAATTTATTTTTTACCACTTTTACGCGCGTTTCATTTCCTAAAATTTCTTCCCCTTTTTTAATAGCGCCGGTGCGACGAATATCCAACCGTACAGAAGAATAAAACTTTAATGCGTTACCACCAGTGGTCGTTTCGGGATTACCAAACATGACACCAATCTTCATACGAATTTGATTAATAAAAATCACTAATGTATTTGAACGCTTGATATTCGCCGTCAATTTCCGTAATGCTTGCGACATCAAGCGAGCTTGCAAGCCCATGTGCGAATCACCCATGTCACCTTCAATTTCCGCTTTTGGCGTTAACGCAGCCACAGAGTCCACCACCACCATATCCACCGCACCCGAGCGCACAAGCATATCCGTAATTTCCAATCCTTGCTCGCCCGTGTCAGGTTGCGATACCAATAATTCATCGACATTGACGCCGAGTTTTTCTGCATAAATTGGATCTAAGGCGTGCTCAGCATCCACAAATGCGGCTGTGCCACCGGCTTTTTGGCAAGACGCAATAGTTTGCAACGTTAATGTCGTTTTACCAGAGGCTTCTGGGCCATAAATTTCTACCACGCGCCCACGCGGCAAGCCACCAATTCCTAAAGCAACGTCTAACGCAATAGAACCCGTGGAAATGACATCAACATCCCGCGATGCGCCTTTATCCCCCATACGCATGACAGAGCCTTTTCCAAATTGCCGCTCAATTTGCGCCAATGCCGCATTTAATGCTTTTTGTTTTTCACTCATCGTTGCTCCTTATTGTTTAAAATTTCTAATAACCACAGTAATGCAAAACTGATTGAAGAATCGCGCACATGTTTTCGCCCACTATCAAATAATTTTTTGCAGGTCAATACCGTTTCGTTACGAACCCCAAGACCAAACCAAACGGTACCCACAGGCTTTCCAGCAACACCCCCGGTTGGCCCTGCAATTCCGGTAATGCTTAATGTAAGATGCGCTGCGCTATGATGTAATGCGCCTTGCGCCATTGCGGCGGCTGTTTCTTTGCTGACTTCACCAAATTCCTGAATCGTGTCCCAATCGACACCCAGCTGCTCCACTTTTGCAGAACCACAATACGTCACAAAACCACGGTCAAACCACTGTGATGCGCCAGGTACAGAAGTTAATTGATAGGCTAACCCACCCCCAGTACAAGATTCCGCAACCGCAATTTTCCAACCCCGCTTGAGCAAGCCAAATCCCACTTCACGACTAAGTTGGTAGGGGTTTGTTCGCATCATGTCAGGTCACCCTTTGCCATATTCAAACGCCGCATAGAACCGATGCAACACTATAACATGATGAATTTCGTCTTCATACTGGTTAACCGGCTTGACAACTGACCTGGATATTTCATGTTGGTTTTTGAAGATGACGTCGAGCAAAATTTTATATCCTCAAACCCTGGGCGTTAGCCCAGGAACTTTACGCAATGGGGGTTTCCCAAGGGGGAGAAAGCGAATTCTCCCCCTTGGGTCGCCGTCCGCGAGGGTTTCCCGAGCAGGCGAAATTCATATGGGAAAAATACCCCGGGCGTAAGCCCGGGGATTTTTATATTGCGTATAGGCCTGTGGACCCTGTGGTAAACCAAATATCCTTCTATAGCTTTTCAGATAAATATTTTGGTGAAAATGATCGTGCCATTAGAAGCCAACCCTCTCCTAGCCTCTCCTAGCCTCTCCCGCAGGCGGGAGAGGGAAGTATGAATTGCTCAATTTTCCTATTATATCGATCCACGCGCGCATCCATGCAATTGAAAAACAGTCTTTGCCAAATCAACCCCCAATGTTTTAATATCTTTCATGGACTCATCCTCTTTGTTAAATGATAGATTCTATCATTTCGGCTCATTGAAGCCTTCAGTGTGATGGGTCCATATCATTTCCTTACCCTCCCTGGTCGCGACGCCCTTCAAACAAAAGACCTTCCCGTTGGCGGCACACCGAGCCCCGCTGTTCAATGTGAAATATTGGACTAGGAACGGAACGTGCACATTCTCTAACGAGCTTGTTTTAAATCACTTGCATGGCATACTTCTCCTTTCGCTACGCACGGGAGTTTGCTTTCATGAACCACACACCTTCTGCTTCCCATCACGCATTACAGCATGTTGAACAACACACACCGATGATGCGACAATACTTAGCCATTAAAGCAGAATATCCTAACATGCTCGTCTTTTATCGAATGGGTGATTTTTATGAATTGTTTTACCAAGACGCAGAACGCGCTGCAAAATTATTAGATATTACGTTAACCGCTCGTGGTCACTCCGCCGGTAATCCCATTCCTATGGCGGGTGTTCCCTTTCACGCCGCAGAAAATTATTTAGCAAAATTGGTGAAGCTTGGCGAATCGGTTGTCATCTGCGAACAAATCGGTGATCCCGCAACCAGTAAAGGTCCCGTTGCGCGCGAGGTGACACGTATTTTAACACCGGGCACGATTTCCGATGAGGCCTTACTGAATGCGAACCAAGATAGTGTGCTGGTCGTCGTTTACCAGCATAAAAATCAATTTGGTTTGGCCAGTTGTGATATTACAAATGGTCGCTTTACTATCACAGAAATTCATCACCCCGTTGATCTCAAAAATGAAATAGAGCGCATAAAACCCGCTGAATTATTGCTGAATGACGATTGTCAATGCGTCGAACTCATCGAAAAATACCACGCAAAACGTCGCCCGGAATGGGAGTTTGAATTTTCAACTGCTCATCATTTATTGTGCCAACAATTCAAAACCAAAGAGTTAAGTGGTTTTGGGGTAGAAAATTTTCCACTGGCCATTGCCGCCGCCGGCTGTTTATTGCAATACATTAAATACACCCAACGCAGCGCTTTACCCCATCTCACTTCAATCAAAGTTGAACATCAACATGAAGTCATTATGCTCGACAGTGCCACACGCCGTAATTTAGAACTCACACATAATTTACAAGGCGGGCAAGAAAATACACTGGCCTCGGTGATGGATCGCACCACAACACCCATGGGGAGTCGTTGGTTACGTCGTTGGTTACATCAACCCTTGCAGCAAAAAAAGAGCTTGCTGCAACGACAATCGGCCATTCAAGCATTGTTGAAAAATGAATTATTTAGCGAATTGCAGGATAAACTGGCAGGCATCGGCGATTTAGAACGCATTCTCGCGCGCGTTGCTTTACGCTCCGCGCGTCCGCGCGATCTTGCGCAACTGGGTCATGCATTACAGTTAATCCCCTCCCTAAAAACCTTATTAACTGCGATACATGATACCCCCCTTATTCAGGAGCTCACCCAACAACTGGGTCAGTTTGATGAATTGCAATCGTTACTACAAAAAGCCATCATTGAACATCCACCCACGGTGACCCGGGAGGGTGGCTTTATTAAAGAAGGTTTTGACGGCGTTCTCGATGAATTACGTTTACTCAGCACCAACAGCAGCCAATTTTTAATTGATTTAGAAACACGTGAACGCACACGCACTAAAATTTCCACATTAAAAGTCGGCTACAATCGTATTCACGGCTATTATATTGAAATCAGTCGTGCACAGGCGCAACAAGCACCCGATGATTATACCCGCCGACAAACATTAAAAAATGCAGAACGTTTCATCACACCCGAATTAAAATCCTTCGAAGAAAAAGCATTAACCAGCCAAGCAAAAGCGCTCGCACGCGAAAAAGAATTATATGAACAGTTGCTGGATATTCTACTGGAACATCTCGCGTCATTACAACTTTCTGCCGCGGCTTTAGCACAACTCGATGTTTTCAGCAATTTTGCAGAGCGTGCGCAAACGCTTGCATTAACACCTCCGGAATTTTCCGACGAACCACAAATCACGATTGAAGCCGGTCGACACTTAGTGGTGGAACAGGTCATGCAACACCCTTTTATGCCAAACAGCGTCCACTTCAGCGAGCAAAATCGCATACTGATCATTACCGGGCCCAATATGGGGGGAAAATCCACTTACATGCGACAAACTGCGTTGATTGTATTGCTGGCTTACGTCGGAAGTTTTGTTCCTGCAAAATCCGCCATCATGGGCCCCATCGATCGCATTTTTACGCGCATTGGTGCGAGCGATGATTTGGCGAGTGGACGTTCGACCTTTATGGTTGAAATGACAGAAACTGCAAATATTTTACATAACGCCACCAAACACAGTTTAGTTTTGATGGACGAAATTGGACGCGGTACCAGCACCTTTGACGGTTTATCGCTTGCCTGGGCCTGTGCACGTTATCTCGCGAAAGAAATACAAGCCTTCACCTTGTTTGCAACGCACTATTTTGAAATTACTGCTTTAGCAGATCTCATTCCCACCATTAAAAATGTGCACCTGGATGCAACAGAACACGATCATACCATTGTATTTTTACATACCGTAACACCTGGACCCGCCAGCAAAAGTTACGGTTTGCAAGTCGCACAATTAGCAGGAGTTCCGCACAAAGTCATTGCTGCCGCCAAACAGAAATTACAAGAATTAGAAAACCAACCACAACAAATTTCTATGCAACAACCTCGGCAAGCAGATTTATTTACGCCTGAGCCTCATTCCGTTTTAAAAAAATTAGCGTTGGTTGATCCTAACGAACTCACCCCCAAAGCAGCACTGGAGTTGGTTTTTGAATTGAAAAAAATGACGTGATGAGGGCAGCATAATCGAAGATGGATTACGCCGCCCTCCCTATTCCCCCGGTGATGTTACACGTTACCAAGGGGCTAATCTGACCCATGCTTTTTATCTTTCACTTTTTATTTGGATTTTATGTTCCTTACCTTTGGCCATTTTAGGGAGTCTAATTCTCAAAACGCCATCGCAGTAACCTGCTTCAATACGTTTTTCATCTACGCTTTCTGGCAAAGTCAGTTGGCGTAAGAAAGAACCCATGCAGCGTTCAACCCGTAAAAAACTCCCTTCTTTTTCTTTTATTTCTGTTTTACGCTTACCTCTTATCGTTAATACAGCATTTTCCATACTGATTTCAATGTCGGATGGCTTTACACCTGGAACATCTGCATGAACAATGTATTGCATATCTTCTTCTTGAATGTCGATAGTTGGAATCCATTCACTTGCGGACATTTCCAACAAGTCCAAATTTTTTTGTTCGAAAGGGGAAAGTAACCGATTGAAATCATTATGCAATTGAGAAATTAAATCTCTGCCCGTTCTGTAACGTGAAATCTGACTCATATTATATCTCCTTAATTCTTAATTTTTAGAATGACAAGAATACGGGTGTAATTATAGTAAATAATCGCAAAACAGTGGGAGAGCAGCGCCGAGAGGGGGTTTTGCACATCCCCCCTCGAGCGCGAGGTTACAGGCTCCCTGCAACCTGCGTCATATAAGGGAGCAAACTCGGCGAGTATTCGCCGAATTGCTGTTTTTTTATCGCCCCAGGTCTGGGACTCTCAAGAAGGTGGAGGTGAAACCGCTAAGCCAGAGGGTTGAATGCCGACGGTAATCGTATTAATGATTGTGTTAGTGCTGGGGTCAATAACCGAAACCGTTCCATCCGTACGACTTGTAACATACAATCTTGTTTGAGCCTGGTTAAGACCAGCGTCGACAGCAAAGTTAACCCCAATAGTATCCGTGACGGTGTTCGTTGCAGTGTTGACCGTAGAAACAATATTTCCGCCTGGCCCACTAGTAACATACATCCTCGTGCCCGCTAAGTTCATCGTCGCAAAAAAAGCAGGCGTTGCAGCAATAGTGCCGGTGACAGTATTAGTGGCGGTGTTAATGATATAAAGTGCGCTATAAACCGGAGACGTTACATAAAGTAACGCACCATCGGGGGTAATCGCAAAACCAGCGGGATTGCTGTCATCTGCGAGATTAATACTCCCGATGACTGTGTTGGTAACAGCGTTAAAAATAATCACCGCAGAAGGTTCCCTTGCGGCCACATAAGCCCTGCTCCCATCAGGTGAAAAAATAACGTCCCTCTGATTCACTCCGGAAAGGGCGACCGTTTGGGTCACCGTGTCTGTAGCGGTTGAAATGACGCTGAGAGAAGCATCATCTCCGTTGATCACATACACCTTGCTGCCATCTGGTGATACGGCGATACCCTGGGGACCCGCTCCAACGGAAATCGTCGTTAAAACTGTGTCTGTGGTTGTGTCAATCACGCTCACATTGTTAGAGTTTGTGTTGGTAATATACACTTTTTTCCCGTCAGGGGTGGCACTCGGAAGAAAAGGTGCAGTTCCCACGTTGACGGTTGCGATGACTTCCTCGGTAGCCGCATTAATCACGCTTACAGTATTTGCACCCTGGTTAGCAACATAGATTTTTTCGACATTGGAAGAAGCCGGCGTGATGGTCACAATAACACGGTTCTGTGCATTGACAGTGCTGCAAATTTTGTCAGAAAAAGCGCAAACCGTCAGACTCAGTGGGAGATTTCCAGTTTGAGCAGGTGCAGAAAAGGAAAGCACAAGGTTGCAGCTGGCATTAGGAGCCAATGTACTCCCACAAGTACTGTTTGAGGTAATCTGTGTTGAAGGGGGCGTGAGGTAAGTGAGGTTGGCAAGCGTTGCACTGGCATTATTTTGAAGCTGGTAAGTGAGTGTGGCATTGCTTCCAGCACTAACCGTGACTTGAGTCGCGGTGGGGGTAATTTGGAGGATGGGGCTTGCAACAGCGCCAAAACATCCTAGAAGAGACCCTAATACGAGGAAAAAAGAAAAAAATGTCCTTTTCATCATAAAACTCCGTACTCAGTCCCGTGATGTTGTCTAATGTTATGCTTTTTTTTAAGCATTGAGCTGCCTTTCCATAATTGTCTTTTACTAAATTTCTTAACTTAATACACGCAATTTCGCAACTTCATTGGCGATGAATATTTCTTACGGACGGCACTGTAAGATACTACAATGGCAACTCGGAATCCACCAGCAATCTCGCCACAGAAATTTGAGCATTCTCAACCGGTTGAAGAGAAAATGAGCGACGCGTAAATAAACCATGTGTATATTTTTCATGAAAAGTTGCGCCCACTTGATGCACGGTTGCACCGACAAGATAACCGATAATAGCCCCTCCAACACTGATCAGTGAATTGAGATAAACATCATCTGACAACGTCATTTTTGAAATAACCACGCTACCCACAATACCAGCTCCCGTGCAAAAACAAATTAAGGCAAATTGTTCTGGACGTGCATCGTGGCTTTTTAATAATTCACCCTGAGATGAATGATTCAATCGCTCCCATTCTCTAATAACCGACAAAGGCGTAAAAAAATAATTAAGCAGCTTCGTCAAGCCATAACCCATCAATAAACTGACAAAAGAGCCCAGAAAAAAAGCCTCATCAGGATTCGGTATCGTCCGCCACAAATGATAGCCGACTAAAATTCCAATAATCACCATCACAAAAAGTGAAGCTTCTTTTTTGAAATAATAGGATCGCCATTTTTCATCGAGATCTTTTGTTTCCTCAAGATAATGCATCAAGCGTGCAATGCCATTTGGCGTAATAATAGCACGTAAACCAAAAGCAGCATACAAAATAGCACTGGCCATATATCCAAAAATAAAAAAGCCAAAAACACTTTCTAAAAACCATTTGAAAAAATCAACGATATAATAATAAGTAAACGAATTTTTTTCATCTGATGAAAATAAATATCGTGACAATAACCCACCATAACCAAAACCAACTAATGCAAAAAGTTGTACCACAATATCAACATGACACACTTCAACGAGTTTTCTCGCACGAGCTTGTTTTTTTGATAACCATGGAATTTTACCGCTAGGAATAAAATATTTGTCAAAAAGAAGAACCGTAATCATTTGTCCTAAAAAAGCAAGTATACCGGAAAAAAACGTGGTTCTGTTATTGGGTAAATCAGCGATCAAAAATGAGTAAAAAATAGGAGTAATCGTCGCAATAGCTAATGACGGGCGAAGGGAGATCAAAACTAAATGTCGCGGATCGAGAAGAGAGGCATAATAAGGGAGTAAGCGTTGTACATGACCCGTCTTAAGTAAATGAAATACGACTTCAGAGCAAACCATGGTTTGTTTCCCACACGCCAAACCAAAATACATAATCATTGGTTTTTTTGACGAGTCACTTCTCTGTTGGGATATTTTCTCATCCCATAAAACAGGACTAGACTGCGCATCATGATCTATTTCATAAAATGAGGCATTAATTTGTTCTTTAATTTCTTGCGCCAACTCAAACATGGGCGTTATATTTAATTTTACTAATTCAAATTTCATTATTTTTTCCGGTGGTTGCACATGATTTAATTCACTAATGCCACGTAACATCGCCGGCATGCGGTATACAAGAAACAAGTTAGTGATGCAATTTTTTATACCCCCTCCTTGCACAGGTGAAGAACTTCCTCCGACACTGATATATTCGGATTTTCCGCGATAAATAATTTCAATAGAGGCATGATGATGTCCTCCATTTTCTTTCGTTGACCACAAATAGATAATCACATGATCTTGCATTTTAAGCTCCAAAATATTTTTTAAACCTCATTAAAATATTTAAAGGGAATGTTTGTCAATCCAGTAAAAATGAATTTTGCATAAAAAACATAAATCATAATGTTTACTTAATTCAACCATTTCATTTCTTCAAGGTATAATAAAAACCTTGGAATAAAGGAGAAAATCGTTATGAGAAATACGAACCAAGAAGAATTTCACTGCATACGCTATTCTGAGATTAGGCAATTTCTTATTAAAACAAAAACAGACAAAATAATGCAGCCTCTTTGCGTTCACGTCAATGATGCGCCATTGTGTCCCATTTCAAGAAAAGAAATACAACAGCCCGTATTAGCCTCTGACGGTGTATTGTATGAAAAAGAAAGCCTCGTTAAAAAATTATCCTCAACTCAGGCTGTTAGCAGTTTTACACAAAAACCTTTTGAAGAGATGATCCCACAGGGAAAATATCAAATGATTCGATTAGCCTGTAAATACACGACACGTAGTTTATTGCACCCCGAAAAAAACCTCACCCCTGAAAAGTCACTGGTCTTATTTGCACGTTCTACTATATCTGAGGATCATGGATTATTGTTTGTTGAAAAACGACTCCTTCATGAAATGGAGAACGAACAATACAATTACGGTCAGATCGACATGTATCACTTAAGACCCGTAGACATCAAAACACGAAAAGTGGAAATTGAACAAAAAACATGGAAAAATCTAGAATATTCTATGCTTTCTCGCGCGTCACTCCTGAATCCTTTCGAAATTGATGCCACCGAGTTAGCCGCGCGCTCCTATTACATGACGCCACCCCAATTATTTGCACTTGAAAATCGAATTTTCAGCGATCAAGAACGAGCAAAAAAAGGTTTAATCTTGTATTACAAATATTCCAATAAAGCATCCATTCTCGCGTGGGTAAAATTTTGGGGTGAAGTCGCCTACAATTCCTGTAATTGGGCCGTTGAAATACTGCATCACACTAATCTCTTAACCGGCAATCAGGTTAAATTCGATAAAAATTTTAAATTTGAACCATTACAACCACGACCCATGAGGAGCTTCTTCCTGGGCGCTACACCCAATCGAGTAGCACCCTTTAAAAAACGAATTCAAAAGCACGATGACGATAATATCGCATCAGCAACTCCCCTACCGATGGGTGAAAAATGAGAACCCCATCAATTCACAACACGTTAACCACAGTGTCTGACATAGAAAAAGGAGTTAAAATTATGCGTGATATTGCCCCAAATTCATTGGTAGAAAGTCAAGAAAATTGGGTGTCTGTTTTTCACAACGAAAATGATATTCAAGTGATGGAATTCATTAAAGAAAAATACAATCGGAATTTTGAAAATTCGAAAATTGTCGAAAAATTTCCTGACGAAATCACCTCTACCGTGATTTCAAAAAGCCATCTATTAGGTCTATGGAAACAAAAAACCTGGACAGTAAAACAACCCTTAAGCCTTAGCAAATTACTGCAACACCATGAGATACGCCATGGAGTCAGTCAAATCACCTCCCCCAATAAATCACTCACGGATTTTCTGGTTGCACAAGGCGAGAATTATGTTATTCATCGTGAACAGCATCCTGTACATCGACGTCAAGTACGCAAAGCTTTTGGCGATATTCAAGACCCTCGTTATTATATTGTGTTTATTCTATCGCTTCTTGCTGAAAAATTTTGTTCTGAACCCATCAACGAAGAATTGATTGCAGAATATCGTTATTTCCACCATTTTCTCTCTGAAATCCAAGAAAGTCTTCCTATTTATTTTCCTAAGACACGGGGGGAAAATGGATTTCACGACTATGTGGCAACAAATTTAGAAACCATTCAAAAATTGAGAGAGAATACGATTTTTTGGAATGAACGAAAAACCATATCCGATTTGTTAAAAGAAATCAATAAAGCATTCGGTAACATGATGGGGGATATCAGCGTTTTTTCTGCCATGTGTTATTGCCCCCTGGCAATGGAAGAAAAACTTTGTTTAATTCACTTTGAAAGTGAAAGTCGTCACTTGCCAGAATCTTTCACCAAAAGCCCATTCTACTCCTTAGTTCACCACGCACTCATGGATTTAGACACTTCATTTCAATTGGAACTGGATATAGAAAGTATTCCAACGCGGATTGTGAATAAAATCGTCGCTAAAAATCATCATCGCGATTTATTAAATTTACTAAATAGCATGCGTCGAACCTTGGGTATCTATGACGCTATGGCGCGCGCAGCGGATTATTTTGGGGAACAAATTTTTGTTGAAAACAGCGAATTAAAAATCATTTTTGATGCTAATTTAAAAATGCTGTCCATCTACTTAAGCACTTGCGAAGTCGTGATGGGAGAAATTCATAAAATAACAACAAAAGCAACGCGAGGCTTAAGTTTTACGCCTGGATTCGCCATGAATGTCGTCACTGCCAATAAAAAATTAAACTCCTTTCGAGAATTGGTTTTTCTCTTGAATACACGCATCAACGAAATAAATCGTCGTATTAATACCCTCCTTGAGATGAAAGAACCTGACTTACAAGCAACGACTTCTCATCTCGTGGAACAAACGATTGCCGTGCTTAAAAAGCCAAAAACCATTGAAATCATTTCAGACAAAGTCAAAATAATATACGATGAATTGCAGGAAAAAATTTCTAAAAAGCCGGCCCATACTGAAATAGCGTCAAATGAAATTATCGCTCAATATCCGTTAACCTACTGCCTTATCAAAGATGATGAAAATTCATTATCTGAATTTAACATTCATCTTCTTGCGATTCATAAAATATATCAAGAAGCGAGTGAGGCATTGGAAAAAATCGATGAACTCATGTTTGATACTTATAAATTTTCACTACAGTTACAAAATCAGTTAGCTCCACAACTCAATGCGATAAGAGCCATTTTAGATAGAAAAACGGCAGCAAAAAATAATGTGGAAACGCTCACTGACCAAGATCGAGCGATGATGGAAATAGATGAAGTTCTTTCAACAATGCGAGCTCCACTCGGTGAACGAATGATTCAACTGGAAGAGAAGCTGCATTTCCCTAAATTAGAACTCATTCAAGGTATTCCGACATGTAAAGCAACCTCAAAGCCGTGCTTGTCTAATGACGCATCCAGTTTACTTTATCTTTGTGAGACACTGTTTCAAACGAATCATTCTGATCAACTGAAAAAAAAACTGTATGATTTTTACAACCGCTTACAACGATTTCCCTATAAATTACACGGAGGTCGTGGCAAGGAAATTCGAGTTGACAACGCGAATTTGCGGGTTCCAACCCATATTCAAACAATGCTAACTACCTATAAAAAAATGATAGCAAATCCAGACGTCAGTGATGAAAATATCCGGGATGAAATATTCAAACAAGCTTGTTTGGCGGCGGATCATCCGCCGACTTATTTTTGTGGTTTACTGAAGCCAAGAGATATTGAAACACAGAAAATTTACGATGAAATGAAGCAAGTGTATGAGTTTTATCGTACTCAGTATTCAGCAACAAATGCGAAGTCGTTGCAAAAGTTATAAGGCAACGATGGATTGTTTCCCTTGGCAAAAATCCAATAAACGCTGCACTTGCGCTTCTTCCAATTCTAGCCATGCTGATTTACTGAGTGATTTTGGTAAATACACAGGGCCAAACCGCACGCGCTTCAGGCGATTGACTTTTAATCCTTGCGATTCCCACAACCGTCGTACCAGGCGATTACGCCCTTCTGATACTGTAACACGATACCAATGGTTGATGCCTTCACCCCCCAAATCTTGCAACGTTTCAAATCGTGCTAGCCCGTCTTCCAGTTGCACACCTTTTTGCAACAGCTGCAGCATTGGCACTGTCACTTGACCTAACACCCGCACGACATATTCACGCACCATTTGGCTGGAAGGATGCGTGAGATGATGCGCCAATTCTCCATCGTTGGTAAATAACAACAACCCAGCGGTATTAAAATCCAAACGTCCAACGTTAATCCAACGCCCATCACGAATGGGAGGCAGCATTTCAAAAACGGTTTGCCGACCTTCGGGGTCTCGAAGTGTTGTCATCACGCCTTCGGGTTTATGCAGTATCAATACGCGCGTACGAATCGGTTCACACACACGATCGCAAAACTTACCCTTAATATAAATTTTATCCGTTGACGTCACGCGCTCACCGATCACCGCGACACGATCATTGACTTGAATGATGCCCTCTTCTATCCACGCTTCAATTTGGCGGCGTGATCCATAACCCGCGCGTGCCAATACTTTTTGTAGTTTTTCAGTTTTCATCATTCTTGTGAAAAAGCCTCCTGATCAGAATCGAATTCCATTTCATTTTCCGCCACGGCGGTTGGAAAGATATTCATTGTGAGCGATAATTGCTGAGTTAATTCACGTTCTGCCTGTTCCAAATCAACGATTTCTTGCAAAGGCGGCAAATCATTTAACGTATTTAAATTAAAATAATCGAGAAATTTTTTCGTCGTCGCAAATAAGACGGGTTTTCCCGGCACCTCTTTTTGTCCCACAACTTTTATCCACTCACGTTCTTGTAACGTTTTCATGATCTTAGGATTTACTGCCACACCGCGAATATCCTCGATTTCACCACGGGTGATCGGTTGTCGATACACAATTAAGGCCAACGTTTCTAACAAAGCGCGCGAATAACGCGGCGGATTTTTATCATAAAGTTGTCGTAACGGAACCGAATACCTTTGTTTCGCTTGAAAACGATATCCACTCGCTACTTTCACTAATTCAACACCGCGATCTTGATAATCCATTTGCAACTCTTGCAAAATCGCGTTGACATCCGCCGCATCACCATCCACCAACTGTTTCATCTTTTCAAGATTCAACGGTTCTTGGCTCGAAAAAATAGCAGCCTCCAAAATTTGTTTATATTGCACTTCTGCCATACAGGTTATCCTTTGGCTTTCACATAAATCGGTGCATAAGGCGCCGATTGCACGAGCTCTAATAGTGATTGTCGAATCAACTCCAACAACGCAATTAAGGTAACCACAACACCCATACGACCTTCTTCCACTTTAAAAAGGGACGTAAACGCCGTGAATTGTTCATGAGTTATGGTAGCCAGTACGTGTGACATACGTTCTCGAATCGACAAAGGTTCACGTTCAACGTAATGCCTGGAATACAGCTTAGCACGTTGCATAACTTCTTTTAGTGCATCCAACACATCCACCAAAGCAACGCCAGGGTGAATTTCCTCAACTTCAAACACCGGTGCCATTGCTTGTGCGACGTAGTAATCCCGCTCTGCTCGCGGCAGCGCATCTAACGCTTGTGCGGCTTTTTGGAATCGTTCATATTCTTGCAAACGGCGAATCAGTTCCACGCGTGGATCTTCTTCCAACCCTTCATCCGGTTGGGAATGCGGTAATAGCATGCGTGATTTTATTTCAGCAAGCATCGCGGCCATCAATAAATATTCAGCCGCCAATTCGAGTTGCAATTCTTGCATCAGTTCAACATATTGCATGTATTGGTGGGTAATATCTGCAATGGGAATATCGAGAATATCCAGGTTATGTTTTTTAATGAGGTACAATAATAAGTCCAATGGGCCTTCAAAAGCTTCAAGGAAAATTCGTAATGCATCAGGGGGGATATAAAGATCTTGAGGCAGTTCAGCTAGGATCTCGCCTTTTATCCGGACTTCTTTATGGGACAAGGTATCGGCTTGGGTTTGCATATCTCTTATTCAGTCAACAACATACCTTTCGCATCATACCTTAACCAATGAGACACATCAAATAAAAATTCCAGCAGATGACAGCCACACGAAGTGCCCTGCCACCAACCCTCGCAGTTCGATGTGAAATATCCAGGATAGGCACCCGTTATATCAACGCAAGGCGACACCTTCTCTAATTTATCCATTGAGAGAATAGCTTCCCTGTCGAATGACCGTAGGTATCCCATTGATCAAATCAATCACGGTGGTATGAGTGGCTGTCATTGTCCCAACGCTGACCATAATATCAATCTGTTTATGGTATTTAGAAAAAATCTCCTCAGGATCCAAAAGCGGCCACGTCTTTTCAAACTCATCCACACTCACACTCATCAATGGGGCTGAGAAAGCATGCAATATCGCCATCATGGAGGGACTTTGCGGAATCCGAATAC
This sequence comes from Coxiella sp. RIFCSPHIGHO2_12_FULL_42_15, assembly GCA_001797285.1. Classification (GTDB taxonomy): domain Bacteria; phylum Pseudomonadota; class Gammaproteobacteria; order Coxiellales; family Coxiellaceae; genus 2-12-FULL-42-15. Next base: position 37,247 of record MGOZ01000041.1, read on the forward strand.
CGACCGTTTTACGACGAGGATGCAGCAAGCGTTTGGGCACTTCTTTTGTTGCTGACAAAATAAACGTGAGTGGCGCCGGAATATGTGCTTTTAAAAATCGAAACGCCGGATTATTGATATGGCCATAGACCGCGGCTTCGGCTAAATCCCGGCAAAGTACCGTAAAAAAGTGCTTATCCTCTAAATTCCGGATACGACGGATACGCTCCAGTGGTTCTTTTTCTCCCAGAGGACAACACAAAGAATATCCACTGTCCGTCGGTAGTATGGCAACCCCTCCTTGCTTTAATATCTCAACCACTTGCTTGACCAAACGGGCTTGAGGATTTTCTGGATGTATGCATAATAACCTTATCAAAGGCCTCTCCTGCGCGAGAAGTTCAGCGAGAATCGCTGATATACTGTATAATGCCATTTTAAGATTTAACAGTCCAACGAGAACACCATGAAATTTTTATTTGATTATTTCCCTATTATCATCTTTTTTCTTTCTTATAAATTTTGGAATATCTTTGTTGCTACCGCTCTTACCATGGCGGCTTCCATACTGCAAGTTGCTATTTACTGGCTCATGCACCGCCGTTTTGAAAAATTTCACATTATCACGATGATCTTTATTTTGATTTTAGGCACTTTCACGTTAGCATTTCATAATGCCATTTTCATCAAATGGAAACCCAGCATTGTTTATTGGATTTTTAGTATCGTTTTGCTGGGAAGCCAATACATTGGCTCAAAATCTTTAATTCATCGCATGTTAGACGAAAAAATTTCACTGCCTTTAAAAATTTGGCAGCGCATCAATCTCAGCTGGGCGGTTTTCTTTTTTCTTCTTGGGCTGTTGAATATTTACGTTGTCTACCATTACGATACGAATACGTGGGTAAATTTCAAATTATTTGGCACACTAATTTTGATGGTTCTTTTCATTTTCATACAAGCACTCTACATCTCCAAGCACATGCAGCAAGCGAGGTAAGATATGTATTATGCGATTTATTGCATTGATCACAATGATAGCCGAGAAAAGCGTCGCAGCGTACGGCAAGCGCATTTGCAACGTTTACTGGAGCTTGAAAAAGAAGATCGTTTATTAATTGCAGGGCCTCTTCTACAAAAAGATCATGACGAAAACATGACGTTTGGCGCAACCGGTTCCTTGATCGTTGCTGAATTTAATGATCTTGAAACGGCGAAAGTCTGGGCTGCCGCAGATCCTTACGTTACCGCCGATGTTTACGAACGAGTGACTATTTTACCCTTTAAAAAAATACTTCCAAATGAATAATCAAGAACGCCTTAAAGCGATTAAGGCATGTTTACAACGTGCGTTTCAACCTACCGTTTTAGAAGTTACTGATGAAAGCCATTTGCATGCCAAACACGAAGGCGCTAAAACTGGAAAGGGACATTTTTCGGTGACCATCACTTCAACCGCTTTTACAGGAAAAACGCGAACAGAACAACATCGATTGATTTATGCAGCACTCGGTGATCTCATGAAAAATGAAATCCATGCACTACGTATTACCTGTAAAACGTTAAGCAATTTTTAACTTGATTTCCCGCGGCTTGCCACGGGGATTTTTATTCTCGCACAAAATAACTTAAAATCACCGCACCTAAAGACCCGCACGGCAAAATAATAAAAGCCAACTGATAATGATTCATCGGACTCATCATCAACAAATGCATCAACCACCCAATCAACCATGTCACGCTACTGGCCAGCAACATAATGAAATTGACGATACCAAACACTTTGCCGACATGCTGCTTTGGTACCATTTGTCGCGTCAACGATAACACCACGACTAAAGAAGATGAAAAAAATCCTAATAAACTTAAAAAAACACTGAGATCAGCCACAGAAAGATCGGGAACGTATAGCACGATTGATAATAAAATAGTGACTCCCACTGCACCCATCGTTAAAATTAACTGATGCAAACCGGTACGATCATACACCCAACCAACAATAGGAGCACCAATCGCAAATCCTAAAAACAACAGACTCATTTGCAAAGCCGCAATCTCTTGTGAGAAATAACGCGTTTGTTTTAAAAATCCAATCCCCCAAGATTCTGCAAAACCAACAATCGGTAAATAAAGTAATGCGCCAATAATACATTGGATTAACAAGGTGGTATTCAACAAATATTCTTTCAACTGAAAAAAATCGTGTTTCAAAGAAAATGTTGGATGATTTTCTCGGTGTTTTTTAGATGACGGGTGTCGAAATGAAGAATGCCAAATAACAAAAATTATCCCTAGGGTGGCCAGTAAATAACACATCAGACGCCAACCCCACGCTTTCATAAAAAAAATCAACGCACAATCCATCATCCAACCACCCAGCATGCCAACACAGATAATAATTCCCAGATAAAAAGTAAAATGCCGCAACGGCAACCGCACACAAATGGCTTTCAATATCGTCACAAAAACAAAAGCGGCACCCACACCCATCATCATTCGACCCAGTGTTGCCAACCAAAACGAATAGGCATTCGCAAATAAACAACATCCTCCCGCACACAACAATAAAGCAACAATCATGAGATACATCAAATGGTATCGGTCTACTAAAACTCCTGCGACCAATTGCAAAGGTACATATAACAAATAGTAAGAAGCACAGATCGCCCCAAAAGATAAAAAAGACAATTGATACGCTTGACGAATCTCTTCACCGATGACACTGGGCATAACCCTTAATAAACTTTCATAAAGATAAAAGAGCGCAAGACCCACACAAAAAAACACGGGGAGATACTGACGGGGCTGCCGAAGCGCAGTAAACATAAAAAACTCCTTCATCCTGATGAATGACCCCACCATCCTAGCGGTTTGCATCCCCCACAGCAATTTAGGGGGGGAGTCTCGGATTGCGGCAGGACCCGCGTTATCCTTTTTTCATGAAAGAAGTTGTAAAAGTGATTTCGCACATGTTCCATGTGCTTGCATTTCAGTGTCAATTTAAGATATAGTTTCCAGCTCAATTTAGGTGTGAGGACTGACAACCATGCAAAGCAATATTCATCCAAAATATGAAGAAATTACAGTAAATTGTAGCTGCGGCAACAGTTTTAAGACTGCTTCTACTTTATGCCGATCCTTACACTTGGAAATTTGCGCGAATTGCCACCCCTTCTACTCCGGCAAGCAAAAGATTGTAGACTCGGCGGGTATTGTTGATAAATTCCATAAAAAATATGCGAAACGCGGCAAGAAATAGACGGTTCCCTCATGGTCGTGGATCGCCATATACGAAATGGAGCGCTTGCTGTATCACCTCAGTACCACGCCCATCTAATCCGCCATGTTCGCTCAAGTACCGCCGCCATAAACGCGCCCCCGCACACCCCTGAAAAAGGCCAACCAAATGGCGTGTCATTGCTCTTAACTTGACCCCTGCTCCTAATTGCATAGCCACATAAGGTAAGTAAGCCAATACCACCGCCTTAATGCTGGGACTTGTCGCTTCTGCGCCAAAAAACAGTTGATCAGCCTCGGCAAAAAGCCATGGGTTTGCATAGGCGGCTCGGCCCATCATCACCCCATCCACCTGCATAAGATGTTGCTTGACCTCCATTAATGAGCTAATCCCCCCATTAATAATGAATTCCATCTGCGGGAAATCCTTTTTCAACGCATACACGACCTCATAATGGAGTGGTGGAATCGTACGATTCTCACGAGGACTGAGGCCATTCAACCAGGCCTTGCGCGCATGAACGATGAAAGTTTGGCAACCTGCATCCGCAACCGACAGAATAAAATTGACTAATGCAGAATATGTGTCTTGATCGTCCACTCCAATGCGACACTTGACCGTCACAGGAATTTTAACTGCCTGTTGCATGGCATTGACACATTCAGCAACCAATGCAGGCTGTTTCATCAGGCACGCCCCAAATTGACCCGCCTGAACTCGATCACTGGGACAACCCACGTTAAGATTCACCTCGTCATAACCAAAATCTTGCGCAATTAAAGCACTATCCGCTAACGCCTTAGGATCACATCCCCCGAGTTGCAAAGCGATAGGATGTTCCGCCGGGTGAAAACCCAGTAGATGGTGGCGATCACCGTGGATAACAGCACTGGTCGTCACCATTTCGGTATAAAGTAATACCTGGCGACTTATTAAGCGTAGCAAATAGCGAAAATGACGATCGGTGCAACCCATCATAGGCGCTATTGAAAGTTGTCGTTGGAGAGCTGGGCTTTTCATGATCACATTATAGATGTGCGTCCCTGAAAACAAAAGACCTTCCCGTTGGCGGCAGGGCACTTCCTGTGGACGCCGTCTTCAAAAACCAACATGAAATATCCAGGCTAACGCTGCATCCGCTGGAGTAAACGCTTCCACCAATCCATAGGACATTGTTTAGGTTCATTGCCTTCTACAATCGTATTGGGCACTTTGGCACCATTGCGATGCACACACCAACAGGTGTTTTCATTCACATTGCATTGTACTTTATAAAAATGACCGTACAAGGTGCATTGAGGAATATAAAGGTTAGCGGGTTTGGGCTGTAATTTTAATAAATGACTGCGTTGATACAAACAGGAACTCGGCTTTTTAATTTCAAACATGCGCTTGAATAAAATGCTCACGGCAAAAACCAAAACCAGTAACACAACAAAAATCACTGCATTGCGCATAATAATCCCTCATACTGCCTATTTTTCACTGACTCTATTTAACTGAATTCCCAGCGGCTTGCCACGGGGATTTTTAATAATTTTTTTTTCGACGCCGCTGCGCCCATTCTGATAGAAAAGCTTTCGTTATCGAACCCACCCTATAATCTCCGGTGAAAATCGAATCTTCAAAACGCACTAGGCGCGCCTCATCGGATAACGCCGCTGCATTGATCGCTTCGTAAACTTGGTCGAGATCTTGATAAACCAACCAATCTGCCCCAATGATTTTCGCAATTTCATCGATGGAATGTCCGTGCGCCACCAGTTCATCCGAACTGGGAATATCAATGCCATAAATATTGGGATAACACACCATCGGCGCAGCAGAAGCAAAATACACTTTCGAAGCACCCGCGTCACGCACCATTTGAATAATTTCTTGAGAGGTTGTTCCTCTCACAATCGAATCATCCACCAATAATACTTTTTTCCCCGCCACTTCTTGGCGAATAGCATTTAATTTTAAACGAACTGAACTCCGTCGCAATTCCTGCCCAGGCATAATGAACGTGCGACCAATGTAACGATTTTTAACGATTCCTTCTGAAAAATGAATTCCTAATTCATGTGCTAATGCTAATGCAGGAATACGACTGGTATCCGGCACCGGAATCACAACGCCAATATCATGATCCGGACGAAGGCGCACAATTTTTTCAGCTAATGCTTTCCCCAACCCTACGCGTGCTTGATAAACGGAGATATGGTCAATCACCGAATCAGGCCGCGCCAAATAAATATATTCGAAAATACACGGCGTATGCTGCAAGCAAGGCGCACATTGGAAACGATGCACTGCCCCATTTTTTTCAAAATACACCGCCTCTCCGGGTAGAACATCGGCAATAAATTCAAAACCTAATGCATCTAAAGCAATACTTTCGGAAGCAACCATATATTCTATACCGGAAGATCGCTGTCGTTTGCCATAAACTAAAGGACGAATGCCGTTAGGATCTCGAAAAGCCACTAAACCATAATCATGAATCACCATCACGGCAGAATAAGCACCTTGCACACGACGATAAACAGCAGACAAAGCCGTAAATAATGCTTTTGGTGTTAACACGGTTTGACCCACACGCTGCAATTCGTGTGCCACAATATTCAATAATATTTCTGAATCTGAATTCGTGTTTAAATGACGCAAATCGGCTTTAATTAAATCTTCCGTTAATTCATCGGTATTAATCAAATTACCATTGTGCACCAATCCCAAACCATAAGGTGAATTTACATAAAAAGGTTGTGATTCATCCGGGTTATCACTGCCCGCCGTAGGATAACGCACATGCCCAATGCCAATTTTACCCGTTAATTTTAGCATGTGTTTTTGCCGTATGACATCGCGCACAAGACCATTACCTTTGCGCAAATTAAGACGACGACCGCTACTCGTGAGTATTCCAGCGGCATCTTGGCCTCGATGTTGAATAATCGTTAACGCATCAAATATGTCTTGATTGACCGAAATATCTTGCGTTATCACACCAACAATACCACACATGATAACCTCATTTTTAACTGGGGATTTTTAACTTGGAAAACTACTGATGGATGCGGAAATCATTCGCAACCCACTGAGTGACTGCTTTCATTTTCTTCGGTAAAAAACCATTTAACCAAAAAAGGATGGGCTTAAAACGCGGTGCTAACGTCGATTGCTGTAACGCAAAACTATCGGCAATCGTACCTAAATTCGTTAGCATCAATAACATCACCGCAACAATCGCACCCCCACGTAAAGCACCAAAAAAAATTCCAATGAAACGATCCGTCAGCGACATTCCCGTTTTATTTAATAACATGTGAATCAACAGATTTACCAATAAACCTGCAAAAACAATCATCAAGAATAATGCAACAAAAGTAATGAAATAGCGCACGGCTTCAGAAGAAATCCACGGGGTAAAATAAGTTTGTAATACAATGGCATATTTCAATGAGACAATTAATCCAAGTATCCAAGCCATTAATGAAATGGCTTCGCGAATAAAACCACGAAAAAAACTAATCATCGTGGAAAAGGCAATGATACCGATAATTGCGTAGTCAATCCAATTTAAATGTTCTTGCGTTGATATCATGATATCGTATATTTTTTTATGACGCCGTTTAAATGCAATTGATTTTGTAAATCTTGCTGAAAAGATTTTGCGACATCCTTCTGAATATAAGGCCCTACATATACTTGCACGATGACTTCTCCATTTAAATTTATTTTTCTGCTAAAAGCATCTAAATTCATGTGTCGAAGTTTTTTCACCAACTGAAGAGCATTCCCTTTGTCGCTAAAGGTCGCCACTTGTATCACCCAAGCTTCAGGAACCGTACTAGAGGATTGAAATGATACCTTTTTTCTATCCAAATCTCGAGCATCTTGAACTAACGTATTGTTTTTTTGCGGCTGAATCGCTTCTTTTTCCTTAAGGAAAGATTTAACTGGTGCTTCCACCGAGTCTGCAGCATGCAACATTCGCTTGGAAATCAGGGTCGTTTTTGCCGCACGAGAACGCAGCTCCTCTTCGGAAAGCGGTTGACTGGGCACCAATTCATCCTGATCCACTTCCTTCGGTTTTGTCGATAGCTGACCTTGCTGCACATAAAGATCATATACTTTCTGCGGATTGTCCGTCGCTGCAGGAATTTCGGCAGAAAGATTCAACTTTTTGAATCCTGGCAATGGATGGTAAAACAAAACCGGAAGAAAAATAGCAGCAATTCCAACAATGACCAACGCTCCAATGAGACGTTGCTTGGTTTGTGTTTGCATTATAAAAGTGCTCCCTAGGTACCCACTAACGAATGCTTGGCATCTGCGACAGTATGAAATGAACCGAAAACTAGAATACTATCCTGAACACTACTATTTTCAAGCGCTGCCTGAAATGCTGTCGCAACAGATTCGAAATTATAACAGGTTGTCGCGCCATTTTCCGTTAAAATTGTTACAATCTCAACTCCTTCCGCTGCGCGTGGACATTGCAATGAAGCAACATACCAAACATCAATCGTAGCAATAAATGGCGTCAACGATGCGCGAATATCTTTATCTCGCAACATACCGACTACCGCGAACCGCCGACCTTGAACGTTCTCGCGTGCGAAACGCTCCTGCAAATCGCGCGTCGCTTGAGGATTATGGGCAACATCAAAAATCACCTGGCAATGCAATTTCAATTTTTCATACCGTCCGGTCAATTTTGCGTTGCGCACAGCGTGATATACCACTTCATCTGATCGAGGCAAACCCAATAATTCGGCTGCCATAATGGCCGTTGCATTGTTTTGTAATCGTAACTGCGCTACGGGTAGAGCAGAATAAATTTTATTGGGCCCTATCCAATTCCAATGGGATTCTTGTAATTGCACACGATAATCTCGATTGAAACAGAATAATTCAGCTTCGCAATCGGCTGCCATTTTTAATAATGAATGAGGTGGATCGGGATCACCGCACACTACCTTTTGCTTGGAACGAAAAATTCCAGCTTTTTCAATCGCTATTTTTTCACGATCATCGCCCAACCAATCCACATGATCAATATCAATATTAGTGATCACAGCGACGGACGCATCCACGATGTTAACAGCATCCAATCGGCCACCTAAACCCACTTCCAAAATGAGAATATCCAATTTTTGCTGCTGACAAATCCAAAGTGCCGCCAACGTAGTAAATTCAAAAAAACTGATACTACGACCGGCACGAGCCGCTTCAATGACAGCAAATGCCTGCATCCAAACGTCATCCGCCACCATCACACCATTCACACAAAGACGCTCATTAAAGCACAACACGTGTGGCGATGTATAAGCAGCGACTTTATAACCCGCCGCTTTATAAATCTGTTGCAAGGTCTCCACCACAGATCCTTTTCCATTGGTACCACCGACGGTAATAACGGGACAAAGAAAATGCGTCAACTGCAAATGTGTTGCAATCGGCAAAATACGCTGCAAGCCTAAATCAATAGCAGAAGTATGAATTTTCGCAATATAATCGAGCCAGGTTCGCATCGATGGGAAATTAACATCAGCCATGTAATTTTTGATGGGTTAGTTTTGCTAACAACAACGCTATCGTGTCTCTCATCTGACGACGATCAACAATCATATCAATAGCACCATGTTCAAGTAAAAATTCACTCCGTTGAAATCCTTCGGGTAGGGTTTGGCGAATCGTTTGTTCAATGACGCGGGGCCCAGAAAAACCAATTAATGCTTTTGGTTCTGCAATAATAATATCGCCGAGCGTTGCGAAACTCGCCGAAACGCCCCCCGTTGTTGGATCCGTCAATACTGAAATAAATGGAATTTTTTTCTGGCCAAGGCGCGCCAATATGGCACTTGTTTTTGCCATTTGAAATAGCGAAAACAAGCCTTCTTGCATTCGAGCCCCCCCGCTTGTGGAAAAACACACAAACGGAATATGCTGTGCTAAAGAAGCATTGGCGCCCACAACAAAACGCTCACCGACAGCGACACTCATGGAGCCACCAATAAAACTAAAATTAAAAGCACAAGCCACCAGTTTTAAGCCTTTCACGGTTCCTTGCATCACGAGAAGGGCTTCTTTTTCAGCGGACACTTTATACGCTTGGGAAAGGCGGTCTTTGTATTTCTTTGAATCTCTAAATTTAAGACGATCCACCGCAATAATCGACTCCCCTAACTCTTGACGCCCTTCCTTATCTAAAAAGGTATCGAGACGGCGACGGCCTTCAATCCGCAGGTGATGGCTGCATTTGGGACAGACTTCTATGTTACGATCCAGCTCGGCTCGATAAAGAATAGCTTGGCAAACAGGACATTTACTCCATATCCCCTCTGGCACGCCTTTTTTCTCAGGGGTAGAAATTTTAGGCAGTAATTTTTTAAACCAGCTCATAATCGCATTTCCTAATGTGAGGTAAGATGATAGCTTATTGGCTTAAAGAAAAAAATAGCCTGAGAATTCACCTGGATATTTCACATCGAACAGCGAGGATCGGTGTGCCGCCAACGGGAAGGTCTTTTGTTTGAAGGGCGTCGCGACCAAGGAGGGTAAGAAGCGTCGAGCACAGGATGTGCGTCCCTGAAAACAAAAGACCTTCCCGTTGGCGGCAGGGCACTTCGTGTGGCCGTCATCTTCAAAAACCAACATGAAATACCCAAGCTAACTAAGGAAGACATCAGAGAAAAAAAGGGCCTAATGGTATCCGCGGAAGTTCAAAAGTGCCTGGATATTCAACATCAACTAAATACAACCCTGCCGGCGAGATGGTGATTCCCGCTTGAGTTCGATCACGGGCATCCAAGACTTCTTTGGCCCATTCTGGCGGCCGATCCCCACTGCCTATCGCAACCAATACGCCCGCAATATTACGAACCATGTGCAGCAAAAAAGCATTGCCCAGCACTTCAATAATCACCATATGCCGCACACGTCGAATTTCCAGTTGTATGATCTCCCGGAAAGGAGAATGCGACTGGCAACCAGCCCCACGAAAAGAACTAAAATCATGCTCTCCGATCAAATAATGAGCAGCTTGTTGCATGCGCTCTTCATCCAGTTCTCGATACCACCAACCCACCGCATTGCGTAGGATCGCTGGTCGAACATCGTGATTATACAAAACGTAACGGTAACGCCGCGCTTTGGCGCTGAAACGCGCATGAAAATCACGACTGACTTCTTTGGCCCACACCACACTGATATCGCCTGGCAAGTTGCTGTTGGCCCCAAACGTCCAAGCATGCCCACTGCGTAACGCTTCGGTATCAAAATGAATGACTTGTCCGCTCGCATGCACTCCAGCATCGGTGCGGCCAGCGCAGACCGTATTGATAGGATGGGCTGCAACAAAAGTTAACGCTCGTTCTAGTGTACCCTGTAGGGTGACCAGCCCTTTTTGAATCTGCCATCCGTGATAACCGCTACCATCATATCGCACACACAACGCGATACGGCAAAGGCTCATGCTGGGGTCTCAGGAGGAATTTTTTGGGCTAAAGCTTCCGCCTCATAGCGCTGCTCAGAATTACCCTGCGTTAAAATCGTATCCAACACTTTTTTTGCCTCAGCAAAATTTTCCATCGCAAGGTAAGCACGCACTAAATTTAACTTAGCGGGAATACTTTCAGCACTGCCCATGTAATCATAATCGCCTTGCTGTTCCTCTTTAGCCTGATTTTCGGCTGTCACTGGCTTGTTCTTTGACTTGCGAGACCCGATTAAACTCATCAGGATGAGAATAATGACAACAGCTCCACCCCAAACCACGTAATCACTGATCGTAACATGATGCGAAACGTTGTTATCAGAAAGTGCTGAAGCGGTAGAAGCACTCCGTTGGGTCAATTGGGACACTGTTTGGTTCAACAATTGTAATGCTTCGTCTAATTTCTGTATTCGCTGCTGCAATGCTTGTACGTGTTGATTCAATTTATCGAATTTGTAATTGGTGTTTTGTTGAAAAATAAGACTATTTTGATTAAGCTGATCAATTTGATCTTGTAGCCCTGGTTCTGCGTCAGTCGCAGGCATGGATGGGGATTGCGAAGGTGCTGATGCAACCTCGGTCACTGGCTTTTTGAGCTCAACAGGGGGGGGAGTGCTGGTTTGCTGAGTAACGGGGGGGGCTACGGGCTTTGTAGGCGGAGTATCGCTGCTACCAACCACATCAGACGCCTGCCGAAAAACTTGCACGGGGACATTCGCGTCATTTTGGTCACCCCATGGAAGGGCAGCAAATGCCGTGAATGAAACACAGAAACTGGCTAATAAAAATACATATTTTGCGCGCATTGCAGTCTCGCTTTTCCAAAGTTACCCTGCAACACTATATCAAATTTTTGACCTAAGATCCAAAATCCGAAAGCCAGGAATTCCCCATCTTCCGATGGGGAATTCCTTCCCTTTCATTGACGCGGGCTGCAGGGGACCTGCATCCTCGCGATCAAGGGGGAGCGCACAAAGCTCCCCCTTGATAATCCCCCACTGTTTCAATCTTTTGTTTTCTAAAACAATAAGTTGCTAAATAATGAACTTGGGGAATTGCTGCTCCCGGATCATCGTCTAGCCTGGATGTTTTTAGAACGTATATTGAACACCGGCAGTAAAGGTATTGATATCAACAACACCACGCTTGCCGTTTAACAGGTCTGTACCGCTACGATCGCCAAAAATGTGGCCGTAGGAAACGGTAAGGGCTAAGTTTGAATTGATGTTATAGCCCAAGCCTGCCGTCGCTTTAGGACGAACATAACCTTGGTAGTCACTTGAAACAGAAGCCGTAGTACCCGCTACCGTGCTAGACACCTCAGTCTTGTTCAATACATATGCAGGTCCGGCACCAACAAAACCAAAAAATTGATCGTTGAAAGGAATAAAGCCTTTAACCAACATATCAAACGAATATTGTTCAAATGTTAGTGTTGGGTTGGTTGTCACATTATTCTCAGTTACTGTCAGTTTATAGTTACTGTGCGGTAAGTATTCACCCCCCAATTCAACACCGAAGTATTGGCTAATGCGATAACCAACATAAACGCGGCCATCAAAACCGCCTCTGTTGGTAGCAATACTACCAGTAACGGCATTACCTGTTACATTCACTGTTTGGCTGCCGTTCAGTTTTTCTAAATCACTGTAGCCATACCCTGCTTCGGCACCAACATAAAAACCCGTTTTAGCCGCTGCGCTTGCGCTCATTGCAAATACTAAAGCACTTGCCGCAGCCACACTTAGCATCGTGTTCTTCAACATACATCTCACCTTTGCTCATTATCAATACTATCCCTACCGTGAATTTAATCTTTGCAGTAAGAAAATACCGCAAGACAGGTCCCTTTACGTATGGCGCAAAAGTTATCATCAGAGTCAACATATGTCAACAAAGTGATGACTTTTGTTTGAAAAAAATAGTGTTCAATTTTTTTCAACACGTGAATCAAAATGTCCAACTGAAAAACAGCTTTTGTCTCTCCAAGCAATATGATATTGTTTTCCCTTGAAATGGGTGTAACAAGGAGTTGAGATGTCATTGGTTATCCGCGTTACAGATTATCTGCTCAATCATATCCCGTTTATTCTGCTTATGTTAGCGTGCATCGTCAGTATCTGGATTATTTCTACACGCGATAAACGCCGCCGCTCATCCCAGAATGTCAACACGTTCATCGCTTATGTCATGCTACTGCCCGTTGGAATTGCTGGATTATGGGCTTTCGTTTTTCATGCTTTTTTTCCCGCTATTGCAGCACGTTTTATTGGATGGCAACCCAGCCCTTTCGAATTTGAAGTGGCCGTCGCAAATTTAGGTTTAGGTCTCATGGGATTATTTTCATTTCGCGCTTCCAAAGGATTTCGCACTGCAACCACTTTATTCGCAGCGTGTTTTTTGTGGGGATCCGCTATAGGACATATTCGTCAAATGACCATACACAGTAATTTTACCCCAGGAAATGCAGGTTCAATCTTTTACACTGATATTATTATTCCACTGCTGTTGATTGTCCTGTTAATGCTTTATAATTCGAAATCAAAACATGTCTTTATCACAAAATAAGTATTATTTCGATCGATCATCCATGAGATGATCGACTCTTAACGTTAAACCCAAGCCCGCAAAAATTGCAACGACAAGAAGAATCACTGAGATAATATAAAACATGATTTCCCCTTTTAATAAAAGTGATGCTCGTTTTCTTCAAGATCTGTTTCTGTAATAGTTCTCTTCTTTGCCCATATCGTACGAAATGCAAAAAGTTTATAAAAGAAAATGACAACAAATAAAATGCTCGCCACATAAAGCATAATGTTCAATGCATATTGGGTAGATGTTGAATTCCACACCGTAAGACTTTGTGAAGGATTTGTTGAGGATGGCATTAAAAAAGGGAATATCGTCGCCCCTACTGTTGCTACCATACCTCCCACCGTAAATACACTCGACCAAAAACATAAGACCACCTTACGAACATAATTCGCCCATAATGCCAACATTAAAGCCACATAAGCGATGATCGGCGGATAATATTTCCAAGGATATACAGAATAACTCGCTAGCCATGCCCCTTTTGTGTGCGAGACAATATTGTCCGCCGGATATAACGTCGCATCAACCGGTGAAGCAATTAACGTGTAACCCTGCATGCCAAGAGCAATGTCAATTCCTGCAATAGAAAAGAAAATGAATAATAGAATACCAAAAATAAAAAATAATTTTCTCGCTAATTCTCTCAAATGTCCTTCTGTATGCTGTTGCAAATAAGCAGAACCGTGCATCAACACCATCAACAAAGAAGCAAAACCAGACAAAAGTGCAAATCCGTTGAATAAATCAAAAAAATTACCTGTATAATAATCACGCCATGTCATCGTATCAAAATGAAACGGAAAACCCAGCAAACAATTTCCCATCGCAAGACCGAAAATAAATACGGGTAACCCACCACTCACCAATAAACCAAAATCCCAAAAACGTCGCCAACGATGGTGATTAATTTTGCTGCGGTAATCAAAACCGGTGGGCCTAAAAAATAACGACCACAAAATACAAAGCATCGCCGCATACATCCCTGAAAATGCAGTGCTATAAACAGCAGGCCAAATAACAAATAAACCACCGCCTGCAAAGACAATCCACGATAAATTACCATCCCATACCGGAGCACTTGTATTCAATACCACGCGGCGATCCGTTTCCTTGCGCAAAAAAGCCATAATCATAGTAACACCTGCATCATAGCCAGCCGTAGTCGCATAAAGAATTAAAACAAATCCCATAATCAGCCACCAAGCGATTTTTAAAAATGTGTAATCAAGCATACTCATCTCCCATCGTTGGTTTCAAAATAATAGCGTTTTTTACCTAGTGCACTCGGTCCAAGGCGAGCGTATTTAAACATTAAAAATAATTCCACACAAAATAACCCCACGTAAAAAATAGCAAAACCAGAAATACTGGTAACCAAGGCTCCTGTCGGTAATGTAGAAACGCCCATATAGGTCGGTAGAAAATAATGAACGACCCACGGTTGACGTCCCGTTTCTGCAAGCACCCAACCACACTCCGCCGCCATAAATGGCAAGGAAATTGAATACAACATGCAACGCAAATAAAAAGGATGCTTCGTTAAACTATTTCGTAACACAAAAATCACACCAAGAATCATCAGTAACGTGACCAACAACCAAAAGCCTAACATAAATCGAAAAGTCCAAAATGCCGTGGGTACCGAAGGAATAGCCTGCCAAGCAGTCGCCGTAATTTGTGCGGGCGTTGCATCGACCACGTTGGGAGTAAAATATTTTAGTAAAAATCCAAACCCCAGATCATTTTCAAACTGGTTATAGGTGGCCACAATCTCGGGGGTTGCTTGCTTACGAAGGAGTTTTTGCAACGCGGCATAAGATTTCATCCCATTTTGAATGCGCCCTTGATACGTCTGCACAATTTGGTCCATACCTTCAACAGTTCCAGATAAGGAATGCGTAGCGATTAGACTTAGCGCGTACGGAATCGCAAGGGTAAAATAATTTTTATGATCTTTGGTGGAAGGAAAAGCAATTAAATACCACGCCGCTGGCGGTGGCTGTGTATCCCATTGCGCTTCAATCGCCGCCATTTTTTCAGGTTCATAACGTGCGACCTCCAAACCATTTTGATCGCCAAAAAAAGCAACGCTTAACGCACAGATCAAGCCAAATCCCGCCCCCACCGCAAAGGAACGTTTTGCAAAATCAATATCTCGCCCACGCAATAAATAAAAAGCACTGATGCCCATAACAAAAGTAGAACCGATAAAAAACCCTGCAAAAGCCACATGACCAATACGAATCTGAGCTAAATGATTGGAATAAAGTGCCGCCAAACTCGATAATTCTAAACTCATATTGGTGTAATTAAAGGTAGTCGCAATGGGATGTTGCATCCAACTGTTCGCTGCCAAAATATTCACGATCGATAAACTGGCTCCTATCGCCATGAGAAACGTCACACAAAAATGAGCCCCGCGACTTAATTTATCCCAACTAAAAAAAAACAAACCAAACATCGTTGCTTCCAGCATAAAAGCCGTAATCCCTTCAATTGCCAGAATAGGACCAAAACTACCTCCGATCATGCGCGAGAAATAAGCCCAATTCTGTCCAAATTCAAATTCTAACGTAATCCCAGTAATGACTCCCATCGCAAAATTAATTGCTAATAACTTGCCCCAAAATTGGGTCATATCTTTATAAACTTCTTTACCCGTTTTGAGATACGATGCTTCCATGACCACAAGAATCCAGGTAAGGCCTAACGTCAAAGGGACAAAAAGAAAATGGAACAAAGCGGTTAATGCAAATTGCGCGCGGGATAAATGAACAAGGGCATCTGATGGAAACACGTTGAGCTCCCCTTTTCAGCGAATCTTGCACGAAATAGTATCAGTAAAATCAACAAGCTGCAATGAAACTGAATCTACTTTGGATGTTGGTTTATAATGGGTTATAACGTATGGAGAATTTGTTTTACTTGGGCTAATGGTGCAGCAGATCAAATCGAGATTGTCGATTATCATTAAAACTTGGGAAATAACGTTATGGCAAATTTAAAAAATGTACACCCCGGTGAAGTCCTTTTTGAGGAATTTCTGCAACCACTTGGTATTAGCCAGAATAAATTAGCGATCGATATGAAAGTATCGCCTCGCCGTATTAATGAAATTGTCCATGGCCTAAGATCTGTAACGGCGGACACAGATCTACGCTTATCACAAGCATTAGGTACTTCTGAAGGATTTTGGCTTGGGTTACAAGCGGATTATGATTTAGAAGAAGAAAGAAAATTTGAAATTTTCTCAGAGCTTAAGTGCACTGGTAATCTTTCGTTGAAATAGTATCTAACAAAAATTCCTAATGTGCACTATGCTTCGCCTCTGCGGCTGGTCTGTATGTTCGCTACGGAAGAAGATCGCAGCACACGTAATGGCTTGCCAAACCCATCTTTGAGTGGCATTTTACTACCGGAATCTAAACGCGTCATTAAATAAAATGCACCGATGGTAAAAATCACAAAAATTGGGATATAGTGAATATTTTGAATATGAGAATTATTCGTGGGTGAGAGGACGGATAAGAATACTAAGCCGGCGATATACAAGATGACGGAATAACTTTTACGAAAAGCATGTAAAATTCCTTCGAGTGAACGAAAATTTAAAATTAAAAAGGCGCTAAAAGACAACGCGAAAAATATCGACAATTCAATTAAAATTGTTGACTCAATTAATGTAATTAAATAAGTAAATACAGAAAATAGAACAAGAGCGATAAGGGTCCCAAACGGCAAATAAAACGAATAACGACTGCGCGCAATTCGTTTTCGAAAAACAACTAATGCAATTGGTATTGGAATATACGCGATTAAATGAAACATACTCAACACTTGCGCGAGCTGCGACCAGCTACGAAATAGCAACACGAAAATAACCGACAAAATGGTATTCATCAATAATGAACGACGCGACACATTATACTGCACATTGATATTACCAAAATATTTAGGCATTTGTTCCCGATGCGACATCGCCGTAAACATCCGCGTTGCTGAACCAGTAAAAGCAATCGCCGCGCCAGTTGGAGCAATCGTTGCACCAAAATAAATAATGGAAGCCAGAGAGCTCAATCCTAACATCAATGACAACTGGACCATCGGCGCATTCATCGCAAGGCTTTGCCACCCTTTCGCCACGAGGTCTTCTGGCACTGCACCAACAAACGCCACTTGCAACAACAGATAAACCACCAAACACATTAAAATTCCCCACAATAAAGCACGTGGAATGGTTTTATGCGGATCCTTAATTTCACTCGCAAACGAAACTACAGTTTGAAACCCATTAAAAGCAACGATAATCCCCGAGGTGACAATGGCTAATAATATAGATTTAAAACCAAACGGCATAATGGTTTGATGTACCGCTGTAAAATTATGCGGATGAAAAGCGAAAGAAATAATAATGAGGGCACTGACAATCGGAACAACAATTTTTACGATAGTAAGAATATTACTGGTTTTTGTGAGTAGTTTTGCTCCCCAAAAATTCACCATACAATAAAAAATAACTAAACCCACTGAAAATGAATTTCCAAGCAGCGTTAATTGACCATTTTCAAAAAGAGAGGACTTCAAACTGGGCGTTAAATTCATTAAATACTGCACGGTAGCATCCGCTTCTAAACCAATGACCGCTACAATTCCCAACCAATTTGCAATGGCAAAAGGAAAACCAAAAAATTTATTGTGTGATAAAGTAGGAATGATTGCTGTTAGGCCCCGTTTCGGAAATACAGAAGCAATTTCAGCTAAACAGTAAGAAAGTAAAATCACTAACGCTGCACCGATCAACCAAGAAAATAAGGCTGCTGGTCCTGCAACAGCCGCGGACCTAAAAGGCGCGAATAACCAACCGCTACCCAGTATGGATGTTACCCCCAAAAAAATAGCGGAAAACAATCCAATTTTGGCTTTAGCTTTATTCATATTTCCCCGCTAATCGGTGAGTTTAAAATAAAATTAATAAGGTCATCTCGAAGTTAATGAGGCAAGATAAGAAATGCGCACACATGGCAAAATTATATCCGCCCCCTGCTAAAATGTAAACCACGACAGTTATGATCAAACTAAATTCAATTTAATATTTTTTTAAATCAAAATCCCCGTGGCAAGCCGCGGGGTATTCCGCGAATAAATGTGATGATTTTTCAAACTTCTTCAGAAAAAACAGAAGCGCCATTGTACTGCAAAAAAACGGATATTCATAAAAACAGGGCACTAAAATCTCGGCATTTTACTTAACGTTAAATTAAATTTCGTCGGTTAACCCGAATATTTCACATCGAGCTGCGAGGGTCGGTGTGCCGCCAACGGGAAGGTCTTTTGTTTTCAGGAAGGTCCGCCGATGAATAACACTAGCCCCGTGCTGATGCAATGCGATCTGGTGGGCCTTCGTTCCATACCCTTTATGCTGAGCAAAACCGTACTGCGGAAATTCGCGATCTAACGCAACCATTTCGCGATCCCGAGTCACTTTAGCGATAATGGATGCAGCACTGATACAAGAAATGGTTGCATCACCTTGAATAATGGCTTGTGCTGTATACGGTAATTTAGGAAGTTGACAACCATCCACCAATACATGATCTGGCGTGATGGATAATGATAAAACAGCACGACGCATCGCTAATAAACTCGCTTGCAAAATATTAATGGCATCGATTTCTGCGACATCCGCGCGTCCAACCGCGTAAGCAGCACAACCATGAATAATTTCTTGAAACAAAAACTCACGACGTTTTTCGGTTAATTGTTTTGAATCCTTTAATCCCGAAATCGGACGACGCGGATCGAGAATAACAGCAGCGGCGATAACAGGACCTGCGAGAGGACCTCTTCCTGCTTCATCAACTCCCGCGATGATTTTCCCTGTTGACATGAATCCATATCCTTAAAAAAACAATTATTCCCATTCGATGGTTGCAGGAGGCTTTCCTGAAATATCGTACACAACCCGAGAAACTTCCGCAATTTCATTCACAATGCGATGACTGACGTGCGCCAAAAATGAATGCGGCAACTCTGCCCAATGCGCTGTCATAAAATCCACGGATTTAATGGCTCGTAATGCAATAATATATCCGTAATGTCGCGCATCGCCTTTGACACCCACGGATTTTATCGGTAAAAATACAGCAAAGGCTTGGCTCACTTCATGATACAGTTGGTGCTTATGCAATTCTTCAATAAAAATGGCATCCGCTTTTTGTGCGATGAGAACAGACTCGGGATTCACTTCCCCCACCGTGCGTAGTGCTAATCCAGGTCCCGGAAAAGGATGGCGATACACTAAATCATGTGGCAAACCCAGTTCCACGCCCAAACGACGCACTTCATCTTTAAATAATTCTCGCAGTGGCTCAATTAATTTTAAGTGCATTTTTTCCGGCAAGCCGCCCACGTTATGATGCGATTTAATAACATGCCCTTTGCCAGACTTTGTTTTTGCTGATTCAATCACATCCGGATATATGGTTCCCTGCCCTAACCATTTTACGTTTTTAAGCTTTTTCGCCTCTTCTTCAAAGACACGAATAAATTGCTCGCCACAAATTTTACGTTTTTGTTCTGGATCCGTAACGCCTTTTAAGGCATCAAAAAAACGTTGTCGCGCATCAGCCACCATGAGCTTTATTTTTAGGTGTTCTTTAAAAACGTTAACCACCGTTTCCGCTTCATTTAAACGTAATAATCCGGTATCGACTAAAACGCAAATGAGTTGTTCACCAATCGCTTTGTGGAGTAACGCAGCCACTACCGCGGAATCAACGCCACCGGATAATCCCACTAAAACCAAATCAGTGCCCACCTGTTTTTGCACAGCGTAAATATTTTCTTCAATGATATTTGCCGTCGTCCAATGAGGTTCACAGCCACAGATGGTCAGCACAAACCGTTCTAAAATACGAAAGCCTTGTTTCGTATGCGTCACTTCCGGATGAAATTGTAGCGCGTAAAATTGACGTTGAAAATCCGCCATTCCTGCATAGGGTGAACTATCCGTACTACAAATAACGTCGAAATTCGGTGGCAATGCCGTCACATGATCACCATGACTCATCCATACATCAAGTTCGGCAACGCCATTTTCATCGACGTGATCTTCAATATGTTCCAATAAATTTTTAGCACTATTAATTTTTAAACGCACATAACCAAATTCAGGCTTGTAGGAAGGATCTACCGCACCGCCTAATTGCAATGCCATGGTTTGCATACCATAACAAATACCTAGTAACGGACAGCCGAGTCGATAAACGACGTTTGGAGCACGCAAGGAGTGATCTACCGTAACGGTTTCAGGCCCCCCCGAAAGAATAATACCGCTTGGCTTAAAATCATGAATACTCGCTTCATCGATATCACACGGCCACACTTCACTATAAACACCAATTTCACGCACACGCCGTGCGATGAGTTGTGTGTACTGTGAACCAAAGTCTAAAATTAAAATACGATGCTGATGAATATTCACGGTCATGTGCTCAATCCACCCAGTAATTTGGGGCTTCTTTTGTGATAATGACATCGTGGACATGGCTTTCACGCATCCCCGCTGCTGTCACTCGCACAAAACGCGTTTCTGTCCGCATTTTTTGAATGGTTGCACATCCCGTGTAACCCATGCTAGAACGCAACCCCCCCATTAATTGGTGAATAACCGCCGCAACGGAACCTTTGTAAGGGACGCGTCCTTCAATCCCTTCCGGAACATATTTACCCTGTTCATTGTCTTTTTCTTGAAAATAACGATCGCTCGAACCAAACGTTTGTGACATAGCGCCAACAGAACCCATGCCACGATACGATTTATAGGAACGTCCCTGATAAAGAACAACCTCACCAGGCGCTTCTTCCGTTCCAGCGAAAAGACTGCCGATCATCACCACATCAGCACCCGCGGCAATGGCTTTACAAACATCGCCTGAAAAACGAATACCGCCATCAGCAACCACGGGAATATTTTTCCCTTTTAATGTTTGCGACACATTATAAATCGCACTAATTTGGGGCACACCCACTCCCGCAACAATACGAGTGGTGCAAATCGAGCCTGGCCCCATCCCCACCTTAACCGCATCAGCGCCCGCTTTATAAAGCGCTTTAGCGGCTTCCGCGGTGGCAATATTGCCCCCCATGACCTCTAAGTGCGGAAAATGCTTTTTAATCCAGCTGACCTGCTTGATCACCCCTTCTGAAAATCCGTGCGCCGTATCCACGACAATGAGATCGATGCCTTCCGCAGCAAGCGCTTCAACTCGTTCCGCTGTTTCTTTGCTCGTACCGACAGCGGCTGCCACACGCAATTGTCCCGATACGGTTTTGCACGCATTGGGATTTTCACGCGAACGTAAAATATCCTTGACCGTAATCATGCCACTTAATTCAAAACGATCATTGACAATTAATAATTTTTCCACACGATGCGCATGGAATAAATCCATCACTTCTTCGCGACCCGTTCCTTCCGACACGGTAATTAAGCGCTGTTTTGGCGTCATTAAATTCGCGACTTTTTGATTGAGATCTTTTTCAAAACGAATGTCACGGTTAGTGATAATACCAACCAGCTGATTGCCTTCCACCACTGGCATACCGGAAATGTTATGTTCTTTGCGAATGGCTAACAACTCGCCGATCGTCGTTGCTGGTGTAACCGTTATTGGATTAATCACCACGCCGCTTTCAAACTTTTTCACCTTACGAACTTCTGCCGCCTGCTGCGCTGGACTCATGTTTTTATGCAACACACCCATACCACCTGCTTCTGCTAAAGCGATGGCAAGTCGTGCTTCAGTAACGGTATCCATGGCGGAAGATAATAGCGGTATATTGAGGGTGATGTTACGCGTCAATTGCGTGACGAGCATCACGTCTTTAGGCAAAATCTCTGAATAACCCGGCAGTAACAATACATCATCAAACGTCAACGCCTCTTCTTCGACTGGTAGCATATAGAAATACCCCCGTGTTGCCAATTAGCGGGCAAGTCTAGCGTTTTTCTTGCAGTTTGTCGAGGTATTACAAGCAGAAATCGCTGGTCTCGACTTAGGGGACCGGCTCTTCCCGCAACGATGCTGTCGTTGGCACTACTTTTGAACGCAGCAATAGATACGCAAAAAAAGGTACAATCGTCATGAGCAACAAACCACTCAGCAAAAGTCCTTCATAATTCCAAACACGATCAATTTGCATATTATCGGGGGGGATAAATCCAATAATGAACGTCGCGATTGAACCCATCAAACCCGCGCCGGCCACTATCCACATTCCCCATTGACCACCCGGAATAACAAAACCCGGTTGCCGTGCGACATTTTTATAACGCAATCGAATTGCCGCAATAAACATGATGATATACATCAGCATGTATAATTGCGCGGCTAATGCAGTTAGCAACCAATAAGAACTATTAATGGTTGGTAATAAAAGAAAAATCAGCGTGATGATCGTAACGATAACCGCTTGTGATAATAGCAATATTTTCGGTGCACCCCGTCGATTACAACGAGACAAAATGGCTGGCGCGCGGCTTTCGCGCAACGCAAGCATCAAACCTCGCGTGGGTGCAATAATCCAATTATTCACTCCCCCCATACCACCAACGACTAAAGTCATCGCAATCAGCGGTAATAACCATTGCAAATGATAGACTGAGAAAAAAGCATCAAACGCTTGCATAATACCCGCCACCAAGCTAATTTTCTGTTCGGGCAATACCACGGCGATTGCCAACGAACCGCAAATTAACGTCAACAAAATAACGGCCGTGGTAATCAGCATCGCGCGTGGGTATGAGCGTTGTGGATCACGCACATCACTGGAGTGCACGGCCGCAATTTCCATGCCACAAAACGACATCATAATTCCCGTTAATGAAACCCAGATACTTGTGTTATTAAATTGAGGAAGTAATGCGGTTCGCGTAAATTCAATCTGCAACGGATTTCCCGTAAAAATCCACACGGCCCCTAACGCAATAATTAATGTCATCGGCACTAATAAACCCAACACCGCACAGATATTTCCAAAAAAAGCAGACGATTTAATTCCGAGTAAATTAATCAACGTGGTTCCCCAAAATGCCGTCAAAATCACCGCGATTAAAAATATTTTATTGCTGGTCAATGCCGGGTTGATAATATAAGCGACCGTCCCTGCAACAAAAGATAGTATGGTCGGGTACCAAATTACATTCTCTATCCATTGAAACCAAACCGCCAAAAAACCCGTGGTTTGGCCAAATGCTTGATTGACCCAGGCGTAAATCCCTCCATGACTTTTGCTGGTGGAAGCCAATTCAGCAGAAACCAATGCACAAGGCAGTAGAAAAAACAATGCCCCCAGAATAAAGAAAAAAATCAACGAACTACCGAATAAAGCCGTGGCGGGTAAGTTACGAATGCTATCCACCGACCCTGCTGTCATCATGGCTAGACTAAATACCCCAAGTCGGGTCATTTGACTTCTCCGGAAGCGAAATTGTTAAAAAAAAATCATCATAGCATGTGGTCTGTGTTCATACAAACTCCAGCTGATCCATGGGCGTAAAGGGGTAGCCGCTATTGGGCCCTGCCTGCGGAAGATCCTACTGAGACGACCGATCGAACTACATCCGCAATTTCACTCGCGGCCGTTTGTACTTCCGCTTCGTTATTCCCTTCCACCATCACTCGGATGAGAGGTTCGGTTCCTGAGGCTCGTAATAACACTCGTCCTTGATCCTGAAGTCTTTGTTCAACTTCAATAATTTTTGCCGCAATTTGCGGATATTTCGCCATTTCAATCCGATGCGAAGTGGTAACGTTAATGAGTACTTGGGGTCGCTGTGTCATAGCTCGCTTTAATAGCGACAACGGTTTACCCGTATCTTGCATCACACGCAACACCTGCAACGCAGTCACAATGCCATCACCCGTCGTTGTAACATTCAAATCGACAATATGACCTGAAGATTCGCCGCCCAAACACCAACCTTTTTGTTTTAGCATTTCCAACACGTAACGATCCCCCACTTGTGCGCGATCAAATGAAATACCCTGTGCTTGCAATGCTTGTTCCAGGCCTAAATTACTCATGACGGTACCGGCAACGCCAATCGGCTTTTGGTGCATCTGCGAATGATTTAATGCGATGATACACAGCAGCTGATCACCATTCACCACCTCACCGCATTCATCCACCATGATGACACGATCACCATCGCCATCTAACGCAATGCCAATATTCGCCGCCATTCGCGTCACCGTTTTTTGCAGCAATAAAGTATCTGTAGCGCCACAGCTTTTATTAATATTAAATCCATCGGGTTTATCCGAAACAGCAGTGACTTTAGCGCCTAATTCGTGAAAAATTTTCGGCGCAACGGAATAAGCAGCACCGTTAGCACAATCCACCACAATACTCAAATTTCGCAAACTTAAATGCGAAGGAAAAGTACTTTTACAAAATTCGATATAACGCCCTGCCGCATCCACCATGCGAGTGGCTTTGCCGATATATTCAGACGCCACTGTTTTCATCGGTGAATCAATGAGTGATTCAATTTCAAATTCTAATTCATCCGCTAATTTATAGCCTTTGCAATCAAAAAATTTAATCCCATTATCGTGATAGGGATTATGGGATGCGCTGATCACCACACCTGCATGAGCACGAATCGATTGCGTTAAATAGGCAATGGCGGGGGTTGGCATAGGACCCAGCAAGAAAATATCGACGCCCGCTGCCGCAAAACCCGCTTGCAATGCTGACTCCAGCATGTAGCCAGAAACACGCGTATCTTTGCCAATTAATACCGTCGCAATACCTTCTTTTGAAAAAACCTTACCCGCTGCCCAACCCAGTTTTAACATAAATTCCGCATTAATAACGGTTTTCCCTACTTCACCGCGAATACCATCCGTACCAAAATATTTTTTTTGTGTCACTTCTCGAACTCCTTTAACATCTGCTGAGTTGCACACGCTGCACAACCGCAATCGCTTCTTTCATGGCGCGCACATCATGGCCCCGTAAAATATGCACACCTGCAAAAGCGGCGAGCGTATCGGCTGCAATCGTCGCGTATAATCGTTGTGAGGGTTCTGCGCCACCCACCGCCTCACCTAACATGGACTTATGCGATAAACCCACCAACACCGGAAAACCCATATCGATAAATTGCGACAATTCTTTCAATAAGTAAAAATTTTCCGTCGCATTTTTTCCATAATTTCCTCCACCAAAACCTGGATCGAGAATAATGCGTTCCTTCTTAATGCCAGCGGCTTCGCATGCAACGACACGTTCTCGTAATTCACACTGAATGTGATGTAATAATTCTGCTCGAGTGGAAGATCCAGGAATTCGTGTATTTTTAAAAAAATGCATCAAACACACCGGCAATTTATATTCCGCAACCACCGCCAAAGCGCCTGGTGCAGACAAGGCGCGCTGATCGTTAATCATATCAGCACCGAGTTTTGCCGCTTCACACATTAACATCGGTTGGCTCGTATCCACTGAAATAAGCACCTCAAATCGACGCCGAATCGCCGTCAATACCGGTAAAACACGATCTAATTCTTCCTGTAGAGAAGGTGCATCTACCGCGATATTAATATTAGGATTTGTCGCTTCACCACCAATATCCAGGATGTCAACACCTGCCGCCACCATGTGTTCTGCCGTTTTTAATGCCGCCTCGATCGAGTGGTGTGGATTGAAAAACGAATTGGGCGAAACATTAATAATCCCCATGACGGCGGTATGCGGAAATTCAAGCAGCGCTCCTGTTTTCAAATGCAATTGAAACGGCATGAAAAGATCTCTCAGTCAAAAAGAGTGCAAACAGGGTCTAGCTTGCTTGTGGATCGTCAAGTTGCGGATGCCGAGCTTGATGAGATTCACTCGGCAACGTTTTTGATTCTTTATCACCCAGAGGGAGCGTGAGCTCATCGCCATCATCGATCCAATCTTCAGGGGGCGTTGGCGCTTTACCCTGCATAATTTCAGCCAGTTGCCGATCATCAATGGTTTCGTATTTCATTAATGCGGCTGCCATCAAATGCAATGCATCCATATGAGTTTGCAATACTTTTTTTGCTGCGGAATAAGAACTATCGACGATGTAACGCACTTCCTCATCAATCGCACGGGAAGTCGAATCCGAAATATCTTTATGCTGCGTCACAGAACGCCCGAGGAAAACTTCGCCTTCATCTTCACCGTAAGTCAATGGACCTAACTTATCAGATAAACCCCATTTCGTTACCATGTTTCGCGCAATTTCTGTGGCTTTTTCAATGTCATTTGAAGCCCCGGTGGTTACCGCATCGGCACCAAAAATTAATTCCTCCGCAATACGTCCCCCGTACAATCCGGCTAAACGACTTAACAGGCGTCGTTTGCTATAACTGTAACGATCTTCTTCGGGTAAGAACATCGTGACACCCAGTGCTCGACCCCGTGGAATAATAGTCACTTTATAAACGGGATCATGATCTGGCATATTCAAGCCAACAATGGCATGCCCAGCTTCATGATAGGCGGTCAGCCTTTTCTCGCTTTCACTCATGACCATGGATTTGCGCTCAGCGCCCATCATAATTTTATCTTTGGCTTTTTCAAATTCGATCATGCTGACTTTTTTCTTGTTGGCCCGTGCCGCAAATAAAGCGGCTTCATTCACCAAATTGGCTAAATCAGCGCCTGAAAAGCCCGGCGTACCCCGCGCCAACATCGCAGGACGAATATCATCCGCCAAAGGCACTTTGCGCATATGCACTTCAAGAATCATCTCTCGGCCTTTAATATCCGGCAACGGCACGACCACTTGACGATCAAAGCGTCCAGGCCGCAATAATGCGGGGTCCAATACATCGGGACGGTTAGTCGCCGCCATCACAATCACCCCTTCTTTACCTTCAAAACCATCCATTTCCACCAGCAATTGATTGAGGGTTTGCTCACGTTCATCGTGCCCTCCCCCTAAGCCAGCTCCTCGATGGCGACCAACAGCATCAATTTCATCGATGAAAATAATACAAGGTGCGTGCTTCTTCGCTTGATCAAACATGTCACGAACCCGCGATGCACCTACACCCACAAACATTTCCACAAAGTCGGAACCTGAGATGGTAAAAAAAGGGACTTTCGCTTCACCCGCAACGGCTTTTGCCAATAAGGTCTTACCGGTACCCGGAGAACCCACCAGCAATACTCCACAGGGGATTTTACCCCCTAATTTTTGGAACTTGGCGGGATCACGCAGAAACTCAACGAGCTCCTGCACTTCTTCTTTCGCTTCTTCAACACCCGCAACATCCGCAAAAGTGACTTTGACTTGATCTTGGGTCAGGAGTCGCGCTTTGGATCGCCCAAAAGACATAGGACCGCCACGACTACCTCCTCCTTGCATTTGACGCATGAAAAAGATCCAAATCGCAATCAATAACAAAAATGGTGCCCAACTAATTAAAATTTGTAACAGGATACTGCGTTGCTTTGGTGCCACCCCTTGGACACTGACCCCTTTGGCCAGCAAGGTTTGCAGGATGGCTTCGTTCGGCATGGGCAAGTAAGTGGTGAAGTTTTGATCGTCTTTTGTGACGCCATTCACCGTCCGGTCTTGGATCGTCACAGCGCTTATTTTTCCGTCATTGACAGCGTCCACGAATTGCGTATACGTGTAATCTTTAGGCGTCGGTTGGTGAGTGCCGAAATTACTAAACACAACGATAAGCACAACGGCTATGACAACCCAAAGTAAAAGGTTTTTTAACATGCTACTGTTCAATTTTATACCCTCGAGAAATAAATTGGCCGGTTGCTGCAGACAGCCCTAGCATCATTGAGCCAAGATTAACCTATTGAATCTCCATTATAGCCCAGAAATAAGCGCTCGACACCCATTTCCCAGGAATTCCCCATCTTTCGATGGGGAATTCCTTCCTTTTTATTGACGCGGGCTGCAGGGGACCTGCATCCTCGCGATCAAGGGGGAGCGCGCAAAGCTCCCCCTGGATAATCCCCCACTGTTTCAATCTTTTGTTTTCTAAAACAATAAGTGTTGACAGATAATGAACTTGGGGAATTGAGGTCTATTGCACACCGTTAACGTAACCCTTGAGCAACAACGTACATTTCACTCGATCTTGCACGAGAAGATTGCGGTTTGCGAATTTTGACACTCTGAAATCGCCAGCGCCACTCTTTTAGCAATAAATCAACTCCTTCGCCTTGAAAGATCTTTACGACAAAGGTTCCACCAGGCCGAAGGATTTCTTGAGCGCATTGCCAAGCCAACTCAACTAAATGCAAAGAACGCGGCTGATCAATACTCTTCTGACCAGTTATATTGGGAGCCATATCTGAAATTACAAGGTCAACAGTGTCTTTTTTTGTACGAGTCTGAATGCGTTGAAAAACTTCAGCTTGCACGGTTGCCTCATTGAAATCACCCTGAATCACCTCAACCCCAGGAGCGGCAATAACCGGTAGCACGTCAACTGCAACGACTAGCCCTCGCTCACCGACAATCTCTCGCGCGATTTTTGACCATCCTCCTGGGGCTGCTCCCAAATCAATCACCACCATGCCGGGTTTCAGCAAGTGGTCCTTGTTATGCATCTCCAATAACTTGTACGCGGCGCGCGATGGATAACCTTCTTGCTTGGCCTTTTTGACGTAAATATCTCGAAAATGCTCATTTAACCAACGTTTATTATCGCTCATCACGCTTATCTTCAACTACAATTAATTAAGGGCGGTAGAAAAAATGCAGCCAACCCGGTATGTTACCGCTCTTTTAAAGAATTTCAATAGCTGCTACAATTGCGCTCATATTCAACGTGTGAAAGATGTAAAAGAGGTTATTGTTATGAAAAAATCGAATGTAATCCGCTTGACGAAAGCCGCCCTTCTTCTAGCCATTTTTTTTTCAACCAGTTATGCTGCCTATGCGCAACTAGATCCATGTGAAAACACAATAATGAATAATTACTGGGTATCTCAGGCTGGCCAATACGCCCTCTGCTCCACAAACACAATTCCCTGGTGGGGATCTCAATCTTCTGGTGAATACTTCTCCCTCAAGAAGCAATCTTGCACTAACGGAATATACCAGGCTACCGGGACATCCAGCCAATCAACGACTCCTCTAAATTTGAGCGGTAGTCTGGATTCAACGGGTTCTCTGAAGTTAACCGCAACCTATGTTGATGCAAGTGGAAAGAAAGTGCAGAACATTTCTACGTATGTTTTTAACGATCCCGATCCAAGCGTTTGTCGCTATGGATACAGGGGAAAATAAAGCCTCCAGGCAGATCTAATTTGAGTATGACTTCACAAGCCGTGACGTAATAGCTCGCGTCCCTGGGCCCGTCCGGACAAACGCCGTCTCCTTGTTTAATGCAGCGCATCTTCACCTCTCCCAAGGGGAGAGGTCGCCGGTATTCCGGCGGGTGAGGGGGAACTGGTCATCCAGTTACTGCTTGATAAATAACAGAAAAAACATCTTGGCTATTATTCAATACCTCATGATTCCAAAAACGAGTAATGCGATATCCATTATGCTCGAGAATATAAGAGCGTTTATCATCTTTTTTTTAAATTGGGTCAGCTTATTCAAGATCCCCCTCACCCGCCGTGCTTCGCACGTCTACCTCTCCCCTTGGGAGAGGTGAAGATGTGCTACATCAACCTAATTTTGGATAGCAAACCTAACATATTAAATAAAAAACAGGT
>MGOZ01000041.1:67295-150910 GCA_001797285.1 Coxiella sp. RIFCSPHIGHO2_12_FULL_42_15
GAGGGAGAAGAACAATTTTCGGGAAAAGAAGCGGTACTATCCTCGCTGTTAGCGACGGCATAAAGAGATTTATGCCTCTTTTTCAAAATCGCTCATCTGGATTCCGGATCGCACGCCGTGATCATACATCACCCTTTATCAGTTAGGGAGACGGCACTTGTCCGGAACGACGGGACCCGGGGACGTGAGCCATTACATCGTGACTGCCCCAAGGAGCCGCGGATAAGCCCCGCAGTCGCGGCTCGGGTATTTTCGCTAGCTCCCTTTTGCAGCTGGGTTTAACGCAATACCATACGGTCCGTTAAACTCCGTCCCTCCGGTATCACTACAGTCACTAAATGCACCCGTACTCACATTCACATCACATCGAAAAACTGAATTAGAAGCAAAATTTACGATAAAGGCTCGATCTCCCGCTGCATTCAATGCAATAGTAGTGGGGATAAAAAAACCCACCCCTCCGGTATCACTACAGTTACTAAACGCACCCGTACTCACATTCACATCACACCGAAAAACCGTATCAGAACCAAAATTTACGACAAAGGCACGGTCACCCGCTGCATTCAATGCAATAGCAGTGGGGAAATTAAAACCCACCCCTCCAGTATCACTACAGTTACTAAACGCACCCGTACTCACATTCACATCACAGCGAGAAACTGAACTAGAAATATTATTTACGACAAAGGCTCGGTCACCCGTTGCATTCAAGGCAATATCGTTGGGGTCATTAAAACCACCCCCTCCAGTATCACTACAGTTACTAAACGCACCCGTACTGACATTCACATCACACCGAAAAACCGTATCAGAACCAAAATTTGTGATAAAAGCTCGATCTCCCGCTGCATTCAATTCAATAGCAGTGGGATTATTAAAACCAACTCCTCCGGTATTACTACAGTTACTAAATGCACCCGTACTGACATTCACATCACACTGAAAAACTGTATTAGGACCACCCATTGCGATAAAGGCTCGATCACCCACTGGATTTAAT
This sequence comes from Coxiella sp. RIFCSPHIGHO2_12_FULL_42_15, assembly GCA_001797285.1. Lineage (GTDB taxonomy): Bacteria > Pseudomonadota > Gammaproteobacteria > Coxiellales > Coxiellaceae > 2-12-FULL-42-15. The sequence goes on from MGOZ01000041.1 coordinate 68,299, forward strand.
TCAATACCCCAGGGTTCAATAAAGCCAACCCCTTCGGTATTGCTACAGTTACTAAAAGCCCCTGTCGAGGTATTGACTTGACATCGAGTAACTGTGTTATCCACCCGATTAGTAACAAAAGCAAAAGGAGCAGAAGGAGCAGAGGTAACGACCGTTAGGCGAATGCGGTTATTTTCCGCAGGGACGCTGCAGGCGGTTCCATTGGAAACACAGACCGTGAGCGGCAGTAGCAAAGAACCGGTTTGTGACGGCGCTGTGAGTGCAAGCCCCAGGCTACAAGAAGCGCCACTGGCCAACGTTGTGGTGCACGTGCTTCCTGGCGAAACTTGGGTTAATGGCGGTGCAAGAAATCTGACACCCGTCATCGTTCGACCCGATGTATTTTGAACTGTATAAGCAACGGAAATTGAATTCCCTTGAGCGACCGTCACCGCCGGCGTCGCCGTTGTTATATTAAAAATAGGCGAAGCCTCGGCGGTAACAAATAACCCCGCCAATAAAGCACCCACCATTGTGTTTGAAAAAAAAATAATTTTTTTCATGTTTACTCTCCTAATTAATTCAACCACCCTGTTAAACGAAACAGCAGAGCATTTGATCTTACAGGACCCAATGAAAGGGTATCGCCCGTGGATTGTTGAGAAGTTGGATTTAAATAAGCATCGCCATAATCCGTAAATCGATACTCCAACGCTAACTGAAGCGATGTCATTACGTTAACTAAAAAACCTAAGCCTGCCGTATAAGCAAAATCATACGTTGTTTTTGGCTGAAACATGGATCGCATCGGTGCTGCTGATAAAAGGGGATCCGTAGGAACCTCATTATAGTTATCCGCCATATTCCATGCCATCCCAATACCAGCGATCACATAGGGATTAAAAAAACGATGAGCCAAACCAATTTGTGCGATAGCCAAGAGAGGAACGCTGCTCACCGCATAAGTATAATTGAGCGTATCAAAACCCGGATTAATCAAATAGAGGGGGTTAACCGTTCCCGCTGGGCTGTTCTGTTGGTTGTAGCTGGTTTCCAAACCCACGGCAAAAAAATAAGGCTTCGCAATAGATTCCCAAGCAACCCCTAGGTCGACTCCTGCCAACAGCGATACCGCGCTGGTTGTATTGCCTACATAACGATTCGTTGTTAAGCCACCCAAATTAACAAAATCCGTTTCACCTGAGTAAGACCAACTAGAACCACCCCATAAAGACAAGTAATAGTGCCGTGCAAAATTCCCTTTATCAAAAGCATCAGGATCTTCTGCAAAACAACTAGGGATGAATCCAAACAGCACACTGACAAGTGCCATCCCTTTAAAAAAAATTTTATCACGCATTTTTTCCCCAAAAATCAGTTTATTTTTTTAAAGGGAAAAACTATAACATACCCAATTCAAGCTTAGCAACATCCGACATCATACTCTGATCCCAGGGTGGATCAAATACTAATTCAACTTGCGTTTCGACTACTTCTGAAATAGAGGTTATTTTTTGCCGAACGTCTTCAACAATGGTGGGACCCATCCCGCAACCTGGCGCTGTCAGCGTCATATCAATGTGAACGTTGTAACGACCATCTTCAACCGGCTCAATGTGGCAGTGATACACTAATCCTAAATCGACGATATTGACGGGAATTTCAGGATCAAAAACCGTGTGCAGTTGCGCCCACACTTTATCTTCAATCGTTGCTCCTTCCGGCAAATCCTCCAAAGGATTATGCACTGCTTTTCCTAATGCATCTGCGTCTTTTGCATCAATACGCGCTAAGTTGCCATAGACACTGACGGTAAATGAATTCCCCAGTGCTTGTGTTATCGTCACCTCCGTTCCTTCATGCAGCATCACTCGCGCACCCGAAGGCACGAGCATCGCAAAAACATCTCGACGAACAACAATAATTTCTTTCTCTGTCACCATATTTCCTATCCAGGGTCTTTTAAATTAACGGACTCACCACAACCGCATTCCCCTTCGGCATTCGGATTATTAAACAATAATTGATTTTGCCCCAGTCCTTTTTTGACATAATCAATGATCGTTCCATTTAACGCATCCGCAAATTTTGCATCGACAAAAACGCGCATTTCTGTAATGGTTTTAATTTCAATATCACTCGGATTAATTTCATCAATCACATCGGGCACATAACCAAAACCATTGCAACCGTATTTTTTCATACTTAATCGAAAACCCATACCACGACCACGTCGCGTTATCATATCCTTAATGTGTTGAATCGCCGCCGGGGTTAATGAAATGGAAATATTTTTTTTCGTGCTCATTCGACTGACTCCGTAGAAATCACCTCATGGCTATCGCGCAACGCAGCAACCAACGTGTGCCAACACAACGTGGCGCATTTCACCCGCGCAGGATATGCTGAAACTCCTTGCAACACCGCTAATTTCCCTAACCGATCACAAGCTTCATGAGAACCCGTCGTGACAACCTCGTGAAAATCCTCAAAATAATGCTGCACTTCAATCAACGTTTTTCCTTTTAGCGCTTGTGTCATCATTGAAGCAGAGGCCATCGAAATCGCGCAACCTGAACCCACAAACTTGATTTCTTCAATAACACCTTTTTTTTCACTGATATAGACCGTTAATTTATCTCCACACAAAGGATTGTAACCTTCTTTAATATGATTAGCAGAAGTCAGTTCGCCGAAATTACGGGGTTTACGCCCATGATCAATAATCAATTGTTGGTAGAGTTCATGCATATCCGACATATCAGTCCCCAAAAATTTCTTTCACTTTATATAAACCAGCCACCAACGCATCAATATCAGAAAAATCATTATAAACCCCGAAAGAAACGCGCACCATGGCAGCAACCTGATAGTGCTCCATTAACGGCATCGCACAATGATGCCCAGCTCGTACGGCAATGCCCTCGTTATCTAAAATGGTCCCAACATCATGTGGATGAATAGAGTCCAGCGTAAATGAAACCACCCCCATTTTCGACGTGGACAGACCATAAATGTTAAGCTCGGGGATTTTTTGCAGTTGCTGGATGGCATAACGCGTTAATTCACGCTCATGTGCATCAATCGCCTTTAAGCTCAATGCATTCATAAATTGAATCGCAGCCCCTAACCCAATAACCCCCGCTATATTTGGCGTACCCGCCTCAAATTTATAAGGTAAAACATTATATTCTGTTTTTGCAAAAGTGACTTTGCTGATCATGTCGCCACCGCCTTGATAAGGTGGCATGGCATCTAACCAGCGACGTTTTGCATAAAGCACACCCACTCCGGTGGGTCCATACATTTTATGCGATGAAAATGCATAAAAATCACAATCCAGTGCTTGCACATCCACGGTCATCCGCGGCACAGCTTGCGCACCATCCACTAATACAGGAATATTTTTTTGATGAGCCAATGCCACCATATTCGCAATAGGATTTATCGTACCCAACACATTAGAAAGATGAATAACAGCGACCAGTTTTGTCCGAGCCGTTAATAAATCGGCATAGGCATTCAAATTCAATTCGCCATTTTCCAATAACGGAATAATTTTCAAAAAAGCGCCAGTCTGTTCACACAACATTTGCCAAGGAACAATATTAGAGTGGTGCTCCATCGCTGAAATAACAATTTCATCGCCCGCTCTGACATTCAAAGCACCATAGCTGGTTGCCACCAAATTAATGGCTTCCGTGGTGCCACGCGTAAAAATAATTTCCTGTCGTTCACGAGCATTTATAAAATGTTGCACTTGATCACGAACACCTTCAAAAGCCGCTGTAGCACGTTCACTTAATTCATAAACACCGCGGTGCACGTTCGCGTTATCGTGCGCATAATAGGCTTCCATAGCATGGATCACCGAAAATGGTTTTTGTGCAGTAGCCGCCGTGTCTAAATAAACGAGCGGTTTTCCGCGACAATTTTGTTGTAATATCGGAAATTCACGCCTAACCTTTTTAGCGATATTTTCAGAAACCGTTGGGTCAACGAGCTCACTCATGATAACACTTCCAGTTGTTGCGTAATTTTTTGTCGCAAATACCGAATCATCGTTTGTTGCGTGATATTCAGCAAGATTTCCTCAGCAAAACCGCGCATCAATAAACGTCGCGCGAACACTTCATCAATACCGCGGCTACGCAGATAAAATAATGCATTTTCATCGATCTGACCGACAGTAGCCCCATGCGTACATTTTACATCATCCGCATAAATTTCTAATTCGGGTTTAGTATTCACTTCGGCCGTAGAATCAAGTAGCAAATTTTTATTATTTTGATAGGCTGATGTTTTTTGCGCACCGGGGTGAACATAGATTTTACCATTAAAAACAGCATGACCTTTATCCGCAATAATGCCCTTATACTGCTGTTGACTGAAACAGTTTGGCACGCGGTGATCAATTCGAGTATGGTGATCCATTAACTGTTGGCCACAGGGGAAATACAAACCATATAAATGACAACTCGCATTTTCATCTTGAAAATTAACACTTAAGTTATCACGGCTAAGACTTCCTCCGAGCGATACCACATAAGAAAATACCGAACTGTCACGACCAAGCATCATCAGCGTGTTAGAAATATGCTGCGCCGAACGACTTTCATGTTGAATTTTGTAATGCGTGAGCGTTGCGCCCTTTTCCACAAAAATTTGCATCACAATATTATTAAAATAATGCCCCACTCCAACATATTCTTCCACAATCGTAAATTCGCTGTTTTCTTTTGCAATAATAAAATGACGCGCATGGTGCATCAACGGTGTTTCACCCGCCGATTGATAATAAATAAAGTGAATAGGTTTAGTGAGCACACCATTTGCTGGAACCAACAAAAAAAATCCATCGGTTAATAATGCCGCATTTAATGCAGAAAAAGGCGTTGCATAACGCGTATCGAAAGACAAATACTCATGCCACTCAATTTCTTTCAATTGGTGAAGCGTTTCAGCAACAACAACGAAATCCGGAAGATGTGACCATTGTGTTTGAAACTTCCCATCCACAAAAACCACGCGGTATGCGTCAGGAATAAAATGAAGATCAGGCGTTACGCTAGACGTTGACTCCATAGGCATTGCAAAATCGTGATCCGCAATTTGCGCCACGCGCGTATATTTCCAGTCTTCATCCGATCGATTGGGAAATGAATGTCGCAAAAAATCCATTAAGGCACTTTGCTGCCATTGCCGCAAAGTAGGAATGGCCTGCGCAGGGCTGTGTCGTTGCTGCTGCAGCAACGCGGGTTCCTGCCATGCTTCATGGGTGACGGCGACTTTCATTCGGCCCTCGTTTCAACATCGGTTAACCATCCATACCCTTTCTCTTCTAGTGTATCAGCCAGTGTTTTATCGCCAGATTTAATAATCCGTCCTTGCGCCAATACATGCACAAAATCCGGTTCAATATAACGCAACAAACGCTGATAATGCGTGACTAAAATAATAGCGCGATCACGGCTTCGCAAACGATTCACGCCTTGTGCAACAATTTGCAATGCATCAATATCTAAACCGGAATCTGTCTCATCCAAAATGGCCAGTGTAGGTTCAAGCAAAAGCATTTGCAAAATTTCATTGCGTTTTTTCTCTCCTCCTGAAAAACCTTCATTGACAGAACGTTGCAAAAATTTTTCATCCATACCCACTTCCGTGATTTTCTTTTTGATTAATGTCATGAAATCCACCGCATCGAATTCTTCTAAACCACGATTGCGGCGCACGCTATTTAAAGCTGTTTTTAAGAAATATAAGTTGTTCACACCCGGAATTTCCACGGGATATTGAAACGCTAAAAAAATTCCTAACTGGGCGCGCTCTTCGGGCGTTAACACCAATAAATCTTTTCCTAAAAAAGTGACAGCGCCATCAGTCACCTTAAATTCTTCACGACCCGCTAACACACTGGCAAACGTACTTTTTCCAGAACCATTCGGCCCCATAATCGCATGCACCTCGCCTGCTTTTACCGTCAAATGAATACCCGATAAAATCTCATGGTCGTTAATGCTGGCACGTAAATTTTTAACGGTTAACATTGATTTCATTCCTCATTTTTTACATAACCTCGCCTCACCCGTTTCGCGGCAGATACATGAATCCGAGGTCACACGCTATCCAACAGCACCTTCGAGACTGACTTCCAATAATTTCTGCGCTTCAACGGCAAATTCCATCGGTAATTTTTTAAAAACCTGCTTACAAAAACCATTAACAATCATCGATACCGCATCTTCCTCAGAAATTCCGCGTTGTCGACAATAAAACAATTGGTCCTCACCAATCTTTGAAGTCGTTGCTTCATGTTCTAATTGAGCCGTATTATTTTTCGCTTCAATATAAGGGAAAGTATGCGCACCGCATTGATCACCAATTAAAAGTGAATCGCATTGACTGTAGTTACGTGCATTTACAGCACCTGGCGTGACTTTCACTAATCCACGATAACTATTTTGGCCATGCCCTGCCGAAATCCCTTTTGAAATAATCGTGCTACGGGTATTTTTACCGATGTGAATCATTTTCGTTCCTGTATCCGCTTGCTGATAGTGATTGGTTAACGCAACCGAATAAAATTCACCCACGGAATTGTCACCTTGCAAAATGACGCTGGGATATTTCCATGTAATCGCTGAACCCGTTTCCACTTGCGTCCAAGAGATTTTTGAATTCACTCCACGACAAGCCCCTCGTTTGGTAACAAAATTGTAAATCCCACCTCGACCCTGTTCATCGCCCGGATACCAATTTTGTACGGTGGCATATTTAATTTGTGCATTATCCAATGCAATGAGTTCAACGACGGCGGCGTGTAATTGATTTTCATCGCGCATGGGCGCGGTACACCCTTCCAAATAACTCACATAACTGTCTTCATCGGCAATAATCAGGGTCCGCTCAAACTGCCCCGTATTAGCAGCATTAATGCGAAAATAGGTGGATAATTCTAATGGGCAACGCACCCCTTTCGGTATATAAACAAATGAACCATCACTAAACACCGCTGAATTCAACGTCGCGTAAAAATTATCACGATAAGGAACCACACTTCCCAAATATTTTTCAACCCATTCGGGGTGCTTTTGCACCGCTTCCGAGAAAGAACAAAAGATAACACCCGCTTCCGCCAATTTTTCTTTAAAGGTGGTCGCCACCGAAACGCTATCAAACACGGCATCCACAGCAACACCCGCTAAACGTTCACGTTCATGCAATGGAATACCCAGTCTGTCATACGTTTCTAATAATTTGGGGTCGACTTCCGCTAAACTTTTAGGAGCATTTTTCTTATTTTTAGGTGCAGAATAATAACTAATCGCCTGAAAATCGACAGGCGGAAACCGCACATGCGCCCAATGAGGATGTGGCATCGTTAACCAATGTCGATAAGCACGCAAGCGCCATTGCAACATAAAATCCGGTTCATTTTTTTTAGCAGAAATGAAGCGAATAATATCCTCATTAAGCCCTGGTGGGAGGGTATCGGCTTCAATATCGGTAACAAAACCAAACCCGTAGCTTTGGCCAACCACTTTTTCTAGATAATTTTTACGACTCATTGGCTAACACCTGCAAGGAAATTACTTTTTTTAGGGGTTGATTCATATCCGCTAAACTTAATTGCTGTAACAACAGGAGAATCATGGAATTGATGTATTGCCAGTTATGCCGTAAACCACAAAACTCATGACGGGTACAATTCTCGATGCTTTTACTGCATTCCGTCATCGCCAATGGGCCATCAATTGCATAAATAATCTCAGCAACGCTGATTTTATCCGGTGGTCGATTGAGCTGATAACCGCCATTCGCACCCCGTGTCGAGGACACGATGTTAGCCTCATTCAACAGCTTTAACAACTTACTGACCGTTGGAATCGGCAGCTGGGTGTCCTCTGAAATCTGATGGGCACTCAGCCGTTGATCAGACTTATTGGCAAGCCGGGAGAGTATCAACGTACCATAATCTGCTAATCTACTGATTTTTATCATAAGATTCTCGTTACTTGGAAGTGCTGCTCGTGAAGCAGCGATATAGTACCATATATGTACTATATAGCAAACATTGGATTTACTTGCAAATGACCCACCAAAAGTTGTAAAAGTGATTTCGTATACGTGCCTTAGAATGAATGACGGGATACTCAATTAAATGTCACCGCATGATCGTTACCGGGTTGCTCGACGCGCCACTATCGTTAATTCGTCCGTTAATTCACTGCTCGCGCTTTTGAAGATCATCCTCGGTTTTATCGGAAATTCCGCTGCTCTGGTGGCCGATGGTATTCATTCATTGTCTGATTTAATAACCGATGTGCTCGTCCTGTTTGCCGCAAAAATGGGGACACAACAACCGGATAAAGAGCACCCTTACGGCCATCGGCGCGTAGAAACGATTGCAACCATTATTATTGCTTTAATCTTAGCAAGTATCGCTATCGGAATTGCCTATGAAACGTTATCGCGTATTTTTACCGGTGCCCACGCAGAAAAACCTTCTTATTTTGTTCTTATTGTGGCGGGAATATCGATCCTCGCCAATGAATTTCTTTATCATTACACGCTTTATGAAGGAAATAAAATTCATTCTGACCTATTGAAATCCAATGCGTGGCACAATCGCAGTGATGCGCTCGTTTCCATGGTGGTACTCATCAGCGTGATTGGTGTCACACTCGGTGCCCCTTACTTAGATGCCATTGGCGCTTTAATCATTGCCATTCTCATTCTCGTGATGGCAATAAAAATGATTTGGAATGGCGCTAAAGAACTCATTGATACGGCTGTGGATGAAAATTTCAATAATGCAATTACCCAATTTATTTTGCACGTTGCCGGAGTAGATGCCATTCACCAATTACGCACTCGCTATCACGGTGATCATGTTTTTGTTGATGTGCATATCGAGGTAAATCCAACGATCAGTGTGTCAGAAGCACACTATATTAGTGAACAAGTAAATATTCGTCTCATGAAAAAATTTAAACGCATTAACGATGTTACCGTGCACATTGACCCTGAGAATGACGCGCAGTTTATGCTGACTAAAGATCTCCCCGACCGAAAAACCATACACACTTTATTACAACATCGCTGGAATCATTTGCCTGAATTTAAAGTCATCAAAAAAATTCAATTGCATTATTTAGCGGGTAAACTCATTGTTGAAGTTTACTTTCCACTACAATTGCTTGAAAATAACAAGCCGTCAAAACTATGGACGGATTTTAGCAACGCGATTTCTGATGTGACTTACCTTCAATCAATAACCTTACTTTATCAATAGGCAACCGCATGACAGCAACTTATCTTTTCTATGATATTGAAACGACCGGGCTAAACAAATGCTTCGATCAAGTCATCCAATTCGCCGCCATTCGTACCGATTTAACCCTTAAAGAAATTGAGCGTCATGAAATTCGCATTAAATTAAATCGCGATGTCATTCCTGCACCCGAGGCGATGATGATTCATCGCATGGGTATTGCTGACATGCAAGAAGGCTTATCGGAAGTCGAAGGCATACGCCAAATTCACCGTTTGCTTAATACACCAGAAACCATTAGCGTCGGCTATAACACGCTGGGATTTGACGACGAATTTTTACGTTTTAGCTTTTATCGAAATTTATTGCCCCCTTATACGCATCAATTTAATCATCATTGCAGCCGCATGGATATTTATCCCATGGTTGTGATGTTTTATCTTTTTCATCGCGATGTCTTACCCTGGCCCATATTGGATAATAAAATCAGCTTTAAGCTCGAACAAATTAACGCATTAAACCAATTTGTTAAGGGTCAAGCACATCATGCGATGGTTGACGTTGAAATCACAGTTGCGCTTGCCCAAAAGCTTGCGCAACACGCAAAAATGTGGGAATTTTTGCGGGGTTACTTTCAAAAAAATACGGATCATGAGCGTCTCACCCAATTGCCTTTCAGTCTTCCTATCGCCGAACACCAATTTCAAGAAGGTTTATTGATTTCAGGAAAGCTCGGTACTGCCGCTCAATTTCAAGCGCCTGTCATGAGCTTAGGTCAGCATCATCATTATCGCAACCAAACATTATGGCTACGGCTCGATGATGAAAATCTGATGAAAACAGAAAACCCTTCCATCGCGGAAACGACGTTTGTTATACGAAAACGATCGGGAGAATCTCCGTTTATTTTGCCCCCGAAGGAACGTTTTTTAAAAAATTTATCCCCAGAACGACGCATCCAAACAGATAAAAATCGTCTCTGGTTGCAACAAAATCCTGAACTCGTCAAGCAGATGGTTCACTATCACCAAAATTACAAATATCCTGTCGTTAAAAATACCGATTGCGAGGCACTGCTCTATGACACGGGCTTCCCTCCACCGTTTGAAGAAAAGCTTTATCAACAATTTCATCAAGCACCGATACCTCAAAAAGAAAAAACAGCAGAACGTTTTGCAGATCCTATTCGGCGTGAACTCGCCATGCGACTTTTAGCGCGACATTATCCAGAGGCTTTATCACAAGAAAATTTTCGTTTTTATCATCATTTTTTACAGCAAATCGTCGCAAGCGACGCACCCCCCATTAATTACCGGGGCGAAATTCATTTAACACCGAAACACGCACAACAACAAATTACTGCATTAAAAATGAAATCGTTGGATGTCACACAGCAACAATTGTTACACGATTATGAGGCGTATTTACAGAGTATTGCGCAGCTATAGCTTTTCAGATAAATATTTTGGTGAAAATGATCGTGCCATTAGAAGCCAACCCTCTCCTAGCCTCTCCCGCAGGCGGGAGAGGGAAGCTCGACAGTGAGCACCATTGCCGGTAAGGCAATTAAAATAGTTTATTTTTACCAACATATTTATCTGAAACACTATATGTTAAATAAGGGTAACGATTGTTCTTTATTTGATCATAGACAATTGCACAATTTGCTTTTGCATCTGCTGCATTTGCGCACTCAACCTATTTTGCACTTGCTGAATTTGTGCTTGCAACTTTGAAAGTTGTTCCTGAACATTTTTTTGTAGGTCACTTAACGCCTTCTGATTTGCGGCTGATTGTTCTGCCATCTGCTTTGGAAGGGAATTTTGTACTGCTTTGATTTGGCTTTGGAGTTGATTAATAACCCCCTGCATTTGTGGGCTTTGATCTGCGTAACTATATGAACTTGCTAACAAGGTCCCAGCGACGATGATGGATAGCCAACCATTATATTTCATGTACAAACCCTCTTGTGCTAAAAGCTTAACATTAAATTAAATTATCACAATATCATTAAAATAGTATTAAAATGGATATTTCGTGTCCGAGCTTGGGATATTTTCAGTTTCCTCCTGGCCGGAAAGCCACACGCTGGCGGATATACTGAGGCTCAAGTTGCAAAGCAGACTCCGCACGGCCCTCGCGATAAGCTCGGGCGGCCAATTCGGCAACGGCTTTTGCACTGGGATGAATAAGATAAGATTCTCTTTGTAACAGTTGCGGTAACTGCAACTGATACTCTTGCCAAGCATTCCCCACCAACACCCATTCACCCCCATCAGGCAAAACAATACTGGGCGGCGCAGATAGGCAATCTTCTTTGACCGGTCGCATCTCGTTGCCTATTTTTTGATAAGCACCCCAGTAAATCTCATCCATACGAGCATCCCACGCAGCAGCAATATGGGGATATCCTAACTGTTGAAAGGCCCGCAGCGCCAAGGCCTGTAATGAAGAAATAGGAACAACCGGAATTCCCACTCCAAAAGCTAAACCTTGCGCTACCCCTACCGCAAGACGAACCCCCATAAAACTACCTGGGCCCACGCCCACACCAATGGCCGTTAGCTCTTGCAGGGATAGGTCACGCATTTTCAATAGCTGATCCACCATTGCCAAAATCAAATCACTATGCCGACGCGGCGCGATTTCAAAAAGCTCAACCATTTCCCCATTCACCCACAGTGCGGCTGAACAAGCGTCTGTTCCGGTCTCTAGGGCTAAAATTTTCATGCGGGCGGCAATGCTTTGATGGAGATGCTGGCATGCGATAAACGCGCATAACCCGTCGTTGTGATCTCGTCGTAAGTAAAGCCACGCTTCCAAATAGGATTGTAAGTAAACTGAATCGTTCCGTGACTTTTGTCTAACTCATAACGACTCGGATCCATTTGCACCGTCACACCGTCATAACATACTTGCAATTGCGTTGAATGATTCGTATCGATGCTGAGTAACGGCAACACGTGACATTCCCCCGGTGAAAGTTCAAATTGCTTGACTTGAAAGGAATAGGATTGATCGAAGGTGGGTGGCATGAGTGCTTTCCCTTTGAGAAGGTACACCATCAGACGCGGTCCCGCATACACTTTTTCCGGCAAAGGCGTTTGTCGTTTGATTTGAGTATAGTTCGCTAATAAACGTTGTTGTAATTTTGGCGACATTTGCTGCCATTGTTGATCCGAAAAACCTAACTGTCTTTGTGAAGCACAACCTACCAACACGAGGGTTGCCGCGAAGGCTAGCGTAATGCGGTACATAATTGCTCCTTATCAATTTACTGTGAAGAACCAAGAACGACGTTATAATAGCAAGTCCTTGCACAGAAACAAACCGAGAAAATCCATGCCAGCATTGCCATCTCTGACCGATCAAGAACCCATTTATCAAGTCTCTGACCTCAACGCAGAAGCAAAATTTTTATTAGAAGAATCTTTTCAAACCGTCTGGGTCATCGGAGAAATATCAAACAAAGTACTTGCCCATTCAGGACATCTGTATTTTTCACTAAAAGACGCACGCGCCGTCATTCGCTGTGCTTTATTCAAAACATCTGCCCAACGACTCAATTTTCTTCCTGAGAACGGCCAGCAAGTATTATTACAAGCCCGTGTGACTTTGTATGAAGCTCGGGGGGACTTCCAATTAGTGATTCAACAAATGCATCCCGCCGGTGAAGGATTATTGCAAATCACTTTTTTGCAACTCAAACAAAAACTCGCACAAGAAGGATTGTTTGATCCTGTTCACAAAAAAATTCCTCCTCGTTTCCCAAATACCATTGGCGTCATTACTTCTGCAACCGGTGCCGCTATTCGCGACATCATTAAAGTGATTCATCGTCGCTGTCCTACGATTGGTATTATCATCTATCCTACGTTGGTACAAGGCCAACAGGCAGCACCGAATATTGCGGATACCATTGCGACCGCCAATCGCCGTCATGAATGCGATGTGTTACTGCTCGCGCGCGGTGGCGGCTCACTGGAAGATTTATGGGCCTTTAATGAGGAAATCGTCGCGCGTGCTATTTTTGCCAGCGAATTACCTATCGTCACGGGCATCGGACACGAAATTGATTTTACGATTGCAGATTTTGTTGCGGATGTACGCGCACCCACACCCTCTGCTGCCGCAGAAATAACAACACCCGATTTACATCAATGGTTACTGCAATTTTCCCAATGCTATCAACGCTTGTTGCGACAGCTTCAACAAGAATTTCAACAAACGAAAATACAGCTTCACACCCTGCAACAACGTCTGCGTCACCCTAAGCAACAACTGGATGTCTTTACGCAACAGCTCACTTCCTTATGCCAACGCTTACTGATCAGCAGTCAACAGCTATTTGAGCACTCCCAACAATGCTTAACCCATCTCGCGCAACAACTGCATACCGTGAGCCCCTTAAAAACCTTAGAGCGAGGTTATGCCATCGCCACACACGCAGATACGGGTGTGATTATTCGTGATGAAAAACAGGTAAAACCCAACGACAACATTTACATCGAACTCGCTGCAGGAAAACTCCTCGCTCAAATCCTTCCTAACTCGGATATTTCACATCGAACTGCGATGGCCGGTGTGCCACCAACGAGAAGGTCTTTTGTTTGAAGGGCGTCGCGACCAGGGAGGGTAAGCGTCGAGCACAGGATGTGCGTCCCTGAAAACAAAAGACCTTTCCGTTGGTGGCAGGGCACTTCGTGTGGCCGTCATTTTCAGAATTGTGCTATGCTTACCCCATCATTTCATTGACAGGAGGATTAGTCGATGTCTATAAAAAAATTGATGCTAATTTCAAGCGCAACTGTTTTTTTGGGCTTATTCTCTCAGGGGATGGCCACAACATACGATAAACTAACATTTTACAATTTTCCAGAGGGATCAACGATAAGCTGTCCGCAAGATACTGATCACCATACAGCCATCGATGGTATCTCGTGCCCTACTTCACAGCCTATTCAAGGAGACAAAAGTTCGCATAGGTTTGAGGGCAAGGATAGTGAGTACAACTATAGTAGAACGGCGACCATTAACGATGAAAAGGGCAACCTCATTTGTAGCTTTACTATGTCAGTGGATGGCGACGGGGATATTAAAGGCACAACGATAGCGAAAGGAGCGCCTTGTCGCAGCAGCTACTTCGATATTAAATACCAGCAGCCAAAGGTTTCCGCTGACCAATAACGATGCAGATTCCCTGAGAAGAGAATCATAATCTCTTCCTAGTGGGCGCCCGAAAACAAATTCATTTGGAGCGGAATTGCTGGGTAAACCTTGGCCAAACCTTGCTGCCAAACCTTGCTGAATTGACAATATTTAGATCGCCGTGCTAGACTCTTCTTTTCGAGGAAATTGGAAGAAAAATGACAAGCATCACGCTCGAAAATCGCTTTGTCTCTACAGCCCCCTTTTCAGGGCTGATCTTCGCTCGTCCCATTATTCGAATTACTTGCCTGTCTTAGTTTTCCACGAAACTGGACTAAGGCAGGTCACAATGAAACATTCACAGTAACCACTTTACAACAAAATACAAAGCGAGCCATTATCATGCGAACAGAAGCAAGTACGACAGATACAGAATTAAATTTATCCCGACCTACCTACCGATATTATCCATGGCTCATTGTTCTCTTAAGCGCTATGTTTTTATTTTATAAATACATTATGCAAGTCTCACCCAGCATAATGACCTACCAATTAATGCGTGACTTCAAAATTGATGGGGTTGGCCTCGGAAATTTAGCCGCCACTTTCTTTTATACTTATTTTATCACGCAACTTTTTGTCGGCGTTTTACTCGACAAAATCAGCCCGCGATTTTTAAGCGGCGCCGCCATTTTAACCAGCGCATTGGGAACGTATTTTTTCTCCTTTGCGGATAGCATTGTTTTTGCTTGCCTCGCCCGAGGACTCATGGGTTTTGGCGCCGCATTTGCTACCGTCAGTTATATGAAGCTGACCGCCAATTGGTTTAAGCCCCATCAGTTTGCTTTTATTGGTGGCTTACTGGCAACCGCTGCAATGCTAGGCGCGGCCTTCGGACAAGCCCCACTCGCCTGGCTTGTGAATCAAACCGGTTGGCGCCACGGTCTCGTCATTTGTGCTTGGTTTGGAATTAGTATTGCACTCTTGTTTTTTGTTATCGTACGAGATCATCCCAAGACAGAACAATTTCTTTGTTCTAAAAAAGAACAATCTTATGTGGCTTGGCACGATATCGTAAAAATCTTTCAAAATAAACAAAACTGGTTGCTCACTGCTTACAACGGATTAGCGTTTACCCCGGTTATTGTTTTTGGGGGATTATGGGGTAATCCTTTTCTCATGCAAGCGTACCACCTCTCTGAAACCAAAACGGCAACCGTCGTCTCCATGGTGTTTTTTGGCCTCGCGCTTGGGGGACCTGCGCTTGGATTCTTATCCGATCGATTACAAGTGCGCCGCCAAGTCATGATCACCGGTGCTTTTCTTGCATTAATTACAGCAACACTGGTTATCTATTTAAATATTTTCCCGACCTGGATCGTTGGATGTTTGCTATTTTTATTTGGTTTTGGTACTGGCGCTTTTATGCTGGGATTTGCCATTGGAAAAGAAATTAATCCTATTGCCGTATCCGCAACGATCATTGCATTAATTAATACCGGCGATGGCGTTTTTGGTTCTTTTACAGAGCCTTTAATCGGAAAATTTCTTGACCTTGGCTGGGATGGTAGAATTGTTAACGGCGTGCATCACTTTAGCGTGAGTAATTATCATCATGCATTTATCATACTGCCCATCTATCTTTTGGCAGCCATTGTGACAGTATTTTACATTAAAGAAAATACGCAACGACGTTAATGGCACGATCATTTTCACCAAAATATTTATCTGAAAAGCTATAGTTGGGTGGCGCTTGGGAAAAACGCCGCCTAAGAGTTGTGCGCCGGGCTACACGGCGCCCAGCGTTGTAAAATTTCCATTAATTTATTTTGAATAATGGGTTTCGCAATCACTTCATTCATTCCCACCTGATAACAACGCTCTTTATCTTGCGCAAAAACATGAGCAGTCATAGCAATAATAGGCACCTGCTCGATCTGTTTTTCCTCGCGACGAATTTTTTCAACCAATGTAAAACCATCCATGTCCGGCAAACCAATATCCATAAAAATAAGATCATAACGATTTTTTATCATTTCTAACGCTACTGCAGCACAATCAGCGATATCGACTTTGCAACCGCATTGTTCCAATAACAATCGCGAAATTTTTTGATTAATAAAATTATCTTCAACCACTAATACGTAAATATCGTATTTTTCCTGGGGGATTGCATCCACTTCCGGCGTATTTGTAATAACGGTCAATGTATCTGAAATTGAAGTTGGTTGCGCAACCGTAAACGGCAATATACAACTAAATTGTGAACCCACACCCAATTCACTCGTTACCATAGTAGAACCCCCCATTTTCTCGACGAGCTCTTTCACAATCGCTAATCCCAAACCCACACCATCATACTTTCTCTGGTAGACAGAATCAATTTGTTGAAAGCGATCAAAAATCGTGTTTAATTTCGATTTATCAATGCCAATACCCGTGTCTTCAACCGTAAAACAAGCCACCAATCGAGTTAAACTTTTTTGCACACTAGCGACCGTTAATTGCACGTGACCATGGTCGGTAAATTTAATCGCATTAGAAAGTAAATTAACTAAAATTTGTGAGACTCGCTTTGGGTCACAAACAATGTGGGGGCTGTCTTGCAGCACATACGCTAAACGCAAATCTAATTTTTTTTTCATCGCCTGAAGCTGCATATTCGCAACAATGCGCTCAACCAACTCCTTGAGATTAACCACTTCATGGTCAAACCGTAATGCACCCGCTTCTAATTTTGAAAAATCCAGCAAATCACTCAGTAATGACAATAAACTTTGCCCCGATTGCGTAATAACATTGACATGACTGCGCTGCTCTTCGGTAAGATCAGAAGATATCAAGATTTGCGCCATACCTAAAATGGCATTCAACGGAGTTCGCAATTCGTGACTCATCATCGCAAGAAAATCGGATTTTGCCTTATTGGCTTTTTCAGCATTTTCTTTTGCTTCCAATAACTCGTGCTCACGCACAACATCACTGGTAATATCAGACGCAATACCCGCAAAACCGATAAAATAACCTTCCTCATCCGTAATAGGAAAATTCACATCTTTAATGCAACGAATCTCACCATCAGGACGACGAATTCGATAGCGATTTTCATATTTTTTATTGGTTGTATCCTCATGACAGTCATCAAGACGAATATTCATATTATTGATGTCACGATCCTCTTCCACCAACGTGTCAATCCAAGAGGCGGGATTCTTATAAAGTTCTTGCACACTGCGCCCCCAAACACGTTCATATGAGGGACTTAAATATAATTGTCGAGTTCCTGAAGGGTCGCGCACCCAAAATACACTTTCAATTTTCTCAGCAAAAAATTTAAAAAAATAGCTGGCTTCATTCAATGCTCGCGTAGAGAATTTATGCTTCGTGGTATCCTGAGCAATACCCACAAATCCAATACAACGACCATATTCAAACACAGGAATGCCAAAATCTTTAATCCAATGCAATCGATTCATGCCATCACGAATACGATATTCCTCTTCAAAAAATTGATCCTTTGCTACCGTGGCCTGAAACGTCATTAATTTTTGCCGCAAGCGATCACGATCTTCTAAGAAAATGGCATCTAACCAACTCGCTGAATTTTCGTAAAGACTCTCACGTGAACGTCCCCATATTTTTTCATACGATGGACTGACATAAAGATATTCACTCCAATCACACGAACGAATCCAAATAATATCTTGTGTATGCTCCGCAAATTTCGCAAAAGCAATTCCGAGCTGATTTATAATTCTGACAAGTTGACCGACCATCACCAATCTCAAACAAGCAATAATTTAATTGACACTTGAAACTACAGCGATCATGATAGCACTTAGCAATAGAGAATAGAATTTTTTCAAAATTTCTTATTCCTTAATCCTAATTTAATGGCAAGAAATGATGAAACACCCGGAAAAAAATCATATTAAAAAAATAAAACGAACATTATCAAACTTAAGCGATAGCGAAACACCACAAAAATTTATAGCGGTTCCTGAACTTTTCCAGCAACGCGCCGACGAATTTCCCGAAGGGAAAGTTATTTTTCATTATGGCGCATTAGAACCTAGGGAACGCCTGGAACTCTCCTATCGTGGACTGAATGAGCAATCCGATACATTGGCCAATTATTTGGAAGCATTGAACGTCAATGCCGCAGATGAAACGATGGTTGGCATTTGCATGCCACGGGGCATTCCCTATCTTATTGCGATTTTTGCAATTTTAAAGGCTGGCGGAACGTTCGTTCCTCTCGAACATAATGCCGCAGCGTCTGTCCTCTACAAATTAAAGGATACTAAATTGACGATGGTGATTGGCGACGTTTCCACCCAAAAACTCATACCTCCATCGATTCAGTTTATTTCTGCAAACACACCTATTCCTGCAAATTACCAATATCCCCGAAACCCCAACAGAGCTATCACTCCTGCAACTCGCGCCTACATTATGTATACTTCAGGCACAACCGGTAATCCCAAAGGGGTGGAAATAGAACATCATAGTTTGCAAATGCTGTGGGATTCAACAAAAGACCTCATTCAAGAAGGTATTAAACCCAGTCAAAATCGGCAAGAAGTGTTGAAAAATGATGGTGTTCTCATGATTTCACCCTTCACCTTTGATGCGAGTATTCACGATCTATTTGAAGGAATTCTCACTCCCCGTACCCATCTCCTTTGCGAGGAACTACGAATCTCGCCCATGGCGATTGAAAGCGTTATCGAAAATGAAAAAATTACCATGGCAACGTTCTTAGCCACCTTGTTAGTCGCTCTCAATTTTTATCGATTGCATACATTAAGGGACATTATTTGTATGGGTTCGCCGCCAAAAGAAAATGTACTTTTTATTTTGGCTCAAATGAATATTCTCCGTACCGTGCGTAATGAATGGGGGGTCACCGAAGCGACCGTCAGAAATACGTCCAATCCTTGCGACAGTGATCATTGGTCAGATGAACGTGCTAAATCTATTGGCACCGCACGACGAGGCTGTAAAATTCATATCTTACATCCTGAAACATTAAAGCCTGCTGCAACAGGAGAAATCTTTGTTGAAGGGTCTCTTGCGCGCGGTTACTTAAATAAACCGGAGTTAACACAACAACGTTTTATCGAAGTTCAGTTGGAAAATGACGACATCGACAAACCACATCCCAAAAAACCTAAAAGGCAACCCTCTCCGGTGGGTCATGCCACTCGCTTATATCGAACAGGCGATATTGGCACACGATTAAGCAATGGTTGCATTTTATTCGGTGGACGTACTGATCGAGAAATTAAATATCAAGGCGGCATTCGAGTTAATCTGGGTGCTATAGAAAATTGTCTCATGCAATATCCCAAGGTAGAACGAGCTGCCATACTGACCCAACAATCCGGCATGGTTACGCACATTGTCGCTTACATACAAATGAAAGCTGCCGAACACGATGAATCCACTCACCTACAATTACGAAATTGGCTTTCTGCGGAAGGATTTGATAAAACGCTTCCAAGTCAATTTATTTTTTGTGATATTGCATTAACTCGAAACGGAAAAATAAATTATACCCTTTTACCCAAAGCTCAACTCACACATCCGCCGGTGATTCTTTCCCCAGCTCGTGGAATAGAAGAAAAAATTGCTCAGCTATGGCAAGAAGTTCTGGGATTACAAAAAGACCCCATTTGTAGTACGCAACCTTTTACCCATTATGGTGGAGATTCTCTTGGGCAAGCGATTCTTGAAACTAAAATCAACCGCTGTTTTAAATTAAAATATCCACATGCCATGACTCTAAAAATGATTGTGATGGAATATCAAACTATCCAACAACAAGCAAATTTCATCGACACCGTTTTAAAGAAGAAAGAATCAGCATCATTACCTTCGCCTCTGTTAAAATCGCTCACGCCCACATCGATATTTCCACCCATGAAAGCCGATATTGTTACCCGAGGAAAAAACCCATCCTTCTATTTTATTCCTCGTCGATCGTCACTCAGCCAAGTCGATCAATGGCAAAAAGGATCGATAGAAATAGATCCTCTGCACCAACCTCCAAAAGCAAACTTGCTTTTAACGCTATAGGAGAATAACCATGCCCTTTTTCAAAAGTGGCTCAGACCATCGCGAAATAATTTTTTTTATCCCCGGCATCAATGGAACTGCAACTCCTGGGCTAGAAGCATTCATCGAAACCTTGGTCGATCAAATTTCAAACGACAAAGTGATATATACGTATACCGACGACCGTCTCATTAACGGTAACGTAACAATGCCGCGCGACCTTGCAGAAATGGCCCGCACCATTGTCAATGACATCCGAGAAACCGCGCCTGGAAAATCAGAATATAATATTATTTTCTATTCTTACTCTTGTCTCAGCGCACCTTACGTAAAAAAATATATGGATGACTTAGGAATAACACTGCGGCTGACATTAATCGATCAACCCGCTTTATCAATTATAAGGAATAAAAAATTTCCTTTTAAAGTTAAAATGATTAGCGAAATTCTACTTCGAGTTGCTGTCAATTTAGAGATTGATACTCAACCACTCACCCCTGAAAATCAAGCTATACTTTCCCAATATGCACGCGAGAAAAAAAGCATTTCTCACCCCGAGGTCATCAACAAAATTTTTAACTGCGTCATTCCAGATTTTAATGCGCAAATTCAAAAAATGGAACTGTCTTTTCAAGACAACGAAGCACAAAACGACCCTGAATATCGAGATATATTACGCGAAAAACTATTTCGCGCTCACCATATCCTCATTTTAACACGAACCAACATCAAAGAAATGTTCTCTGCTAAAATGGATCTTTCAAAAACCGCTCTCCTCAAGAATACTTTAATTATTTCAACTGTGGCCACGTTAAATTATCATAAATGCCTGAACACAGATTTAGGTTGGTCATTTTTTTTAGATCCAAGCGACGCATCAAACCAAATGAATTGCCTGCGCTCAGAATCTGCCAATCATTTTTCTATTATGAATCCAACCAGCCTGAAAGGCGGTGACTGTGAAGCACTGCAATACATGATTTCTGCTTGGCATAAACTTTACGCGCCTTCTAGTAAAATCACCTTTCCCAGTGGAGCAACTCTCCTACAACAACCCAGCACCTACTTTAGCATACAGCCCTATCCCTCGAGGAAAAGAGAATACTCAGAATTGCAAATCACTCCACCCTCTATCAGTAACCCCTTGGAGGGTGAATTCAATAAACGTAAAAAAATGGATTTCGCTATTCAGAATCTGTTACACGTATTTGACTTACCGTGTTCAGAAAAGATAAAAGATGAAATGGCATCCAAAATTGCCATTAGTTTGTTCGCTAAAAAAGTTCAACTCGAATTAGAAAGTGGGAGAGAAGGTAACAGTTCGCTCAGTTATTCTCGATTTTTTCAATGGCCGGTTGAACCTCAATTTTCCGATAATGAGGCAGTTCCATTTTCCTCATCTAACTTCCCATAAGGAACTGTAAAGATATCTTAAGCCACTAAATTCAACAAGGCTTTTTCTTGGACTCTAAACCAATCCCTGTTTTGACAGCGCACATCGTATTAAGGATACTATAGTGTTTCGGATAAATATTTTTGTGAAAATGATCGTGCCACTAGAAGCCAACCCTCTCCTAGTCTCTCCCGCAAGCGGGAGAGGGAAGCTCGAAGGTAAGCACCATTGCCGGTAAGATAATTGAAATAGTTTATTTTTACCAAAATATTTATCTGAAACACTATATATGCCCACCATTTAAATGATAAGGACATTTTTCATGAGACAACCTGAAATTAATCAACCTTTTTTAGAATCTGAGCATTCTGGAGAAGCCTTACAAAAAAAAATTAATATCGCTCGAAATATCAATGCCTTTCTGACAACCACAGGGATGATTTCAATTGGTTTACTTGCCATGCTTGAAACCCATAATAATGTTGAAAAAAATCAGCATTGGCCTTTACCCGCTGTCATTACAATAGATTGTGTCGCCTTTTTCACTGCTTTAATGGGAAAAGTTGCTATTGTTTTATATTTCAATGAATCTGAATTTTTAAGCGGATTTGAAAAAATAATTCGAAATGAAATTCCCCATTTTTTTAAATTAAAAAATAAATCCTTTTTGTCATTATTCGGATGGATGCTTAATATATTAATGAGCTTGAATTCCTGTCTTTTTTGGACGGGACTCGCGCAAGTAAGCTTTATAAAATCCGGAGAACTCTTGAATGAATACGAATCTAGCGTTGCCAAAACAGCAGGAAATTTAATTAGCCAACCGTATTTTTTTCTATTTTTTGTGCTTTCTTCATTGTATGCAAATATTTTTTCTTGGCCAGGCATTCATATAGGCGGGTATCATCTGCAAAAATCCTTTTTTCAGTGGTTAAATCAACACAACGATTATCGATTACTCAAAGAAGATATTACCACCAGAATGAAAAACACACATCGCCATTTAATGCTCGAAATGAAACAGGCAACCCTCAATATTCCAGATGCTTTTCCAATCGTTCAAGCATTGCATAATCAAATAATTTTCGCTGCCAATGGAGAAAATCCTACCGATAGTATCCACAATATGATACAAAATATTTCTATTGCAGATGCTAAACAACTGCGTCACGCTTATATTGCACTAAATGCTGAACCTCACACTCCAGAATCTTCAGTGCTTTATTATCTTAAGCGTTTTATTTCTTTTGCACTTTCAGGATTATCTGTTTATGGATTTCGCAATATATTGGGTTTAGCCGAAATGGTTTGGGATAACTGGGGAATGAAACGCGTTGCTTCCTACGGAGCAGGACTTTTTGCGTATTATTCTATTGCTGTTGTTGTATTCCTTACCGTCTACCCTACATTAAATAATCTTCTAAACTTACACAAAGAGGGGATTCCACCGCATGTATTTTCTCACAAAACACTGTTATTTATTCTTAGTATGGTTTTTTTTATTGGCATTTGTGGTGGCTTAGCGAATGCTGAACAAAGTGATCTGGATGGCGAGTCAACACTGGATGTTGCTAATGCAGATATCTCTTCCTTTCTCATCGATTCTTTCGCGATTTACATGATTCCTAAAAACTATCTCGAAAATAAAATTTCTGCGGCGCCACTTCAGAACGAAAATGAAATTCTACAATTTAAAAAACACTTTATCACACTCAAAAATACGGGTAATCACGTTTGCAATATCGATCATTTGAGTGAATATGATCTAAAGGAACTTGCAGAACACGCAAAAAAAAATAACGAAGCAATGGCACAGTCAAATCCCAATTACTTGTCCCTTCCGAAAGGTTCACGTCGATTTCAAATTTTTAAAGCGCGCCCCCTACGAACTGAGACAAGTTTGGAGTTTTCAAACAGTCCCCTTCTTCAATCAAAAAAATAAAAAAAACCAGGCAACGAAGCCTGGTTTTCTTATTCCAAGGAAGACTTTAAATGGAATTAGGTTGGCAATCCTTACCAGGGGGAATCCCTACCCCTAATCCTTTTGAATGCTGGATGTCCTATCCTGTTTCACTTCATGTCATTTGCATTCAGTCAATCAGAATGTACAATCTAACATTTCGCGGAGCGAACAGATGTAGGATAATAGCTTGCAATTATGTAGGAAATATCTCACTTTAAATGACCCATACTAAGTTATTCTTAATAACTCTGCGTTATGATGACGTTTTTAAAATAATCTTAGGTGTTCACTATGAGTAAATCCGCTATTTTAGTCCAAATATTAGATCTTCTATACTATGATGCTGACATACTGACTTTTAATACTCTATTGCTTAATGCACTTACCCCCTATCTGAACAAAAATTCTGTCGAACTGATTATCCTAATAGCTCCACCTGCGGAAAAAGACGAACAAGGCATATTAAGCAAAAACGGCGCATTCAGTAGAGTGGCAACCATCGAAATAATAGGGTTACTGGCGCAAAAACTAAAAGGAATGAGGTATCGCATCAGTCGTGACATGCAACCTGATTTGCTCTCTCTTTCTTTCCAAGAAAAATTTTGGCACGGTCATACAAAAAAGATTCTCATTCGCCATCTAAGTTCTGCACACCCCCTTGATCATGAGTTTCTAAAACAACATGACGTTACACCGATAGAATTAAAAACGTCACATGTACTATCATCGCATTTAGAAGGCGTAAAAAAGCGATTACATGCCCTCCTGCGCACGCATGAATTTCAGCGCTTAATCACGATACTCGATAATGATGGGACGCTCCTTTGTAATTTCCGTACCGAGCTGTGGAAGCGAACCATCGTCAATATCAGCGTCATTAAAGCCGCAAAAGCGTTGCATACGCTAGGTGGAAAATACCCTGACCTCACTATTGAAGCTTATTCAATGACCGCGCGCCAAAAAGCGCCCGAACTGCATATTAGGGGGCAGCATCCCACAGCCATGGATTTCGTCGCCATAGAAGCAAAAAAACTAAATTTGAACTTGAAATTAGACAATGAAATTTCATTCTCATTTCCTATTTGGCCGGAGAATGAAGATGAGATCTTATCGAACTTTATCACCAAAGTTGAGCATATCGATAAATTGGTTCGCGACGGAAAAATGGATATCAATAATACGGTGATTGTACTATTCGATGATAATTGGGATATGGAACTCGTACCGAGAATCATCAACCCCATTCAAGAACGTTGGAAAGCGGATTTTAATTGCTACTTAATTACGATACCCGTGATGAAACATGTTTTCGATGCACAAGATATCAAACAACTCAATCAAGTGACATCACCTCAACAATCATCCCATGTCATCCGCACAAATCAATATTCTTTTTTTCAGAATTATTTTAGCAACCCAAATAGCCTTATTGCCGAAATTCGTCAGCAACCACTAGAGCAGGAACAAGAGGTAAAAACAATAAAAACACCTAATCTTAGCGATATCACCCCGGCACCCTAAGTCACAGTGGAGGATTGCCGCAGAAAAGAGACTATGCTAAGATTCCGCACTTAAATGTGCTGCATAGTAACCGGCTTTGAACCCGTTGAGTGAGCCGGAATTTTGCCAGGCCATGGATGGTCGGGTGAACGGTAAAGCAAAAACACGCGCCCGTAGCTCAGTTGGATAGAGTAACTGGCTTCGAACCAGTGGGTCGGGAGTTCGAATCTCTCCGGGCGCGCCAGATTTCGATAGATAATTCAAATAGTTATATCATCTTTATTTAATTGCATATGAGTTCCCTTTCGCATTTCTTTTTTAGTGTGTTTTTTAGTAAATATGGATCTACCTCTGGATTTTTTTGTTGAAATAGATGAATAACATCGTACAAATCTCGTGGTCGAAGACGTTGAATTAATGCACGTAATTTTTCGGCGAAAATTTCTTCATAGGAGTAAGCAAGGATTTTTTTTCCATCTTTGAGTTTATCGGAATATGGGTGTGAAATTTTTTTGATAATAGGTTCTAGGATTACTGGTTCATCTAGCGTGATGTCAATTTTAAGTCGTGGCAACCTAGTAACGTTGAGATTGCGTTGGATGGGTCCGTGATAGGATAACTTTCCTTGAACTGAATTTGAATTTCTTTTATTTTTAAAAATTTCAAATTCAATGCCTTTTTCAGGTAACTCAATGCCGGAATTTTCATGCACCCATTCAGCTATTTCAGTAAATATTTTTTTGTAAAAAGGTTCCGTCAGTTCATGCTGTTCGCCTTGATAGGTAAAGTCGAGATCTTCTGAAAATCGATAGGTTTCAAAGTAACATTTTTTCAGGCAAGTGCCGCCCTTAAATACCCAAGAATTTTTGGTCGATTGATGGTAGTGTATTCCTGCCAATATCCAGCCAAGAACGTAATCTTTTTCGACGATATCAATACCTAGTTTTTTCTCAGATGCTATGGCTTGAATCTCTTCTTTTAGTATCATTCTTGATCCTTGATGTTAAATGATTTAGGTACCCAAAGATTCCATTTTGTTTCTAGGCGATCGCCTTCTATGGATGGGTCAAGCTGAGAATAGCCTGATTTTAAACGTTGCTTGCATGTATCGCTCAGTGCTGGGGCATTTAATAAATCTGCAAGAAATCCTAGTCGCTTATAGATTGTGCTGTTATTCATTTTTTCCGCGTATTCAAATAATCGATCTGAATTAAACTTTTCAGAGTTAACATAAGCAAATAAAACGTCAGCTACCATCCGAATGCCTCCCAAAACGCTGGGGTCGTTTAGTCCATCGATCATAGTTTTGGTGGGGTCGGCAACCGCTATTTTTTCTTTTCCAATCCATAGAGATTTTGTGCCAAAAAGTCTTTTGGGGAGAGTGGTTTTTACCTTGAAGGTAACGCCATGTAACTCCTGTTCTCGTTGATGCACTTTTTTGGTAGTTATAACGCAAATAGCGTTGAAGAGTTGTTCGGTAAAGCCCCAGTAATGAGCTGCAGTCCATCCGCCAATGTAGCATGGAGAAAAAAGCTTATGGGCAATAAGCCATGGCTCTTCTGGAATAACCTCAATGGAGCTAGACTGTAGGGGAATAGGAATATAAAGCCCGCGGCGGACACGGTGGAGCCAGCCATGCTTTACCCAACGCGAAAGGAGGAGTGCAGCTCGTTGGTTGCTGATTCCTAAAATCATCGAAACTTCGGTCACGGTGAAGCCTTCTTTTGAGGCTTGCAACAGTGTTCCTAGGAGTTTTCGATTTGCTTTTTTTATTCCACCGAGTTCCCTTTTCATACTATATATTTTATTCCAATTATATCCATTAAGTCAAGTTACTGAATAAAATATATAGTTTAATTTTTCGAAGAAAAACACTAAAATGCGTCGGGATTCCGCGTAGATGGGTCTAGCAAAGTTAGCCTTTGCTGGACAAATTGGGTGAGCGTCCATCATTAAAAGTTATTATAAAACAATAGGTTAATATTTATTGGTCTATCTTCGAACCAGTGGGTCGGGAGTTCGAATCTCTCCGGGCGCGCCAACCAAAACCTGCTACAATGAAACCCGATCGAAATTCAAAAGCGAATCGGCAAGATGATTGTCATGATCGTCGGCAGGCGGCTCTGGATTGTTAAACAAACGCCCTTTATAAAAACCACTTGAAGCCATTTTGTTAGGTGATAAAAGAGAATCCAATAATGCAACGACTTGATTAAAACAGCTCGTTTCCTCATGCCTTAAGTCACTTTCAACAGAAAGAAAATCAACGTACTCTTTACGCAAACGCAGCAATTGTTCTTCCAATTGAAAACGAGCCACAAAAAAAGGAAAAGATAAACTGTCCGCCATGACTTCTTTCATCAGACTGAGATAAAAATAATTTGAAAAAACGGAACACGCTTTCAAAAGATGTTTATGGCATTTTTGATCAAACTTATACTGAGTGACTAAATGCTCGAGATCAACAAGAAAATCAAAATAACCGAAATAAAATTCAGGTAAAATTAAACTTAAGTCTTTACTTTCTTGAAAAGAAGAATGACGACTCCTCGCACTCAACTCCGTTTGAATTTCATAAAAAAAACCACACGAAGCTGGATGAAAAATAATTTTTTTTAAAAAATTCTTTACCCACAATTGAGAATAACAAGCGAGTAAATAATAACATACACTCTTTATCTGCGCATAATGAGGAAGCTGCATCATCCATCTTAATTCGTGCTCGGACAGTAAATTTTCTTCATTTGGTAACGTTATTTGTAATACTGCCAAACAAAAAATAACTGGTTCGGAGTCACCAATAGATTGTCGTAGCGCCTCATCGATAGGGTATGGAATATGCTTAAAAAGCAGTTTTTCAGAATCAAAAATGGGTATCTCAAAATCGATCGACCGCAAAAATTCTACCTCACATTCAGGGAAATAATTCGGCGGCAAGCAAGGTATATCAGGATGAAAAATAATCCATTTCTCATAAATAAACCTACCAATATTCGAAAAAACATCAGCGTAAATATTTTTTATCGCCACACAAAAAGCGCCATAAAAAATTCGCGTATCGACTCTACCTCCTTGATTCACCATTTTTTGTAACATCTCATCAATATGTAAAATCAGCAAAGGATAGCTCGTGTCCCCAGAACAAAACGGAATTTTATTTTTTTTAAAAAAATGCCATTCTAATCCTCTAGAAAAAAAATCAAAAAATTGAATTCTGGCAGGATAAATTGAGAAATGATACTTTTTTTGCAGATATAAG
The DNA here is from genome assembly GCA_001797285.1 of Coxiella sp. RIFCSPHIGHO2_12_FULL_42_15. GTDB lineage: Bacteria > Pseudomonadota > Gammaproteobacteria > Coxiellales > Coxiellaceae > 2-12-FULL-42-15. The sequence goes on from MGOZ01000041.1 coordinate 96,878, forward strand.
AGTAAGCTCATAAAAACCTTTCCTAAATCTAAACCACCCCCTAAAAGTAACTCCAATCCAGAAAAAAAGAAAGATCACTCATGAATTAATAAAATACTAAGCTATAGACGAGCAAAGACACCACTCAACACAAAATGTTATTCACCTTTTTCAGGTGTGATTTGACAATTTTGCTAAACTAATATGCTAAACTAGCATTGTAGAAAAATTGAAGCGCATGTACAATTATGCAGCTTATAAAGGTTTGATCATTAATGGAGTATTATAAAAAGCGAGCACTATAAAAAAACATGCGTATCCTAATTGTTGAAGATGAAATTAAAACAGCCGATTATTTGTTAAAAGGTCTCTCTGAAAATAATTTTAGCGTGGATCTGGCCCATGATGGTGAAGAAGGCCTGTTTCGTGCTATCCATTATCCTTATGATTTGATGATACTTGATGTGATGCTGCCAAAAGCGGATGGCTGGACGATCATCAAGAAAGTACGCCAGATACATCCAGATATGCGCGTATTATTCTTAACAGCCCGCGACGATATTGAAGATCGCGTGAAAGGACTAGGACTCGGCGCCGATGATTACTTAATCAAGCCGTTTGCGTTTTCTGAGCTTTTAGCGCGGGTGCGCACTTTGTTTCGGCGCGGAACTGTCCAACTATTAGATAATCTTCGGGTCGCCGATTTGGAAATCGATCCGATTAAACACAAAGCCCTACGCAATGGTTTGCGCCTGGATTTAACAGCAAAAGAATTTGCGCTGCTGACTTTTTTGGCACAGCGTAGCGGAGAAGTCCTGTCACGCACCTTAATTGCAGAGCAAGTATGGGACATCAACTTTCAGTGTGATACCAATGTTGTCGATGTCGCCATACGTCGACTGCGACAAAAAATCGATGACGCCTTTTCAAAAAAATTAATCCATACCGTACGCGGTATCGGATATGTTCTGGAAGAGCGCTAAACCCATGCGATGGCATTTAAACATTAAATCCATTACCGCCCAATTAGCGTTATTTTATAGCATTGCCAGCTGTATTCTTTTGATGATTGTTGCTTTCTCTTTATATTTAGCCGTCATCGAAGTTTTACATACGACTGACGCGCAATTTCTTTCAGACGAAATCGATGCATTACAGTATATCCTGAAAAACAAACCCAATGATTTTAAAGCCCTCAAGCAAGAAGTAAAGGAAATACCCACTACTTCTCAAAAACCCGCTTATCGTTATTACACCCGCATTTTAGATGATCATAAAATTGTTGTCGTGGAAACCGAAGGTATGAGTAGCCTTTTTCAAGGGAGCATTTTTTTAAATCGGTCACAACCACCGATTGATAAAGAAGAGCAATAGTGGCGTTCCCGCGAAGGAAAACATTATTTATTGATGCAATCTGCCTTTGTTTCTAGCCCATCTCATCCGAGCTGGATGATTCAAGTCGCTTTAGATGCTTCCTATCAGAAGAAAACGGTCAATGCTTATCGAAAAATTCTTATTGGTACTTTGTCCTTGGGAACACTCCTCGCCATCGTCCTAGGCATACTGATTGCACGTCGCGCCATGAGTCATTTACGCGAATTAACCCAAACAACCCAAAAAATTACCGTCGATTCACTCCATCAACGCCTAGAACCAAAAAATTGGCCAGTAGAATTGCAGACGTTGGCTATCGCCTTTAATCATATGTTAGAACGTATTGAAGATTCCTTTTCCCGCATGACGCAATTTTCTGGGGATCTTGCCCATGAGTTACGTACGCCAATCAATAATTTAATTGGTGAAACGGAAGTTTTACTGACCGGTAAATCCTCCCTGCAGGAATATCGCCATGGCATGGAATCGAATCTCGAAGAGCTGCAGCGAATTACACATTTAATTGAAAATCTTCTGTTTTTATCGCGCGCGGAAAATCCTCAGTTAGACCTTAAAAGAGAGTTACTGCACATTGAGCAAGAAGTCGCTGTCGTGATTGAGTATTACCGTTCAGCCGCCGATGAAAAAAATATTGCGCTGACTTATGATGGCCATGCAACGCTCTATGCTAATCAAATTATGTTTCGCCGCATGATCAGTAATCTGCTGACCAATGCCTTGAAATACACGCCCGCTCACGGAAAAATCCATTGCCGAATTCAAAGCGATCCTGAGGTACAAATCGTTATAAGAGACAATGGCATTGGTATTGATCAAGAGCATTTACCAAAAATATTTCAACGCTTTTATCGCAGCGATAGCGCACGATCCCAAGATTCTGGTGGGATCGGTCTTGGATTGGCAATCGTAAAGTCCATTGTTGAGCTGCATCACGGCAAAATCTCCATCCTTAGCAAACCTAAAGAATGGACTGAAATTCAAATTCGCTTTTTGAAAATGACAGAATTGTAATACTCTAGTCATCTTCTTGTTTTGACACTCTCCGTATCATTGAGGCTGTAAAATCAACGATTGGAGAGATATTCCATGCGCCAACTATCGATGAATGAATTGTTTTTAATTCTTGATCTTAACGGGCTGAATCAACTGCAAGTGTTCGACCATAACCTCACACTTCTGTCGCAACAACCCGTTTTATACCCAACCACCCATACCCATGCAAAAACTGAGGCGTTGAGTACAGTCATTGAGACCATGAGCAATCCAATGTATTTATTTTGGTCTCTTATTAGCCTTGGGGGTCTAAGTACCTTTTAAAAAGCGTCAAACAAATCGTCGACTTAACCCATGTCAACGATCGTTCTTCCAGAAATCATCCGTAAAACATCAACCGCTATTTGTCGCTTTGAGCCTTTTGCTGAGAGCACAAGGCTCCCATCACGCGCCAACATGATAACCTCGCTCTCGTCTTGACCAAAAATTGGATTTTCTACGATATTATTAGCAATAATGTAATCGAGATTTTTTTTCTGTAATTTCAGAAACGCATTTTTCTGCAATTGCTCAGACTCGGCAGCGAAACCAACAACACACCTAGGCCGATAATCCGCATGAGCCACTTCAAATAAAATATCCGGATTTTGAATCAGCTCGATCTGCATAGACTGACCTGATTTTTTCATTTTATTTTTTTGGTATTTTTTCGCACGAAAATCAGCAACCGCCGCTGCCGCAATAAAAATATCAACCGCATCTAAATTTGAAAACACGGCTTGTTGCATTTCAAGCGCGGTTTTAACGCTAATAAAATGCACGTTGCTAACAGGAGTTAACTCCGTTGGACCTGAAATCAATGTGACGGTTGCACCTAAATTTTTAGCGGCCTCTGCTAAAGCGTAACCCATTTTTCCGGAGCTATAATTACTAAGATAACGCACAGGATCTAATGGTTCTTGTGTTGGTCCTGCTGTAATCAACACTTTTTTACGAGATAATTCTAGCGGTAAAAAAAAATGATGTAGCTGCTCTATAATTTCAACCGGCTCTAACATTCGACCCAAACCCACATCACCACAGGCCTGCTCACCCACTCCCGGTCCCCACACCATAACACCATTTTCTTTGAGTGTTTGAATATTGCGTTGCGTTAACTGATTTTGCCACATGAATCTATTCATGGCGGGTACAATAACCAAAGGTGATTGAGAAGCTAAACACAGCGTCGTCAATAGATCATCCGCCATACCCTGTGCTAATCGAGCGATACAATGCGCGCTTGCCGGTGCAATCAAAATCATATCGGCCCATCGCGCTAATTCAATGTGATTCATTGCATTTTCAGCCTCTAATCCAAATAACGAATCACGCACAGCTCGACCTGATAACGCCTGCAAGGTTAATGGAGTCATAAATTGTTGAGCTGCTGTTGTCATGACGACCTGCACCAACGCACCATTCTGACGCAGCAATCGCACCAGTTCCGCCGCTTTATAACAGGCAATACCTCCCGAAAGGCCAACGATGATTTTTCTTTGATTAACACTCATGATAAATAAAAGTCATGTTCAATTAATTTTTCTGCAATTTGCACCGCATTCAGTGCGCCTCCTTTACGCACATTATCGGCCACAACCCATAAATTTAATCCATTCGGATGAGAAAGATCCTGCCGAATACGACCGACAAAAACAGCATCCGCATTTGCGGCGTGTGTAATTGCCGTTGGATACGTTTCATCATCAATGAACGTGACCCCCGGTGCATTTTGTAATAATGATCTTGCCATCTCAACGGTAATCGATTGACGCGTTTCAATATGGATTGCTTCAGAATGACCAAAAAATACGGGGACACGCACCGCCGTTGGATTAACGAGAACATCATCATCACCCAAGATTTTTTTAGTTTCCCATATCATTTTCATTTCTTCTTTGGTATAGCCATTTTCCATCATCACGTCAATTTGCGGAATAACATTAAAAGCAATTTGCGTGGGAAATACTTCATTTTCAACCTGTTGACCATTCAATAAATGCGACGTTTGACTTGCCAATTCATGAATCGCTTTGCGTCCTGCACCGGAAACAGATTGATAGGTGGCAACATTAATACGCGCAATACCCACAGCATCATAAATAGGTTTTAATGCCACCACCATTTGAATGGTGGAACAATTCGGATTAGCAATAATATTGCGCTCACGATAATCGGCGAGCGCTTCTAAATTGACTTCAGGAACAACAAGCGGCACATCCACGTCATAACGAAAATGCGAAGTATTATCGATGACAATCGCACCCGCCGCTGCGGCTTTCGGTACAAATTGCGCTGACACTGAACCACCTGCAGAAAAAAAGGCAAATTGCACAGTCGAAAAATCAAAGGTCGCTAGCTCTTTAACGCTTAAGTTATTTTCCCCAAATGGAACTCGTTTTCCAACGGAACGTTCACTCGCTAAAGCGTGCACTTGATTCACAGGAAATTTTCGTTCATGTAAAATTTCTAAAATCAACTCTCCAACAACGCCCGTAACACCAACGACAGCCACATTAAAACTGGTAGACATAGCCATTCTCCTTCATAAATTTTGTGCCTTATGCCGTAGATAATGATCCATCAATACCAACGCCAGCATTGCTTCAACAATGGGAACTGCGCGAATGCCAATGCAAGGATCATGACGACCTTTGGTAACAACCTCGGTAGGTTGATTGGACGTTGTCACTGTTTTTCCTGGTGTTATAATGCTGGACGTCGGTTTAAACGCTACATTAACCACAATATCTTGACCTGACGAAATACCACCCAATATTCCACCCGCATGATTTGTTAAAAATCCCTTCGGTGACATTTCGTCGCGATGCAAAGAACCTCGTTGTTTTACCACCCGAAACCCATCACCAATTTCAACCCCCTTCACCGCATTAATACCCATCATCGCAGCCGCAATATCCGCATCAAGACGCGAAAAAATAGGCTCACCTAAACCAACAGGAACCGCTGCGGCGATCACACGAACACACGCACCGATGGAATCACCTTCGCGGCGAATCTGCGTAATGTATTCTTCCAATTGTGAAATTTTATCGGGATCCGGAAAAGCAAATGGATTTTCATCCACCACCCCTAAATCAATTTTTTCTGCTTGAATTTCACCAATAGCGTGACAATAACCATGAATTTTTATTCCCAACTTTTCCGCCAAATATTTTTTAGCAATGACACCAGCCGCAACTCGCATGACGGTTTCGCGCGCAGAAGCACGACCACCACCCCGATAATCGCGAACGCCATATTTTTTAAAATAGGTATAATCAGCATGTCCCGGGCGAAATAAATCTTTAATCGCATCATAATCACTGGAACGATGATCACTATTCATAATGAATAATCCAATCGGTGTTCCTGTGGTTTTTCCTTCAAAAACACCCGAAATAATTTGTACGTCATCGGTTTCTTTACGCTGCGAAGTGAATCGCGATTGTCCGGTTTTTCTGCGCTGGATATCATGCACGAAATCATTCGTCGAGAGCGAAAGTCCCGGCGGGCAACCATCAATAATCGCCAAATAACCCACGTTATGACTTTCACCACACGTGGTTACCACAAAAAACTGACCAAAACTATTTCCTGCCATCAGAGTGGTAACTCATCCATTTGTAGCTTTGTTAATAAAAATAAACCATGACCACCATGCTCTTGCTCCAACCAAACAAATGGCACATTCGGTAGGCGTTCAATTAATGCCGTTTGCGAATTCCCCACTTCAATCATTAAAATCCCATTCTCACATAAATAATTGCCGGCCTCAGCAAGAATCTTTAATGCCATCGCTAAACCTTCTTCTTGCGCCTCTAGTGCAAAACGCGGTTCATGTAAATATTCTGTCGGTAACGTTGCCATTTCAGCTTTGCTGACATACGGTGGATTACTGATAATAATATCGTAACGCACATCACCAACGCCCTGAAAGCAGTCTCCATGAATGAAATGCACACGATCTCGTACGGCGTGGCGCTCTGCATTGATGTGAGCAACTTCCAGTGCCGCGGGGTCAATATCCACGGCATCCACTGCTGCATAGGGAAATAACAGCGCACAAGCAATCGCTAAGCAACCGCTGCCCGTGCCAATTTCTAAAATACGCTGTACATGCTCGGGATCAATCCAAGGTTGAAACTGCTTACTGATCCATTCTGCAAAAGGTGAACGAGGAATCAAAACCCGCTCATCAACATAAAAAGGCAAACCCATGAGCCAAGCCTGATGAGTGATATACGGCAATGGAATGCGCTCTTCAATGCGTTTTTGTAAGGCGTGAATGAGATCTTTACGTTCGGCGATCGTGACCTTGGCATGAAACACCATCGGGTCACAGTCAATGGGCAAATGCAATGTTTGTAACACGAGATGTGCTGCCTCATCCCACGCATTATCCGTGCCATGACCAAAATAAAGCCCTTTATGCTTAAAACGGGAAGCAGACCAACGGATCCAATCGCCCACGGAAATGAGCTCTGAAAGCAGCTCGTGATATTCTTGCTTTTGAGTTTTTGACATCATTCTCTTATTCTACCATGCTTTAGAAATCGCGCTGACGGCAGGCAATTCTCATGAGCAAAAAGAAAACATTTCTCACCCCAGAAGAACGTGAACTGTTTCGCCACAGCGTTAAAATTAACCAACCTCTTCAGCAGGATAAACGAGCCACTCAAGATAAAAAACTCAAAAAGCCACTTATTGCTGAACCCATCTCCAAGGAAAGTGAATTTCGAGGAGAGGCCGCTCTGTTCCTTGAAAAACTTTCACCCAATGATTGGCTAACCGCACAAGATTATATACACTTTGCTCGTACCGGAATACCTTTTCGCCTGTTAAATAAATTAAAGCGCGGCCATCTGCCCATTGAAGCGCGTGTCGATTTACACGGCTTAACCGGTGATGAAATGCTGGAGAAAATGAACCAATTTTTGCAACTCTGTGCACAGCAGAAGATGCGCTCTATATTAGTCGTACACGGCAAAGGAGGAAGCGACCCCGCAAAACCACCGATTTTGAAAAATGTCGTGAATCTGTGGCTGCGTCAACGCTCAGAGGTTCTTGCTTTTCATTCCGCTAAATCAAAAGACGGAGGTACCGGTGCATTATACGTCTTATTGAAACTCAGAAAATAAAAATCTCCGGGCTGATGCCCAGAGTTTGAGGATATTATGAAAAATAACGTGATTATTATTGGCATCGCCGGCCCCTCTGCTTCCGGTAAAAGTTTACTAGCAAATACGATCGTAAGTGAACTGGGCTCTGATAAAGTCGTTGTTATTTCTGAAGATTCTTACTACAAAGATTTAACAGAGGTTGATTTTGAAGAGCGACAGCAAATCAACTATGATCATCCCGACGCTCTCGACCACAATTTATTGTTTCAACATCTTCTGCAATTGCAACAAGGAAAAATCGTTAATGTTCCCATTTATGATTACGCCAATCACCAACGTAGCAAAGAAACACAAAAAATCGGTCAACATCATATTATCGTGTTGGAAGGCATTTTATTATTCGTCGAAAAAAAATTACGCGAATTAATGGACATTCGAATTTTTATGGATACCCCGCTCGATATTTGTTTAGTACGCCGCTTGGTGCGCGACACCGTAGAACGAAGTCGAAGCCTTGATTCCGTGCTCACACAATATCAACAAACCGTGCGACCGATGTATCTACAATTTATCGAACCCTCAAAACGCTATGCCGACATTATCGTACCACGCGGCGGAGAAAATCGTATTGCGATTGATATGATTCAAGCAAAAATGCGTGAACTCTTGCAAAAAACATAATAAAGCCAAACCCTGAGCGTCACTCAGGGATTTTTATAAAAAACGTGTCGTTCGAGTATCTCTTGCTTGTTGCGTCTGAGGGAAGCAATAGGTTTGATTATCCAGTGTGCGTCGAATGGGTTTTTTCGGCACTTGCATGATAGAAGCAATCGTAATAATCGCAACCGCCGCAAATAAAAACCCCACCCCTGACAATAAGAGTGCACAACTCGCCATCTGAAAAGCAACAAAGGTGAGTGCAACGGAACTAATACCGCACACGCCACCCACGTTAACTAAAATCAATCTTGTATTCGCGTTACCCGAGTACAACATTTCACGATGCAAACAGTCAAATGCTTTTTTTAACTCAGGAAACACACGGTTGAGCACCAGCGCTTCTGGCTGATTCACCGTACAAAAAACTTGATGAAATTGATCAATCACATTCTCATCTTTAATGGGGAGATACATTAAACACATGACGATACAAACGAGATTTTTTTCTAGATCATGAATCTCTTCTACTGACGAATCAATTTTTTCTAAATCAGAAATAAAAGAAAGTGGCGCAACTGAAACCGTTTTTTCATCGACAATAAGAGGAATGGTAGTATTATAAATATACGCCAATAACACGACAAAATAAGCATACGCTAAGAGTAGCTCTTGCAAATTTCGTTGCGACTGCTGCTCATTTAAATCAATTTCGGATTTTTCGGTGAAAATTTTTTTAGGATATTCCACTAATTTTTCAAACGGCATTTCTTGTGGATTTTCTTGATGCTGCTTTAATAATTCGGAAAAGCTGCTTGACCTGATCATGAGCCCTCCTTATCTTTAGCCCGGATATTTCACATCGAACGGCGAGGGTCGGTGTGTCGCCAACGGGAAGGTCTTTTGTTTGAAGGGCGTCGCGACCAAGGAGGGTAAGGAGCGTCGAGCACAGGATGTGCGTCCCTGAAAACAAAAGACCTTTCCGTTGGCGGCAGAGCACTTCGTGTGGCCGTCATCTTCAAAAACCAACATGAAATATCCAGGTTAGCTAGAAACATTCTAGCAAAATATTCTTAAAATGCAGCTTTTATCTTTTACAAACCAATTAATGAATAACAACCTGAGTTTCAGAAGAACGGTTCGGCGCTCCATCATCCCTAGGTGGACCATAATGCGGTTTACGGCTACCAGCACTGGGTGGACCATAATGAGGTTGACGACCGCCGCCCCCGTTGGGTGGGCCATAGTGTGGCTGGCTACCACCAGCGGGCGGGCCATAATGGGGCTGAGCCCCTCCCCCGTGCACCACCACATTCGGATTTGGGTAATAGTCGGGACGATGCCGCCAATAATACGGCGTATGATCATGCACAATGACCGTAGTAGGTGGTATTTCATAATGCGTTACGGAAGTGTAGCTGTAACCACTCTCATACATACCATCTGCACAGGCCGTTAAACCAAATGCTATAGCAACGACCACTGGAAAACCTATCATATGCTTTTTCATCATTCACCTATTGATGCACAGCAACTTTTACAGCTGCTTTCTCGTTCGCATTGTTCTTTAAAGCAACATTAGCACCAGGGGTAATATCAACTATTGCTTGGCTTGGGTAGAGATTCCCGAAAAAAATGGAGACATGCGTACCGGGGTAATCAATTTCAACGTAGACTGGCCAGCTGATGCACTGCCCATCATCTTCCAAAGTAATTTGATTGTACGGAGGATAGCTGACGGGATAAAGCGGCATCGGACCTTGCATTGCATAACCCGTTTGTTGCAAATAAACATCATAATGTTGATCAGTAAAATTACGAATTTGTAATGCCGTACCTACACCGACCCCCGCTTTCATTCGCAAGTTTGATTTTTGAGCTACCGGCGCACCATAATGCATTTTGGGTTCTGCAAAAGAGGTCATTGAAATAAGACCCAGCGCTACACCCAATAGGGCTTTCTTCATGTGAGATTTCTCCTGTGGAATCTGATTAACGTCACCCATTCTAACGAAAGAAAATGAATGGAGTATTACCTGTTTTGGATAAAACGTAACAAAAGCGCAGCAAATGATTTGTATTTTGAACAGACTCCAGCGATTCCCGCTGAAAAATGCTTGTCATTCCATACGAGCCCGCAAAGCGCCAATATCAGCAACCAGTTTTTGCAAAAAAACATCGTGCGGCTGTTCCTCTCCCATCAACCAAGCGTAAAGAACAACATCCTCTTGCTCAAGCAGCGCTTCAAATGATTGTTGTTGCACTAGATCTAACGTGTCGTAGCAACGATTGAAGTAATTTACTAGTAAAATATCGAGTTCAAGCATACCGCGGCGACATTTCCAACGTAAACGACGTTTTTTAAATTCCGCTTCATCCATTAGTGATACTCAGTGAATTTAACCCGTTGCGTCACATGACATAATAATTCATAAGCAATGGTTCCTGCTGATTTTGCAATGTGCTCGACCGGCAATCCCCCTCCCCACAAGGTGACTCGATCACCCGGCTTTGCGTACGGACAAAGGCGCAGGTCAATGGTAATCATATCCATAGAAACCGTCCCAATTAATGGACAAATCGTATCATGCAGCAGCACCGGTGTCCCACTCACCGCAGAACGAGGATAACCGTCGCCATAACCGATGGCCACAACACCCACTGGCATATCTTCTGGCGCTTGCCAAGTACAACCATAACCAACCGTACCGTGTTTTTTAACGGTTTTACAAACAATGAGTTTGGCTTGTAGGGTCATTACCGGTTTTAAACCTTCATCCTGGCCGGTACGATCTGCAAATGGCGAAACACCATACAATAAAATTCCCGGTCGAATCCAATCGCAATGCGCCTCAGGATAACGCAAAATGCCTGCAGAGTTCGCAATGCTTTTTGGATTGGTGAATGACTGAGTCAATTGCAAAAATTCATGAATTTGCCGCTCTGTAAATGCAGGGCTCTGATCGGCGCTTGCCAAATGCGTCATAATTCCAAATGAATTTTGCAACGAAGCAAGTTTTAACAGCCGTTGATACACTTCCTGGAACCTCTCTTTTGGAAAACCTAAACGATGCATTCCCGTATCGATTTTCAACCAGGCCGATAATGATTTTGGCAATGTGGTTTTTTCCAGTAATTCTATTTGAGAAAGTTGGTGAATCACCGGCGTCATATTGTATTGCGAAAAAAATTGTAATTCTTGCTTGTCAATAAAACCTGACATCACCACGATGGGAGCTTGAATCCCATGTTCACGCAACGCTAATGCTTCTTCTAAACAAGCGACACCCAGCGCATTGGCCTCACTCAGCGTTTCTGCTACCGAAAGCAAACCATGCCCATAGCCATTACTTTTTATCATGGCGAGGATGGAACTTCTTGGAAATCGTTGACGTAAAAAATGAAAATTATACAATAACGCAGCCTTATCAATATAAGCGATAACGTCTCTGCTCATCCTATTCCTCTTAAAAAATCACTTCTGCGGGCGTCTGTTCAAATGAATAATTGTCAAAACGGGTATACTGGCCACGAAACGTCAGATTAATTTTTCCGATGGGGCCATTACGTTGTTTCGCGATAATAATTTCCGCTTTATTTTTATCGGGAGTATCTGGGTGATATACCGCATCCCGATAAATAAAAACGATTAAATCGGCGTCTTGTTCTATTGCACCCGACTCTCGTAAATCCGACATCACAGGACGCCTATCCGTACGTTGCTCCAAACTACGATTCAACTGAGATAGTGCAATCACGGGGGCATTTAATTCTTTTGCTAATGCTTTTAATCCACGCGAAATTTCAGAAATTTCGGTACTGCGATTTTCTTTTGTGCCTGGCACTTGCATGAGTTGTAAATAATCCACCACCACTAATGCCATACCGCCTTGCTCACGCGCCAAACGACGTGAACGAGAACGCACTTCTCCGGGCGTTAATGCCGGTGTATCGTCCACAAATATCTTGGTCTGCGATAACATTTCAATGGTTGAGGTCACGCGTGGCCAATCATCATCACTTAATTTACCGGTACGCACTTTGTGTTGATCAATTAAACCCAATGACGAAATCATCCGCATCACAATGGAATCCGCCGGCATTTCCATACTGAAAATTAACACCGGTTTTTTACTTTCAAGCGCCACATTCTCTGCCATATTAATACCGAGCATGGTTTTCCCCATGGAAGGCCGCCCGGCAATAATCACCAAATCACCTGCCTGCAAACCGGAAGTCATGTCATCAAAATCGGTAAATCCAGTAGAAACGCCCGTAATGGGATCTGTTGAATGAAACAAGGTATCAATTTTATCGGTGGTGCGTGCGAGTAACGTATTAATATCCACGGGGCCTTGCCCACGACTCCCTTGTTCTGATATTGAAAAAACATATCGCTCAGCCGTATCTAATATTTCTTTGATGTCACGCCCTTCCGGATTAAGGGCATTTTCCGTAATATCAGTACCTGCATTAATCAACAAACGTAAAATAGAACGCTCACGAACAATATCGGCATACGCCGTAATATTGGCCGCACTGGGAGTATTTTTGGCAAGTTCATATAAATAAGCTTCCCCATTAATACTTTCGAGTGCATTATCACTTTTCAACGCTTCGCCGATGGTGAGAACATCGATCGGTTTTGATTGTTCCGCTAAACGCACCATCGCTTCATAAATAATTTGGTGATCGCGACGATAAAAATCTTTGCTACTAATTTTATCCGCAATACGATCCCAGGCGCGATGATCCAGCATCAAGGCACCCAACACAGACTGTTCTGCTTCAATCGAATGGGGTGGTACTCGCGCGGTTATTTTGGCTCCACGAACGGGTGCTTGAGAAAGAATGGGTTCTGACATAATCCGTGATCAACCTTGTTCAAAATGACAATCGCTAGTGTAGCACTCTGGGGGGGATTATCCAGGGGGAGCTTTGCGCGCTCCCCCTGGATCGCGAGGCTGCAGGTCCCCTGCAGCCCGCGTCAATGAAGGGGGAGGAATTTCCCATCGAAAGATGGGGGATTCCTGTCACTTCGCCAACGTGGCAAAGCCGTACGACGACGACTCAAGGGGCAAACGCGCGCTCCCCTTGAGAAACCCCACGCGTAAAGTACCCGTGGCAAGCCACGGGGTATGAGTGAATCAACGCTTTTGCTTTATCATGTCCTTCGGGGCAATTTTCATATCGGCGCCATAAATGAACTTCATATGGGAAACGTCCGCTTTTATCCTTCAGCATTAATGCGCCATTGTTTAGTAATGCTTGCACCATTCTCCAATCACCGTGATGTACAGCAACATGCAATGGGGTCCAGTTATAACAGGTTTTGCTCTCTCGTACATTGGGGTCTGTTAAAATATCATGTCCCTTCGGCCATGCATATTTGGATACGTTGTGACCTTGCTCATCAATCGCTTGAATTAACGCTTTTGCTTTATTGTAGCTTTCAGATTGATCTTTTTGCCGACTACTTAAAGAAACTTCATAAGGAAAATGACCATTTTTGTTTTTTACAATCAAAGCGCCATTATCTAGGAGGAATTGCACCTGCACATCATCTCCGTAATACATCGCTGAGTGTAATGGCGTCCATCCATCCGTATCACTTGCATTAATATTCGCTCCAGAATCAAGCAATATTTTTAGCATACCAACAAGTGATCGTTTATAAGAAATAGCGTGATGTAATACGGTTGTACTATTGCATATCCGTTTACTCTCAATGGATGCTCCCTTGCTCAGAAGATAAGAGACCATTTCTTCATTACTATATATAACTGCCAAATTTAAAGGGGGGTAACCCTCTTGGTTTGGAAGCATTAATTCGGCACCCGCTTCTATGAGTAATTTTACATCCTCCAATCGATTTTTTTGAATTGCCATGTGCAAACAACTATTGATGGTTACACCTAAAGACGCAAGGTATGAAATCATTTCTTGATTTCCATGCTTAACGGAAAGCGAGAATAAGGTATATTTCTCCGTATTGAAATACGACGGATTTTTCGAAATCAGTAATCTCAAGACATCTATCTCATTTAAATAAATTGCCATTTGGAGCATAGCATCAAACTCAGTCTTTTGAGTGAGTTTCACTTTAACCCAACAGGATTCAAAATAAATTAAATCATTTTGATAAACATTTATCTTATTTTTGACGTACGCTGAAAGAGAAACGACTTCCTTGGATGATAATGATCGATCCCCCATAACAATTAAAAATTTAACAATATTCATATGACCATGAATGAACGATAGTTGGGCTGCAGTAAATCCTTTTTTATCACGGAGGGTAATATCAGCAGAAGTAGATGTTTTCATTAATTGCAGCATAGCAGGATAGTGCCCTGCCATTGCAGCCAAATGTAGCGCCGTTTGGTCCTCATTATTCGGTTGGTTTATATTCACTTTGAGTTCACACAATTGCTTTATAATATTGATAGCATTGTTTTTGGCAGCATCATGTAAAGGAGTGTTGCCATCTGAAGCCACTAAATCTATCTGTATTCCTTGCTCAAGAAGTAAGGCTGTCACTTTAGTGGCATGATGAATACTCGCAATATGAAGTGCATTACGATTGTCACTTTGCAGTGTATTAATCATTTGGCCCGTTAACAATTTATGACTGACAACATCGACGTTATCAGAGGCAACTGCAGAAAAAAATAAATCTGCTTCATAAGCAATATCATCAAAAGTACCCAATTCCATAAGAAATGAGTTCATCTCTTTTTGATTACTGAAAATAGCATATTCAAGAGCGCTCATATTTTGATTATTTTTTTTGATAGGATCAGCGCCTGCCTCTAACAGAACCGCAAAAACAGTAAGGTGACCTTGCTGAGCGGCTAGCTGTAATGGGGTATAACCCACAGCAGCCTCTTGCGATACATCAATTTTATAGCCATATTTTATAAATAACTTAATCAGATCGATATGTCCGTATAAGGCAGCCAAATGCAGCACATTAAATCCTTGAAAATTTACCATGCTAGTATCACTGACCCTATTAACTAATAATTTCACCATTGTTACATCACCCTGTATGGTAGCCAACATCAAAGGTGTGTTACCGTCGCGATTTTTTTGCTGAAAACATCGGGTTGTTATCAACAATTGAAATGCAGCTTCTTTATTTTTTTTCAGCAATGCGATATGAAATGCTGAATTTTTTTCAATATCTAAAATGTCCGGATTAGCGCCATTGGATAACAACAGTGGTAAAAGCTGGTTATTTTTATCTGTTGCTGAAATCATCAGTGGCGTTTGTCGACGATGATTCACGGAATCGATCTTGATGAGATTCAAATAATTTTGAGTGAGTTTCAGGTTATTACTACGTACAGCGCTATGTAACAAACTATCGCCACATTGGTTTTGAAAATCTGCAGGGTAGTTTTTTTCAAGATCGCCCATCAGTTCTTTTTGTGAAAGATAAGCGCTAACATCAAAAAAAGTAAATCCCTCCTTGGTTTCACTCATCAATAATGCTTTTTTAAAGCTACCAAAATATTTATCTATCCAAGTCAACTGATCCCGATCATGAATTCTATGCATTATTGTACGTCCGTTTTTATCTCGAATTAAAATATCGGCTTTTTGTTCCAGCATTACCGGAATGGCCCATTCTATTTGTTTAACAAAAATCAAATGTAGCAAGGGTAGTTCTTCTCCTTGATAGCGATAGCGCGCAGCGTTTACAAAATAAGGGTCTTCAGTCATTTTTCTGAATGTCACGTGATCAGACTCTTCAAGCGCTTTCACTAAAACGTGCTTTCTTTCTTCCAGTATTTTAGTTAAGTAAATTTTTCCATCTTTTATCGGCTTTTCAATGCCTTGTTTTTTGGAAAATTCTTTCCATACTGAAGAACACGCATTACTGTTAGCTTTCTTAACATGATTTCCCAAATCTGCTGGCCATTTTTCTTCAGGAATGATAGTTAACAATTTTTTAAAAAATTTGGAATCTTTATTACGAAGCACAAAATAAAAAATATCTTGGCTATGTTTGTTTTTTTCATCAAAAAGGGCACCTCTACTTTTTAAAAAATCCACTAAATGAATAAAGCCCATTTGCACAACAATATGTATCGCCATATTTCCATTATCATCCAATGGGAGGTTGATGTTTTTTATGTGTTTTAGTATTAAGTCAATGATATTGGACTCGCCACTTTTTAGCGCTGCAACTAGCAATAACGGATCAGTTTTCTCCTCTTCCATTTCTTTCAAAAGGAAAGACAAGCATTCCTCGCTCCCATTTTCTGCAGCAATTTCTAATAATCTTTTTTGAGTTTCAATATTGAGGTGATTTTTTGAAAACGTCCTCAAATAACCAATATGATTAGCTTTAACCGCTAACTCAATTAAGGAAATGTGTTTTTTATCCAACGTAAAGCTTACTTTCTTTTCTAAGAGATAATCCATCAGTAAGATATGCCCGTACCATGCCACAACATCTAAACTCGTCATATTATTGTAAATAAGATTGTGATCAATTTTATATTTTTCAGAAAGCGCTCGATATCGTCGATACTCTCCTGCTTTCAGCAAGCAATAAAGTATCTCCTGATCAGGGGTTTTTCCATTTTTACGGATAAAGCATGAATCGATAATTTCAAATAGACCCAATTGAGCAGCCAATGTGAGTATTGGTTTCCCCTGCTTATTTTGAAGGTGTATTTCTGGGTGTTCACTTAAATAAGTGGCAATTTCAACATCGCCATTACGTATGGCCACCATCAGTGGCGTTTCACCATCGCAAGCCTCCGCATTGATATTGGCGGCTGGATTAGCTTCTACTAGGCATCTCACTGTCTCAAAGTGACTATAGAGCGTTGCAAAATGTAACGCTGTTTTTCCGGAATCTAATGGCGTATTAACATCCATTTTGGTAACAAGCACTTCGCAAACATCATTTAATCCATTAGCTGCTGCGTTATGCAATGCAGAAAACCCATCTGATCGTCGTTTATGCGTCACATCTATACCTGCCTGAATCAACGCAAGCGCAACATTCGATTGCTGTGTATCTATCGCTAAATGTAATGTGTTTGAACCATTTTCCATCAGAAAATGGATATTGCACGATTTTTTAATTAAATAACACGCTGTTTCATGATGCTGGTTTTGAATCGCCAAATACAAAGC
The DNA here is from genome assembly GCA_001797285.1 of Coxiella sp. RIFCSPHIGHO2_12_FULL_42_15. Taxonomy (GTDB): domain Bacteria; phylum Pseudomonadota; class Gammaproteobacteria; order Coxiellales; family Coxiellaceae; genus 2-12-FULL-42-15. The sequence goes on from MGOZ01000041.1 coordinate 114,220, forward strand.
AAATAGACCATTGGGTAAACGCAGATTGACATTCACATTTGCATTTACTAAACATTCAACCACTCGTTGATGCCCGCTACTCGCTGCAAAAAGCAGTGGTGTATAACCATCCTGATTGATTGCATCTTTACAATTTGGAACTTGAGCAATAATGTAATCGACTGCGTCTACATTGCCATTGCGCGCTGCGATATGAATGGGTAAATTGCCACGTTGGTCGGCTACCCAATAAACGCCAAAATCATTTTGAGAAAGCTTTTGCAATAAGTGGCGATTTCCTTGATCTGGTTGAAAAAGGCCAACGGAATAATGAATTAACGTCTGACCTCCTATATCTCGTGCCTTAGCATTAAACTTTAATTTTCTATCCGGAAAGTTTAAAAGTAACTCACTGAAAGCATTCGTATCCTCCACACTCATGGTGTCACTCACTGAGCCGGACCTATTGATCAATTCGCTGTATTCAAAAGGGCTATAAGCGGGTTTATCCTTGATATTCAGCTTAAACACAGCATATTTCTGGCCGTTGTAATAAGCCTCAGAAAAAGTTTCAGCGGGCGCATGGTTAGCAACGGAGGCTATCGTCGAATTCATCTGAATCGGATGATGAATCGTTTTCACCGCTAAAGAAGTGAAACGTATACTACACCCACCCACAACACGGTTGTGATCTCCCGCAATATAGGGATATTTCTTTTCAAGAAAATCATTATTCTCGGAATCGATAAATATTAAACTGATATCACTGAGTTGTATTTCCATCTGAGTGATAGAACTCATATAAAATTCTTTCACCTCCAATAGAATTTTTACATTTTTCTCTTGGATTTCCTCGGTTATTTTATCTTTTAACTTCTTAGTTTCATTCGTTATATTAATAATAATCTTATTTTTTTCATTGTCACACGATTTTAAAAAATCTATTACGCCTTGATTTTTATGCTGTTGATGGGGTATCTTTTTCAGTTCATTTTTTTTGTTTTCTTCAATTTCTTGCGTGATTTTATTGATTATCTTTTTTCGCTGTTGGTCTAGCTTTTCATGTTCTTGAGAAATTAATTTTTTTCCCTCCAGTGAAATCTTCTGGATTAATTTTCCTTCTAGCGCTTTTCCTGCATTCATTTTTTCTTTTAATTCAGTGATGTTGGCAGAGAACGAATTTTTCATCTCGACAATTTTTTCTCGTAATTTCCGAGATGAAATGAGTTTAATTTCACAGCCAAGCTGATTTTTTATTTCTTCCAAAATTTTTGTCATGCATTCAGAATAAGATTGATGAAATTCAGCTAATAATTTTCTGACATAATCCTTCAGCAAGGATTGCATTAAAGCATCGTGACTCCGATGAATAAAATCATCTGATTCTATCTCAGCGTTTAATGGAAATTGTTTTACAATATACACTTTTAACACTTCAGAAAGAGAATGATATAAATCACTAGGAAAAGCCATCTCAGGCTTATCAAGTGCTTCCGACAACCAAACATTAAATTTTGCTTTTGATTTATTGACAAGTTGGTTGAACACTTTTCTTAGAACAATCTTAATTGGATGAAACTGATAATAACGTACAGGAATAGGAGGAAAAACCGGAGGAACTGGTTCATTTTTTTGTAATGGTATTTTCTCTAAACTGGGTATTTTCCCCATTTCCTTTAATGTTGAAAAATAATAGGAAAAAAAACTAATAACCCCCAACATTTGAAAATAATCATGGAACATCGGTAATGTAGGCATGATATCATGTATATCTCTTGCCGCCTCCTCATAAAGCGCAAGCAATGTTAAATAATCATCAGGGTACTTGCCATTTTCTTTATAATACCTCTCTAAAAATTCCTTGTATTCTGGCCATAATTCAATGTCATGCTCTACGCTAAACGCGGGATCAATAATAAAAATATTTTTATACCGCTTTAAAGACCTTTGTTCTGAAATAATTCTAAATGAAGTGCGAAAAGCATGATTATTCACCGAGTTTTTATTTTTTCCCTCATCAAAATCTAAACCAGAAAAGCATTCTTTTTGACGCAAAGAAGTATAATCACAACTTAATTTTCCCACATAAGAATTAAAATCTTTACGGTTTTTCCTTAGGAAATCAAGGTCACTATTTTGGTTTTTATGCCATTGCTGTAGAAATTCCTCTTCAAAATATCCTCCATTCAAAAAACATTTCATATAATAATCGAGAAAACTAATCACTTTTCCAACTAACGTGTCTTGATAAACTGGATGAATCACGGCATAGTTCACATGATCGGTATTAAAATGCAAACTAAAAAAAGGAAAAGTGTTATGTAAAAAAATTCCATTGGCAAGTTCACGCAAAATCTTCTGTAATTCTGCATTACTAAAAGGCATTTTTCCGCTCTGATCCGCTAAACAAAAAATGGCGGTATCCGACAACACGTCTTCAATATTCTCATTTAAACCCTCAATAAGACTCACAGCAGTAGCCACACCTCCAATCTCTCCATGATCTCCTTTTTTTGCTGTGATTCTATCATTTGGATGAATGCTGTTATAAGAAGATACTAAACCTGTATCACGAACGACGTTTTTAAAAGCGCCATAATCAAAATTTGAAGGATAACCCAATTGACAATGAACTTTCGTATAAATTTCAAAAAAATTTTTGGCTTTATTCCGCAACGCCTCTTTAGTCAAAGCAGTTGCTTGCGATGAATCATAATATCCGCTGGATTTCATTTTCTCTGGAAATGGATTACGGTAGCATGAATAATGATGATCAAGATAGTTAGCCGTTCCAGAGATTAAATGCGGCAATGCGTAAAAAGGCCCCTTAAAAAAATCCACATATACACCACAAGCATGCAGGCTATAAGAAATAGGGCCCGCCATTTTCGCAATAGGTTTAAAAATGGCAACTTTCTCTGCCATTTCATGAAGAACATTTTTTTCTCTCTCCTCATCGTATTGAAATTTTGGTATGTTTTTGGAAAGTAATTTATATCGTTTATTAATTTGATCGATATCATCACGCATGATTTAACCTTAAACTTTGTTGCTTTGGACGTTGGTATTGATTTTCTCATCGAAAACTTCTGGTTCTTTAAATAAAATATAGGGATTTTTTGATGAATGTGATTGAACTATAAAATACCGCCTGACTCCATTTTCCCACTGTGAATAAAATTCTTTATTGACGGGTTTTATTTTGAATACTTCATCAGAATTATTCGCTAACAACGTTTTCAGAAAATCAATAAACCCTTGTACTGGATTTTCAAAACACCCGCGTAAATTTTCAGTAATAAATCGATGGAATTTTTCGAACAAAATAGCTTCATCATTCTCTAGCATAGCGCACTCATCACTGATACGACTGAAAAAAATAGCCCATTCCTGCAAAAGGATGCGAAAATATTTTTTCTGCGTCATAGTTAGAAAAACATCCCAATCAACTTTCTCCCCATTGAATTGTTGTTGAAGCAAGGACTTTGCCTGATTACAAAGATTAAATAAAAAGGGATTAGAGCACGGCGGTTTGTGATCAGTTGACTTCTTTTTTATTGCGTAGCATAATTCTGACAATGCCTTAAGGTCCAGTGATTTTAATTCTTCACGACAAAATTCCAACAGCTGAGTAAATTGATTTAATATACGATGTTGAGACATGTCGATTTTAGAACGTTTGATGCGCTCTAATGATAATGCCTCTATTTGCAAACAACGCTGCTTTTTTAACTGATCCAGCTCTCTTTCATTATCGTTATTTCTAATCAGCCATGGCCGAATTTTTTCATCCTCTTGACAAAGAATGAGGTGACTACTACCGGGTTGTCCTTGCCGCGCACAACGCCCTACTCCTTGATCTTCTACACGTTTGTTGACTGGATAAAAAGTAAAAATAACATGTAAGCCTCCATTTTTTCTGCTTTTTGAGCTTAAAATAATATCCGTACCACGTCCAGCCGTATTCGTCGCTAAAGTAATCATAGCGGGACAACCTGCTAAAGCCACAAGGTATTCCTCCTCTTCAGCTTGCACTTCATTGATCAACTGAAAACGAAGTCTTTTTTCTTCAAGAAAATCAGCAAATTGTTTGGATTTTTTAATGGTATCGAATAAAACAAGAATGGGACGAGCTTGTTTTTGAATAGCGAAAATATTTTCTAAAATAGCCTGGTTGTGTTGTTCTTTACTTAACAATAGACTTACTGGAATGGCGCAACGCTGACTGGGATGATGCACAGGCACATCAAAAGTGTCCACCTGATAAAGTAACTTAATTTCCTTCCGCTCTTGATCTTCCCCGATGGTTCCCGTTAACCCATATATTTTTTTATAATAATTAAAAAATGCTGGATGAGACATAGACGCCACCGTAAGGCTTTCATTTCCAGGAGGTAGACCATTCAGCAATTCAACGCATTCATGCACCCCATGACTCCAACGACTGTGCTCGCTGCTTAAGCGTCCAGTATTCGCATAATCTACAATAACAATGTAATTCTTTTCATGGATGGATTTAACCACATAATGCTCATCTCGCTTATAATGCAGCGCAGTTTCTGCGGATTGTATCCACTTTTTCAGTTGAGCATCATCAATGATTTTGATTTCTTCTTTATATTTTCCTTCTAAATATTCGCTTAAAAAAAATCTTAACTCCTTCACAAAGCCCATGTTCTTCTTGACAAAATCCAGCAATGGTTGATAAATCCAATTCATTGCGATGGGAGGAGACAGCGCTATTCGTGCTGAATTTAGCGCCGTATCCAAAAAAAGATTATCCACCTCATCAACAATCACCACATCGGTTAAGCGTTTTTGTAAAATTCCATTTATCGTTGTATAACGCTGACCTGCATCCCAAATACTTTCTCTTAGCATCGAAAACTCAAAATCATAGTTGGTTCCATACAGTATTTGAGCATTAAAATGCTGTTTTTCAGGCTGATCGTAACAAATGTGCGAACTTGTCATCCCCAATGCGGTAAATAAAGGAGAATATTTTTTTTGATCCCGCATTGCCAAATAGTGCGAAGGAGTAACCACATCCACGCATTGATTAAGCAACGCCGAATAAACAGCGAGCATCGCTACAATAGTAGATTTTCCTTCTCCCGTTTTTATCTGAGCAATCCGACCTTTTGCTTTATCTGGAATTCGTAAAAGCGCCAGCAGAGCTAATATTTGCGTATTGTAGGGGTAAAGGTGGTAAAGGTGGTATATTATCTGTCGTAAAGCAGCAATAACACCGCACATAACTATCCGTTGATGAGGGTCTTTTTGTAACAAGATCACATTTGTTCGGGCGGCTTCCGCAACTTGAGGCAAGGTAAAGGATTTTAGCGATTGTTCTTGTTTTTTAACATTAAGATAATCTTCGTGGAGCTGTTTAACCTCCTGTTCCGTTAGTGGAAATTCTACGGAGTCTCCTTTCCTACCCCAGCGAGTCAAGACTTCTTCAATTTTTTCCTCCTGAAAATTTTTAAAATTAATTTCAGAAAATATCCGATCTAATTCTAAAATTACCTGATTAAAATCAGGTAAATATTTTTTTAACACCTCCTCGCTATTAATTTCCTCTTTTAATTGGATGAGGAATTGGCATATTTTAATATAATCACTGAGCTTTATTTTTTCCAATTTGGATTCAAATAATAATCTAAATGAACCTACTCCTACTTCATTTTTAAGCCGATAGGAAAAATCAATATAGGCCTCAATTTCTCTCGCTTTCCATGCAGCGTTAAGACAAGCTAAAAAACAAGACGCTATTATAATTTTTTCATCTGAGTTTATTTTCAATTTATCGAGTAGATAAAAAAAATTAAACGCCTCAGGATGATTTTCATCAGCCCCACCTGATGGAACTAAGCTCCCAATATAAAGCAATGCATTAGCTCTATATTTCACATAATCAAATATAGAATTGAGCTTTTCCAAAGTAAGTATTGCTGATTCGCTACGATTTTTCATATTAACTCACTTTAAAATGAATTTGGGGAATCGCTGACAAAAGGCCTTCCCGTTGGCGGCACACCGGCCATCGCAGTTCGATGTAAAATATCCAGGTTAAGGTTCTGTCGTAAATTTTTCATTGCCCGCTCAGCAGTTTACTGAAAAATTGCTAAAACGCACTGTATGAAGGTGAGACATCATACCCGTGGCAAGCCACGGGATATGAGTGAATAAATGGGCTAAGCTTCCACTTCAACAATAACTTTTACGGTTATGGTGACTGAAGTATGTAAAAATAGATCAACTTCATGCTCGCCCGTTTGACGTAGTGGGCCATTCGGTAATTTAACTTCATTTTTATGCAGTTCAAGATGTGCTTTTTCAACCGCTTCTACTATTTCACGCGCACCAATCGAACCAAATAATTTACCTTCTTCAGATGCTTTAGCCGCAATGGTAATGGTAAGCTGCTGTAATTTTTCAGCACGTTGTTGCGCTGACGCCAATTTTTCCGCTTCTTTTTTCTCAAGTTCAGCACGCAGCTTTTCAACTGCTTTGATGTTTTCTTCTGTTGCGCGCACTGCTTTTCCATAAGGAATTAAAAAATTACGCCCAAAACCAGGCTTGACCGTAACAACTTCACCAATATTCCCTAAGTTAGATACGTTTTCCTTTAAAATAAGTCTCATGAGTTCACCCTCTTTATTCGTAAAAAATGCCATTTGCGAAAGTTAATCCAACTATCGACAAAACCAACCAACGCCAAAGAAATCAAAAGATATCTTGGCAAAAATAATAAAATCATCACGGCCGTGAGCAGCAATACAAATCGCCAGTATTTATGAGACTGATTAATCATGTTCAAATAAATCAGCATGCTAAATCCTGCGAAAACAAACGGTAATATGGCCACCTGTGATAATGACACCAACCAGTTAATTTTCCAAGTAAACATAGCGATCACAACCAGTGCTGAAAACACCGCCAAAATACGACTCACCCGTATACTATAAAATTCAATACGTTTTTCCCCGGCGGCTGCAATCAACTTGAGTTGCCACAATCGTGCCAACATGACGCAGATAATCGAAAACAGCGCAAAAACCGTATATAAACTTCCGAGCAAGTATGCGGCTATTTTTCCTAACGCTTCTTTCACCGGAGCCAAATCAGACTGCACCGCGTGCTGCAAATTTTCAAGAATGATGCGTTGCAATCCATCCGCAATCACCGCTAGCAAAGGCGAAGGCAAAAGATGAATGGCTAACACAACGATAACACCCATCGCTGCCGCCAATTCTAAGATGCGCGACCAACTGCGCGTTAAACGCAGCAAACTTGAAAATCCCCACCCAAAAACACCAGTAATAAAAGCAACATCATAAGGGATTGCCATTGCAGGTGATTTCCAAGTAGCTGCTGCCGCAGGCAAAATCGCCCACGCCAAAACACCCAGTCCTTTTAAAGCACCATGATGCAACGTGACTAAAATCAAAATAATCACTGCACTCGCGTCTAAAGGCCAAGGCAATAACATGCATGCCAATGTGATCAAACTGGCACGCAGGTTATTTGCTAATAAATATTGTCCGATTTTTTGCATGAGATCTCACCGGATTGATCGTGCACAGGCACGACCCAGGTTTATTTATGGGTATCGCAATACGGTAATAATGCTAAATAACGCGCCAACTTAATGGCTTTGGCCAATTGGCGTTGGTATTTAGCGCTGGTCCCCGTAATACGGCTTGGCACAATGCGTCCAGATTCCATAATGTAGTCTTTTAACGTATCGATGTCTTTGTAATCGATTTGTTTTGTGTCTTGCGCTTTGAACGCACAGAATTTTTTACGTCGAAAATAAGATGCCATTATTCATTACTCCTCTATTGATCTTCTTCAGAAATTTCTTCTTCTATCGCTTCTTCTGCCATTTCTCTTGCAGGGCGACGAGAAGATTTCTTTTCACCCGCTTTCATCATAACGGAAGGACCTGTCATTGCTCCATCACGCGCTAAAATTAAATTGCGCAACACAGCATCGTTGTAACGAAACGCATTTTCAAGCTCACGCAAATCTTCATCACCACATTCGATATTCATCAAAATGTAATGGGCTTTGTGAACTTTGTTGATTGAATAGGCAAGTTGGCGGCGGCCCCAATCTTCTAAGCGATGAACTTTACCACTCTCTCGAGTAATGATATTTTGATATCGCTCAATCATCGCCGGTACTTGAGCGCTTTGGTCCGGATGGACCATAAAAACAATTTCGTAATGTCTCATTAATATCCCCTTTCGGTTTAAACAGCCCCCGAGTAAACCCGTGGAGCAAGGAGTTGTAAAAGCACAATATGTTATCAGACCTAATCGTAAAAGCAAATAAAGGGCGTTAACCCGGATATTTCGCATCGAACTGCGAGGCTCGGTGTGCCGCTTGTCCCTAGACTATAATGGGGGTAGCCTCCTCAGATTCATGGGGTTGCTGTAAAGCGGGTGACGCGAGGCGGCGCAGGAGACCTTCCCGTTGGCGGCAGGGCACTTCGTGTGGCCGTCATCTTCAAAAAGCAACATGAAATATCCAGGGTAGGCACTTGTTACATTAAAATGAAATCAACAAGTTGAGAGAGCGCGATGATAATAACGGAAGATTTAGGCTGCGGTCAGTATCAAATAACATCCTATGACCCCGGTAACATTTGCATTAATAACATAGGTTATACCCAAAATCTGATCATTTTTGAAAACGAACTGATCACAAATTGGCGGCCCCAACACCTTGAAGATCTTAATCAAGACGATTTCCGCGAGATTCTCCGTTTGAGGCCTACCATTTTTGTATTAGGAACGGGAGAACACTTCAGGATGCCCCCTTCTTCTTTGCTACACTATCTGCAAGAGCATCATATCGGTGTCGAATGTATGCATACCCGAGCCGCATGCCGAACTTTTATGGTATTAAGTGCCGAGGGTCGCAAGGTAGCCGCAGCTTTATTATTAAAGTAACCCTAAAGAGAAAATCATGAATACACTCACCGTCATCGCCGCGCAGTTGAATTTTCTAGTGGGAGATATCGAAGGCAACACACAACTCATTATTAATACTGCGCAAAAATGCAAGATGGAGTTGAATGCCGATTTAGTGGTGTTTCCAGAACTCACCATCACGAGTTATCCTCCGGAAGATTTATTATTTCGCCCCTACCTTTATAAACGCGTCCATGAAGCGCTCTTTCAATTATGTCAATCCATTAAAGATATTTGCATTATTGTCGGTTACCCTGACCAAATCGATGGAAAACGCTATAACATGGCCGCTGTTATTCAAGACGGTGAAATCAAGGCAACCTACGCCAAAAAAGAATTGCCCAATTACACTGTATTTGATGAAAAACGTTATTTTTCTAGCGGCGATAAGACAACGATTTTTAAATTAAAAAATACCAAAATCGCAATTATTATTTGCGAAGATACCTGGTTTGACAAACCCATCCAAGATTGTGCCCGCGCCGGCGCCGACCTCATTATTTCATTGAATGCTTCTCCATTTGCACTGGATAAAGAGTATGCGCGTCGCATCATGCTCGAAAAACAAAGTAAAGCAGCTCAATTACCCATTGTTTATGTAAATTTGGTGGGTGGTCAAGACGAATTAGTGTTCGATGGCGGATCTATGGTTTTCGACGCCACCGGAAAATTAAAACAACAAGCCCATTATTATCAAGAAGACCTCATGAAAATTGAGTTCAATCTCGATCAACGTTTAAATATTCTTACCGCACACACATTACCTCCCGAACCACAAACGGAGGAAAAACTCTATAAAGTATTGATACTGGGCGTACGCGATTATATTCGAAAAAATCATTTTCCAAGTGCGGTCATTGGTCTATCCGGTGGAATCGATTCTGCACTCACATTAGCCATTGCTTGTGACGCTATTGGCGGTCACAACGTTGAAGCCATCATGATGCCATCACGCTACACGTCGACAATGAGTCTTGATGATGCGAAAGCACAAGTAAAATTATTAAACTGTCATTATGTTGTTATGAGCATCGAAAATATTTTTAAATGTTTTCTCACCGCACTACATGACGAATTTCAACATTATCCCCTGGACACCACCGAAGAAAATCTGCAGGCGCGCTGTCGAGGCACACTGCTCATGGCAATCTCCAATAAAAAACGATCGATCGTTTTGACGACGGGAAATAAAAGTGAAATGGCCGTGGGTTACGCGACACTTTACGGTGATATGGCCGGTGGTTTTAGTGTTTTAAAAGATGTTTTCAAAACGATGGTGTATCGCCTTTCCCACTATCGTAATTCTTTGTCGATGGCCATTCCAGAGCGCGTGATCCAACGTCCACCGAGTGCAGAACTCGCTAATAATCAGTTGGATCAAGATATGTTGCCACCTTATTCCGTGTTAGATGAAATATTAGAACGCTTTCTCATGCAGGAGCAAGACGCATTTACCATTGCAAAGGCGGGTTATGATTTGGAAACCATTAAAAAAATCGTACGCATGGTCAATAGCAATGAATATAAACGCCGCCAAGCACCGCTTGGCATTCGTCTGACAGAAAAAGCGTTTGGTAAAGACCGTCGTTATCCGATTACATCCGGTTATTTTAAAAAATATTACGAGCACCTATAGCGAAGGATTGTAATTTGCAGCGCAACGCTTGCGAAAAATCTTCGCCCAAAACAGCCATAATTGGCAGCATGTAAAACCGCCGATCGGCAAACGACCGGCATTTTACAGCATCTTTCTCCGTCATCACGACGATATCATTCGCACCTACAAAATCAAAATCCTTTTTTTGATACCGATGATGATCGCGGAAAATTTTCTTTTTAAATGGCAAGCCCATGTCACTCAATATTTTAAAAAACCGTTCTGGATGACCAATACCCGCAACGGCAATTATTTTTTGAGATGCTAATTCTGCTATGGTTATTTGAAGATGCGCATCACAAAGGGATACCAAAGATTGGGGAACGATGCGCATCGAAAATTCCCCCACTCGCGGCTCACCATTACAAACAATAAAATCAACGGAACGCAAACGACTCGGCGCTTCTCGTAGTGGACCCATCGGTAAACAAAATCCATTTCCCAAACGACGTTCCCCATCAATGACGGCAATTTCAATATCACGTACTAACGCATAATGTTGCAAACCATCATCACTAATAATGACATTACAGCCACTCGCCAATAACCGTTGCGCTGCTTGAATGCGATTTGGCGCTACAACAACAGGACAACCCGTTTGTAATTTTAACATTAAAGGTTCATCACCCACGTACTCAGGATGACTTTCTGCGGTTACGATTTTCGGCCAATGCTGACCTGACGCACCATAGCCTCGGCTAACAATTCCCGGACGATAACCTTGTTTTTGTAAAAAGTGGATAAGCCACGCCACTAAAGGCGTTTTACCCGTTCCCCCCACGGAAATATTACCAACCACAATCACAGGGACGGGAAAACGCTGACGATGTTTCAAACCCAAACGATACAAAAATGCGCGACAATAAACCATAAATCGATACAGCCCTGCCAATCCAATTAAAGCATAAATGAATGGGGGCGCTTTTTTTGTCGGGTACCAAAGACGATTGAGCTGCGCAGCGAAATGTCCATAGACTACCCTCAACATCACGTTAACACCTCCTCGCCCGCCTGCATCTGCGCACGGTACAAATCGGCATAAACGCCCTCCTTCTGCAATAATTCCATATGCGTGCCTTTCTCCACGATGAAACCATTTTCCATCACCATGATCCAATCTGCATTTTCAATTGTCGATAAACGGTGGGCAATCACGATGGTTGTACATCGACGCATGAGTTCAGCTAAACCTGCTTGAATTTGTCGTTCTGCGTGACTGTCTAATGCAGAAGTCGCCTCATCTAAAATCAGTATCGGCGCTTGCTTATATAAAGCGCGAGCAATAGCGATGCGTTGTCGCTGACCCCCTGATAGCAATAAACCATCTTCACCAACGACGGTATCAAAACCGTACGGCAATTTTTCAATAAATTCCATAGCATTCGCTAACTCTGCCGCTCTGGTTAAGCGCTCGCGATTGATTTCTTCTTCCGCATAAGCAATATTGTGTGCTACGGTAGCATTAAATAAAACCGTATGTTGCGAAACTAACGAAAATTGGCGGCGCAAATCTTTTAAATAGAAATCGCGAAGATGCACCCCATCAATTTGAATCGTTCCGCTGTTAACTTCATAAAAGCGTGGTAATAGACTGATGAGCGTTGACTTGCCGCTGCCAGACCGTCCCACCATCGCGACGGTCTGTCCCGCTTGAATTGAAAAATTAATATCCGTCAATGTCACACGTTCGTTTTCCCCATACTGAAAATTCACGTGCTGGAATTGAATATCACCGCGCACTCTGACAATTGACTGGACACCCGTTTCTTTCTCTTGTTCTTCATCCAATAGATGGAAAATGCTTTCTGCGCCGGTTATCCCTTTTTGAATAAAATTATTTAATTCCGTTACACGGCGTAACGGACGAATTAACATCATTACTGCAGAAATAATCGCAGCAAAACTGCCAGCATTGACTTCTAACGCGGGTGAGGTTGCAAAATATAGAATGATCGCTAATGGTAATGAAATTAAAAGCTGCACGATGGCCGTACCCATACTGTTGGTCACTTCGACTTTTAATTCTTGTTGGCGATTATGTTGTGTGGCGTGATCAAATTTTTTTGTTTCGTATTTTTCACCTGAAAACAGCCGCACCACGCGATAAGCTTCGACCGTCTCATTCGCAATATGTGATACTTCTGCAACCGAGGATTGCACGCGCGAACTTAAATGCCGTAAACGGCGACTGCTAATACGCAAACCCCAGGTAATCAATGGAATAATCACGACAAAAATCAGTGATAATTTCCAATTAATCATAAACATAACACCAAGTAACCCAAGGGCGAGCGAAGACTCACGTAACAGCGTTACTAAAATATCTGAACTCGCTTGGGCAAGTTGCTCCACATTGTAAAGAAGAGTGGACAGCAACTTCCCTGTTGCTTGTTTATCGTAAAATTGAGCGGGTAATTGCAGTAAATGCCGAAAAATACGTTGTCGAAAATCCATAACAACACTACGCGCCACACGCGCAATAAAATAATTGGAACAAAATCCGGTGACAGAACGTAAAAGAAAAACAATCACAATTAATATTGGTAGATAATGAATGAAAAAATTATCTTTATCGATAAAGCCCTTATTAACAATTGGCTTAATTAACCACGCAATACCCGCATCCGTCGTCGATAACAACAGCGTTGCAACAATACCAATCACAAAAGCAGGCCAATATTTTTTAGAAACAGAAAACAAGCGGCGAAAAACTTGCAATGTTTGCATTTTATTCATTTCTACCTCGACCATACCACTCGTTTTTATGGGTGACTATCCTGGATATTTCATGTTGGTTTTTGAGGATGACGGCCACACGAAGTGCCCTGCCGCCAACGGGAAGGCCTTCGCCTAGTTCTTTATTTGCACAGGCCTTACGTGTCAACCTATGCCCTGGCAAGCGGGGAGAGAGGGCATTCCCCTAGGCCACACTGCGTCGTAGTATGAAACATTTTATCCAGCATGACAATCATAAAAAAATAGCGGCAAAGCAAAGCAAGGCGCTAAAATTTTCCCCGGAAATCCTTTGGGAGCCAAAAACAACAGTGTTCCCAAAAGCAAATCAATAAAAATGCGCGAGTGTAAAATGGGATGTTGCCAAATAATATGTGGCCAACCAGCTAAAGTGGCTAAATACCACCATAAAGGTTGTAAGCATTTTGCCGCACCTAGCCATAGATAATGGTCCCACTGCGGCAACAGAAAATATCCCACTGCGGCCACCAAACAGACGGGAACCACAATAAAACTCACATAGGGAATGGCAATCAGGTTCGCTGGAATCATGACCAGTGATACTCTCGCGAAAAAAAGCAACGTCAACGGCAGCAACGCAATAAATAATAATAGTTGAAAACGAATCCACTCCCAAAATCCTCGTACAATCTGCAAACGCGCATTAGAAAGATAACCCAGCATCGCAACAGCAAAAAAGCTCAACCAAAAGCTAATCGACTCAACGGCGTAAGGCCAAATGACCACAATGACCGTAAATGACATCAACAATCGATACCACAAAAAAGTATGACGATGCAGCATTTGCGAGAGCAATACAATAGCTAACATGATCAGAGCGCGCTCTGTCGGTAACGACATTCCCGCAAGAATGGAATACAAAATAGCAACCCATAAAGCAATCAATGCCGCTATTTTTTGTGAAGGAATAAGAAGTAATATTTTCGGAAAAAAACCACCGCATTTTTTTACAAGCCAAAAAATAAGACCCGCTACAAGACTGACGTGCAAACCAGAAATAGCAATAAGATGGCTGGTTCCCGTATTTTGGAAGACTTGCCAGTCTTCCATACTTAATAAATGTCGTGAACCCGTCGTTAATGCAGCCAATACGGCTGCTAAGGAATGATTTTGCGTCGCATGGTAAATAACAGCAGAAATATCTTGTCGCAATGCATCAATGGATGAAAACTTATTTTTACGCTGTAATAAATGATTACCAGGATTATCCAGCACATAACCTTGATATTGAATATTCTGAGCCTGTAACGTCTTCACGTAATTGACTTTATTCAAGGAGATACTATTTTTAATTTTTATTTGTAATTGCCATCGATCACCAGCACGTAAATCAGGCGCCCATCCATACCAATTTAATCGAACTCGATAATGAGGCTCGTCAGTCGTTAAAAAATCAAATTGCAAATGGTGCCGAAGATATTGGGGAATAGAAATAATTTCACCGGATATAAATTGAGATGTATCGAAATCCTGTGAGGAAAAAGGTTTTCGTAGGCTTTGCCAATACGTGCAGATCCAACCTGTCATTACCCCCATCAGAATAAAGATCCCTAATCGCCAGCCATATATTTTTACGATGAGAATCACAGCAAAGCTCACGACATAAAATACTAAGTTTTTCTGTGAATGTGGTAATAATATTACTAATGTGATCGTTGTCGATAATGCAAATAAAAATGGCGTCACGGCTCTCTCCCTTTGTGAATGAAATATTCAACCACAAAAAGAAAATTGAAAATACTCGTGGTAAGGCTATAATTTATGGTCTAACCTGGATATTTCATGTTGCTTTTTGAAGATGACGGTCATACAAAGTGCTCTGCCGCCAACGGGAAGGTCTTTTGTTTTCAGGGACGCACATCCTGTGCTCGACGCTCCTTACCCTCCCTGGTCGCGACGCCCTTCAAACAAAAGACCTTCCCGTTGGCGGCACACCGACCATTGCAGTTCGATGTGAAATATCCAGGCTAACGCCCAAGGTTTGGCTTCGCTACAGCGATTCCCCAAGTTCATTATCTAGCAACTTATTGTTTTAGAAAACAAAAGATTGAAACAGTGGGGGATTATCCAGGGGGAGCTTTGTGCGCTCCCCCTTGATCGCGAGGATGCAGGTCCCCTGCAGCCCGCGTCAATAAAAGGGAAGGAATTCTCCATCGAAAGATGGAGAATTCCTGGGATTTTTATGTGTCACAAAAGTAGGGATCATCCATGAAACGTCACATCGCGCTTGTTGCTCACGATAATAAAAAATTAGCCTTGCTTGCTCTCATCGAAAAATATGCCGATCTTTTCCGTCATCATAGCCTCTTTGCGACTGGATCAACTGGACATCTCATTCAACAAAAACTCAACCTCCCTATTCATTGCCTCGAAAGTGGCCCTTTGGGTGGCGATCAACAAATTGGAGCTATGATCGTCGATCAGAAAATTGATTTACTGATTTTTTACTGGGATCCTCTGGAAGCACAACCGCACGATCCCGATGTGCGCGCACTCCTACGCATTGCCGTAGTATGGAATATTCCTATTGCGTGTAACGAGGCAACGGCGGATTATCTCTTAACTTCGTCACTTTTTAATAGCCACTATCAATCCGCTCGACCCGATTTTAAGGCTTATCGAAATAGGCTAAAATAACGGGCTCATCATCACGCTTGAAAACACCCATTCGCGATAAAATAAGTGGTCTGACGGATAACCTCTAATCGCCTTGGCAAAAACGGATGTGCAATATGAACAACGATGTGGTCCGTCATTGCTTCCAATTTAGTACTCGCAACCGTCACTTTACCATCGTCAGGGCCACGAAAAATAAACCATGAGAACAGCCAATCGATGCTGCGATCACCAGCAATAATACCCACTTCGTAGTCTTCGATTGGATTTAACGACTGCAACAAAGCATTATCTTTCGTACCCAGCTGCATACCGGCGGGCCCATAAATCCGTCGATAAAACCCAAACTTTCGTAGGACATCCACCAATTCACTACCATGATTCGGGGGTGCAATTAAAACAACCCGACCCAGATTCTCAAAAGGATCATGTTGTAATATATAACGAATCATAATAGCCCCCAATGAATGGCCTACAAAATGCACGCGATTCATCTTGTCGATCTTTAGCGCCGCTAATTGATTTTTAATCATGGGGGCTAATTCTTCAATGGGTTTTTTCGTGGAGGGGTATTCAATATTATGTGGACAAAACCCATGTGCTGCTAGATAGGCTTCCATTTTCATCATGATTTTTTTGTTACGGCCAAGGCCGTGCAGTAACACGACGTGATCCCGATCAGGCATACAACCCATCTCTAACCCTCACCGAATTACAGTGCATCTTTCATGCTGAGACGAACTCGACCTTGGCGGTCAATCTCAATCACTTTCACTTTAACCACTTGACCTTCCTGCAAAAAATCATGGATATTTTCAATTCTATTCTCAGAGATCTGAGAAATATGCACCAAACCTTGACGACCGGGCAATATCGCAACAAACGCGCCGTAGTCCATAAGTTTGACGATAGGGCCTTCGTAAATACGACCTATTTCAACATCCCCAATAACTTCTTCGATACGTTTTTTCGCGGCTAAGCCATCTATTTCACTTAATGCAGCAATTTTTACAACACCATCATCAGAAATATCAATCGTTGTATGAGTCGATTCGGTAATTTCACGAATGGTTGCTCCACCTTTACCAATCACTTCGCGAATTTTGCTAGGATCAATCTTCATCATTATCAGTTGTGGCGCATTTGCAGAAATATCGGGGCGTGATGCACCTAACGTGGCATTCATAATGCCAAGAATATGCATGCGACCTTGTTTTGCTTGTTCCAACGCAACTCGCATGATTTCTTTTGTGATGCCATGAATTTTAATGTCCATTTGCAACGCCGTAACACCCTGAGCCGTACCCGCTACTTTAAAATCCATATCACCTAAATGATCTTCATCACCTAAAATATCGGTTAAAACCGCAAATTGTTCGCCTTCTTTAATTAACCCCATTGCAATACCAGCAACAGGTGCTTTGAGTGGAACGCCTGCGTCCATTAATGCCAAGCTGGTACCACAGACGGTTGCCATCGAACTTGAACCATTCGACTCCGTGATTTCTGAAACCACACGCACGACATAAGGGAATTTGACCAAGCCAGGCACCACCGCTTCCAGTGCACGTTTTGCCAATTTACCATGCCCAATTTCACGACGCTTCGGTCCGCTCATGAAGCCCACCTCTCCCACCGAATAAGGAGGAAAGTTATAATGCAACATGAATTCTTGGCGATAATCTCCTTGAAGATCCTCAACCATTTGTGCATCACGTTCAGTGCCTAACGTAGCTACCACTAATGCTTGAGTTTCACCACGCGTAAAAATGGCAGAACCATGCACGCGGGGTAACACACCCACACGGATATCAATAGGCCGTACCGTTTGCGTATCGCGCCCGTCGATACGCGGCTGACCGGCAAGAATACGACCACGCACCACTTGCGATTCAATGTCATGAAAAGCCGCTTTGACTAAGTTCTCATTAAAACACGTGGTATTTTCAGCATTACACAATTCACTGACTACGCGCTCACGAATGCTTTTCACTTGTTCTTGACGCAACGGTTTTTCACGCACTTGATAAGCGATATGTAAATCAGAATAGGTTTTATCTTTAATGATCCCTTCAAGTTCAACGTTGGCGGCAGGTGGTTGCCAATCCCACAGAGTAACACCACTTTCAACAACAAACTCTTCAATAGCTTTGAAAACCACTTGCATTTGCAAATGCCCATAAACCACTGCTTCCAACATCACGTCTTCTGGTAATTCACGTGCTTCTGACTCCACCATTAAAACAGCATCACGTGTGCCTGCAACAACGAGGTCTAACGCAGATTCTTTCAGTTCATTGACGGACGGATTCAATAAGTAAATACCGTCTTTGTAACCCACACGGGCAGCGGCTAAAGGACCATGAAAAGGGATGCCCGACAATGCAAGCGCTGCGGCTGCACCAATGATCGCGGGAATATCGGTTGGAACTTCAGAATCCATCGAAAGCACAGTAGCAATTACCTGTACTTCATGGGTAAATGCTTTTGGAAATAACGGACGTAATGGGCGATCAATCAAACGAGAAATTAATGTTTCTTTTTCAGAAGGTTTTCCCTCTCGTTTAAAGTAACCCCCGGGAATTCGACCCCTCGCAAAGCTCTTTTCTTGATAATTAACGGTCAGTGGAAAAAAATCACGACCTTCTTCTGATTCCTTTTGAGCGACGACGGTAACCAGTAATACCGTGTCTCCCATGGTTACCATAACAGCTCCCGAAGCTTGGCGGGCAATTTCTCCCGTTTCGAGTTTTATTTGGTGATTCCCATACTGAAATGTTTTTACCTTTTTTGCTATAGGCATGAACGATCCTCTCGATAAAATTAGTCTTTAATAATGGATGTACGTAAACCGAGACGGCTCATTAATTCCCGATAACGATTTAGGTCTTTGTCTCTTAAATATCTTAGCAGTGTGCGACGTTGGCTTACCATTCTTAACAAACCACGACGCGAATGATAGTCATGCTTATGGCTGCGAAAATGATCGGTGAGTCGGTTGATTTTTGTTGTTAAAATAGCAACTTGTACTTCTGGCGAACCTGTGTCGCCTTCCGCTTGCTGATATTCTTTAATGATTTGATCTTTCTCTTGAGCAGTTAATGACATCATACACCTCATCTACAAAAGTTGGATTTAAGTTAGGATAGCATCCGCTGTCATTGACAGACGTTACCCAGGCTTTAGGTTTTTAAAAGGCTGAATTATAACCTAATCATAGCCTCATAAGCAATGATGCTGAAAGCTGTTTTTTTATGCTGCATTCTTGATGATGACAGTCACACGAAGGGGTGTAGCCTCGGATTAATGTATGCTGCAAAGCGGGTGACGCGAGCCAGAGATCTTGCCGCGCAGGCGAAGCCGAGCAGCGAGATGGCGAGCGGCAGGACCCGCGAACCTTGAGTATGCACTAATTACATCAATGCAAGGCTACACTCACACGAAGTGCCTCGCCGTCAATCCTGAAGGGAGCATTAGCAACTTCATGTATTGATTCAAAAAATTAAGTTTGTTAGGCTGGAACAAAAATTTTGCGAGCACATAATGACACAAACGTTCAGCTACCTTTTCACTTTCGTTATTTATTTTCTACTGATCGCCATCCTCTGTTTTATCGCTAATAAGCGCAACGATAAGCTGTCGAATTACATGCTCGGCGGGCGACACTTGAGCGGACCCGTTACCGCGTTAGGTGCAGGCGCTTCTGACATGAGCGGTTGGTTACTCCTTGCCTTACCCGGGACTATTTTTGTCAACGGTCTCAATCAAATTTGGATGCCTATTGGTTTGTTCGTTGGTGCTTATTTAAATTGGATCTTCATATCACCCCGACTTCGAACTTACACTGAAATTGCTAATAATGCGCTGACCATACCCGCCTATCTCGATCATCGCTTTCGAGATAATTCAACCTTGCTAAGAGCTTTTACTGCCATTGTCGTCCTTATTTTTTTTACTTTTTATTCTGCCGCTGGATTTGTGAGTGGAGCGCTGCTCTTTAAAGTCGCTTTTCATCTTGATTACCATACTGCCTTATGGGTAGGCGCCATCATCGTGATGCTTTATACCGCTGTCGGCGGCTTTTTAGCTATTAACTGGATCGATTTTTTTCAAGGGACGCTGATGTTTTTTGCTTTATTAATTACTCCCATTGTCACTTATTCTCATCTTGATGATACGATGAATTTATTTCATACTTTGGCACAAAATACGGCAGGATACTTTAATCCTACCGCCAATATTACCTTAATCGGCATTTTCTCACTGCTTGGCTGGGGGCTTGGTTATTTTGGCCAACCACACATTTTAATGCGCTTCATGGCCGTTCGTTCCGTGAAAGAGTTACCCATTGCACGTCAAATTTGTATGACTTGGATGGGATTATCTCTATTGGGTGCTATTTTAACAGGCTTATTCGGCCACGCTTATTTCTTGCAAGGCGTCACCAACCCCGAAGAAGTTTTTTTAAAATTATCGCGAGAACTTTTTGCGCCCATCTTAACAGGCGTGCTTTTATCGGCTGTGTTATCTGCCATGATGAGCACCGTTTCCGCTCAATTACTCGCTGCATCCAGCGCGCTCACGGCCGATTTTTATGCGCGATTTTTTCGTCGCCAGGCTTCACAAAAAGAATTAGTGATCGTCGGTCGTTGCGGCGTCATTTTTATTGCCTTCGTGGCCATTTATCTTGCCTCTAATCCAACGGGATCTATTTTAGAATTGGTCAGTTACGCGTGGGGGGGCTTAGGTGCTGCATTTGGCCCCATTATTTTACTGTCGTTATTTTGGAAACGAACCACCCATAAAGCCGCAATCGTTGGAATTTTTACGGGAACTTTAACCGTCATTGTATGGAAACTTTTTATGTTTCCTCTCGGCGGCTGGTTTGCGATTTATGAAATTATTCCGGGGTTTGTTCTTGCTTCGGCTGCCATCATCGGAACGAGCCTTATGGATAAAATACCTAGCCAAAACATGTATCAAGAATTTGAAGAGGCAAAAACGGCAGCGGATGTTTAAACTATTTTTGATCGTCGACGCCAAACACTCATGAAATTAGGAATTCTATTCCATGCCAACACACCCATCATTAACGCGATTTGTGGCAGCGCCAACATACAATGAAAAACTAATGCGAGCGCCACTGCTTCCGTTGGCGCTACATGCAAAAAATGAATTAAATAATAGTAGATAACCGACTCAAAAACCCCAATACCCGCAATCATATAGGGAATCGCAAACGCAAGCGTTGTCGTCAAGCATAATATGGTTGCAGCAGAAAAACTCACTGCAACCATACCGGAGAGATTTATCGAAAAAAAAGCATAATAAATTAAAACGGTGCTTAACCAAATGGCTCCAGAAATAACGAGAATAAGGCTCTTATTTTTTGCTACTAACATCTGACTGAGTTGCTCAATAATAGAAGAAATAACAGGAAGTGTATCCAACCATTGTCGAATTTTTCCCTGCCCCATAATCATGGAACGATAAAAAAATAAGGTGATTACTGCGCAAATGAGCAAGATCATTAAAAAAATAATGAGTGAAGCATCATAATACTCATGCCCACCAAAAAGAAAAAATAAACCAATGGATAGTAATAAAACTAAATCACAATAACGCTCAATAATGGTTGCGGCAACAAACCGATCTACTGGAATCTGATAATGCTGCTTCGCATAAAAAATACGTGTCACGTCACCCAACCGAAACGGCAGAACATGATTCAAACCATTACCGATACAAATGAGCTTAAAAGCCATCTTGTAATTAATCTGCAGCAACTGTACGAGGCGGAAAGCATAAAAAACAGCGACCAGAAAATTCAAACAACCGATCAGCAACAAACTGCTTGCATGTACTTTGGTAATGTCATGCCACAAAGTACGAACATGCACATTTTGCATAAACCAAGTCGCCAAACCATAAATGATCAGAACATTGAAAATAAGAACAGCCCAAAATTTTCCTTTGAACTTTATCCATTTTCCATTCATGTCGCCCCAGATCCTTCTGAAGTATTGCGCTCACCCGTGACGCCCAGCGAACGCCTTGTGATGGAGGATTTCAAACAGCCTGTTAATGAATACATCGCCGAATATAGCACACACTGAAAGAGCGAGGTTTTTGACCAGATAAAAAAGTCTGATAAAAAGCCGATTTTTCTAAAAAAAAAACTATGCTATATTTCAACAGACTAGCTTAATTGCGCTGCTGATCGAATTTCTTGGTCAGAATAACTTCAACCTATTAGGGAGAATAGAATGAAAAAAGTATTATTAATCGCCTTATTTGCTGCAACCCTCGGGTTAATGGGCTGCCAAAAAGATGAGTCCTCTAGCCAAAGTAGCACCGGTGCTGGCGACACTCAACAAGGCAGCCAAGCTCAACCCAGCGGTGGTTCGTCGTCTCAGCCTTCTGGTGATACTTCCGGTTCTAGTGGTAACTAAATGAAAATCTCCGCTGCAGGCAGCGGCTCAAGAGGGGCGAATACGCGCTCCCCTTGAGAAATCCCACGTGCAAGATACCTATGGTTTGAGCTTAGTCAGAAACTTCCACTTCCAACTCTCTATTTAAGCTATTCGTTTGACGATTTAAATGCTCTTGGAAGCATTCCAATAAAGGCGCACGCATATCCGCTCGTTTCAACGCAAAAGCCAACGTTGCTTTGACCATGCTGAGTTTATCACCACAATCGAAGCGCTGCCCTTGCAGCAAATACGCATACGCTTTTTCTTGTTTTAGCATTTCAACAACCGCATCCGTCAGCTGTATTTCACCATTTGCACCGGTTGGCGTATGCATCAGCAATGAAAAAATACGCGGCATCAAAATATAACGTCCAATCACGGCTAATAACGAAGGTGCCTGACCGATAGGAGGCTTTTCTACCATTCCGACAATTTGATGTTCTGGATCATGAGCCCGCAGTTCCACAATTCCATATTTGTTAACATCCTGGGGTTTCACCGATTCAACCGCAATAAGACTAGCTTGCTTTTCATGAAAACACGCCATCATCGATTCCATGCACGTTTTCGGATAGCAATCGATAATATCATCGGGTAATAACACCGCAAACGGCTGATCACCCACCACATGCTTCGCACACAAAATCGCATGCCCTAAACCAAGCGGCATGGGTTGACGCACGTAACTAATCGAAATATTCGTTGGTAAAATGTTTTTTATGGTTTGCAATGCTTGAAGTTTACCATGCTGTTCAAGCCACATTTCCAACTGTAAATTACGATCAAAATAATCTTCAATTGATCGTTTTTCACTGGAAGTCACAAACACTAAATGCGTAATTCCTGCAGCAACGGCTTCCTGTACGGCATACTGAATAATCGGTTTATCGACAATAGGAAGCATTTCTTTAGGACCCGTTTTTGTAATCGGCAAAAACCGAGTTCCCAAACCGGCCACAGGAAAAACAGCGGTAGTAATCTCGCTTTTAGCCATGAATTTTTCCTGCAATCATATGCATTAATTCCGAAGCCGTACTAGCATCGGACGTTGAAGACACGTTCAATCGATTTAAAATGTTTTGCGTTAATTGCTTGGCGCGCTGTACACCCCACTGATCAAACGCATTAATACGCCAAATGACACTCTGTACATAGACTTTATGTTCATAGAGAGCAATCAACGCTCCTATGGATTTTGGCCCTACTTCATCAAGCATAATTAAATTATGAGGACGATTACCTTGAATTTTTACGTGTTGGTGCAGCGCTTTCTCAACGGAATCGTTATCTCCAGGATGAAAGCCATAAGTAAATACTTCACTTTGCGCTAAACAATTTGCAATCATTTCTTGTTGATTTGAATTTTTATCTGGAACGGTCAGCGGCAAAATAAAATCCGTCGGCACCATTTGCGTGCCTTGCAATAAAAGTTGATGAAAACTATGTTGGCTATTGGTGCCTTGCCCACCCCAAATAATGGTGCCCGTCGAATAATCCACTCCCGTTCCATCGTGTTGCACGCTTTTACCTAAACTCTCCATACAAAGCTGCTGCAGATAGTCCGGCAAATGAGCGAATCCTTGATAATAGGGAATAACGGCCTGCGTCTGGCAGTGAAAAAAATTACTGTACCAAATCGCTAATAATCCCAATATGACCGGCAGGTTCTGCTCTAACGATGCCGTTTTAACATGTTGATCCATGGCAAACGCACCCGCAAGAAACGCCTGAAATTGCGCCATGCCAATCGCAATCACCACACTCAAACTGACCGCTGACCACAACGAATAACGTCCACCTACCCATGACCAAAATGGCAAAATAGCGGATTCTGCAAAACCGAGTTGAATCGCTTGCTCAGGCGCCGCAGTGACTGCAATAAAATGCGCCGCACTGTTTTTTTGACCTGCCGCTTGCTGTACCCACTGTTTTGCAATACGTAAATTCGATAACGTTTCATGCGTGGTAAATGTTTTTGAAGAAACGATAAAGAGCGTCGTTTCTGGGTCAGCATCCTGTAAACATTCATCTAAATGCCGCCGGTCTAAGTTAGAAACAAAATGAAATCGCAATTCAGGATGTGAAAATGCATGCAGCGCGTAAGTCAGCATTTTAGGCCCCAAATCAGAACCACCAATACCAATATTAATAATACGCCGAATCGCTTTTCCACTGTAACCTAAATAATTTCCTTGACGAATTTTTTCAACAATGTCACCCATGCGTTGCTGAACGGTTTGAATCGCTGGAATAATATTTTCCCCCGCCACTGAAATATTTTCGCTTTGCAAATCGCGTAACGCGGTGTGCAGCGCCGGTCGCTTCTCACTGCGATTCACCACCTCACCATGAAATAAATCCTGAATCGCTCGCGGCAATTCTAAACGATGCGCTAACTGATACAACAATGACATTGTATCGGTATCGCAGTGATTGTTTGAATAATCTAACGAAATTCCCGCGGCAGAAAGTGAAAAATGTTTAAAACGACGAGGATTTTCAAAAAAAAATTCTTTTAAAGGTTTATTTTTTATTTGAGTCCGATGCAACTCAAGGGCCTTCCATTCTAATGTCTTTGTAATCATTGACGGTTATCCATTTGACCAATATTGATGTATTTCATGCCCGTTTCCAGGGAAATATGGTGTTTCAGATAAATATTTTGGTAAAAATAAACTATTTTAATTGTCTTACCGGCAATGGTGCTCACTGTCGAGCTTCCCTCTCCCGCCTGCGGGAGAGGCTAGGAGAGGGTTGGCTTCTAGTGGCACGATCGTTTTCACCAAAATATTTATCTGAAAAGCTATAAAAATCCCCCCACTTCTTTTTGGGGCAGGGGTTTTTATTTCTCCGTCATACGGATAGCACCATCCAAACGAATGACACTCCCATTTAAATAAGCATTTTCAAAAATAAATTTAACCAATTGTGCATATTCATTAACGTTACCCAACCGTTTTGGAAATGTTACTGACTCTGCCAAACTGCTTTGAACGGATTCAGGCATCCCCGCCATCATGGGCGTATCAATAATTCCTGGGGCAATTGTCATTACACGAATGCCAAATTTACTTAATTCACGCGCAGCAGGCAAGGTCATCGACACAATTCCTCCTTTTGACGCGCTATAAGCCACCTGCCCAATTTGCCCTTCAAACGCGGCAACCGAAGCCGTGTTCACAATGACACCGCGCTCACCATCGGCATTTTCAGGTGTTTGTTTGATCATTTGTGCTGCACACAAACGCATCATGTTAAAGGTACCAATTAAATTGATTTGAATCGTACGCGTATACTGCGCTAAATCATGCGGTCCGTCACGTCCAACAAGACGAGCCGCCGTTGCAACTCCCGCACAATTAATGCAACCCGTAATTTTTCCAAAGTGTTTGACGATGGCTTGTATGGCTTCCTCACCCTTAACCGCATCGCTGACATCACAAACTACCGGATAGCCTTTTATTTTCTTTGCCAATTCATCCGCTCGCTGCAAATCAACCAGCGCGACCTTCGCCCCAAATTCGCTGAGTAACGTCGCTGTCGCCGCCCCCATTCCCGAATGAGCGCCAGTCACTACCATAACTTGATCCTGCAACTTCATGAAAACCTCCTAGTTAAACCAAACAAAAGCATACCACAAAAGTAGATGACGGCCATGGTTGGCTGTTTCAACGGTATGATGATATATTTATGGGCGCACCGCCAGCGATTCCCCAAGTTCATTATCTGGCAACTTATTGTTTTAGAAAACAAAAGATTGAAACAGTGGGGGATTATCAAGGGGGAGCTTTGCGCGCTCCCCCTTGATCGCGAGGATGCAGGTCCCCTGCAGCCCGCGTCAATGAAAGGGAAGGAATTTCCCATCGGAAGATGGGGAATTCCTGGCGCACCGCCACAATGAAAACCAATAAGGAATGATCAACCCATATGAAAGTCAGCGTTTTTGGAGCCGGGTATGTTGGTCTTGTTACCGCCGTTTGCTTAGCTAAAATTGGACACACTGTCATTTGTATTGACAACGATCAAAACAAAATCCATTTACTGGCGGAAGGAATCTCCCCTATTTATGAAGCCGGACTTGAACCACTGCTGAATAAATTTTTAAGTACTAAGAATATTCAATTTACCGGTGATCCTCTCAAGGCCATTGAAAACAGTGACCTCATGATCATTGCCGTTGGGACTCCACTGGACGAACGTGGCAATGCCAATCTTAGCTACGTCTATCAAGTGACTCAAACCATCGCTGAACATCTCAATCATTCTTGTGTTATCGTGTTAAAGTCAACTTCACCACCCGGCACCAGCGAAACACTGACCCGTTACCTTCACCACCAACTCAAAAAGAAAAATCTCAATATTCATTGTGATGTCGCCAGTAATCCTGAATTCCTACAAGAAGGTACAGCGATCCAACAATTTATGCATCCCGATCGCATTATTGTCGGCGCCGACAATATTCATACCATCCAAACGCTATATGATCTTTACCAGCCATTAATTAAAAACAAAGAACAATTTTTAATAATGAATAAAACTTCCGCCGAACTCACAAAATACGCGTCCAATGCTTTTCTCGCTACCAAAGTGAGCTTCATGAATGAAATCAGCCAAATTGCGGAACAAGTCGGCGCAGATATTGAATCCGTGCGCACGGGAATGAGTTTAGATTACCGCATCAATCCTTTGTTTTTAAATGCAGGCTGTGGTTTTGGCGGTTCTTGTTTTCCTAAAGATATTTCTGCCCTTCTCGCCAGCGCACAACATACCGATGTGAAACCATTTATTCTGGAGTCCGTTATTAAACGCAATTTAACGCAACAACAATTATTGTTTCATAAAGTAAACCGTTTTTTTGAGCAGCAATTGCAAGGCAAAACGATTGCGCTTTGGGGTTTAACCTTCAAACCCAATACCGACGATGTGCGCTCAGCCACCAGCCACATTCTCAGTGAATTATTTTGGAAAGCCGGTTGCTTTATTAAAGCTTACGATCCTTTGGGTATGGAAAATTTTTCAAAACACTACCCCAATCACCCACAATTAGAATTGTGTTCATCGCCGTTAGATGCATTAGAAAATGCGGATGTGTTGGTGATCGTCACAGAATGGAATGAATTCAAGCAAGTGCCTCTTGCAGAAATTAAAAATCGTTTACGTTATAACGCTATTTTTGATGGTAGAAATATTCTGCAACCCAGTGATGCGACTCGCCATCAACTGATTTATTACGGCATTGGCAGAAGTAATTGCGAAGCCAACCCTCGGGGTGTGTAGCCTTGCATTGATGTAACGGGTGCCTACTCCATGTTCACCGGAAGAGCCAAAATATTTGCTTGTCGGCCGACAAAATCACCTTTTGCATCGAATATATATTCAAGCGTGGCAAAAGTAATCGTTTCGCAGGCTAAACACGTATCCGTAATTTTCTGAGTTATTTTGAAATGATCAAAATGCCGACGATCGGTAAATGCGGTCCACCCACTCCAATTGGTGATATAAAAATCTCGCCCCTTAAATTGACGTGCAACGTCAGGATTAAGTTTGCGAATATCGACATGACTACCGTATAACACCCCTCGTGGTGTTACGAGATAACCTTCTGATTGACCATCCGCGGGATAATAAACCGTCACTACGGCAAAATGATTGTGCGAAGCAACATCAATTGATGCAGGTACCACACCCATTTGCTTTGCAATCAGTTGCAATTGATGGCACGTTGAATGCTGCTTAATGATATTCGCCACACATTTTTCATTTGGAAAAACACCGTCAACAGGACATTGCGTAAAATAAGCTTTACAGTGACGATAAGCGTTATCGTTAAATCCATTTCCCCAAAATGGGATAGAGGTAATCGCATAGCTAGAAAAATTCACCATCAAAAAGAAAAGCGCCATCACTCTTTTTTGCATGAAACACACTACAACATCACCAGATCTGCAACAACGCAACGCTGCAGTGTTTTACAAATATGCTGCACATCTTCTTCTTTTAGAAAAGGATGAAAGGGCAAACTCAATACGTGCTTTGCAGCTCGTTCTGCAACCGGGAATCGTTGCTGATGATAAGCGGGTCCCATAGCAGGTTGTAAATGCAAAGGTTTAGGGTAATGCACCGCCGTTGGAATTTCCTCTGCTTTCAACGCCGCAATCACCGATAAACGCTCAGCGACTTCTACCGTATACTGCGCATAAACACTTAAATTATGCGGCTCAATATAGGGCTTTTGAAATGCACCTTCTAAATGCTGTGCATACCATGCCGCAACTTTTTGACGTAATGCAATTTCTTCATCAAATGTCTTCAGTTTTGTCAGTAGAATAGCCGCCTGCACGGTATCAAATCGTCCATTAAGACCTAATCGAACATGCTGATAACGTTGGCCTTGACCGTGGTTCATCACCATACGCATGACCGTTGCCAACTGGTCATCATTCGTAAAACACGCCCCACCATCACCGTAGCACCCCAACGGTTTTGAAGGAAAAAAGCTCGTACACCCAATCGTTGTTAAACCACCCGAACGCCGTCCTTTATACAGGGCACCAAAACTCTGCGCCGCATCTTCAATAACGGGAATACCATGGCCGTTAGCAATGGTATTAATGGCATCCCAATCAGCACACTGCCCATACAGGCTCACTGGCATAATTGCTTTCGTCCGCGGCGTAATCGCAAGCGCCAGTTGATCAACGGCTAAATTGTAAGTTGCCGGATCAATATCCACAAAAACAGGAACTGCACCGAGCAGCATAATAACTTCAGCAGTCCCAAAAAAGCTAAACGGGGTTGTAATCACCTCATCGCCTGGCTGAATCTCCAATGCCATGAGTGCTACGTGCAATGCCGTCGTGCCACTGGAAACCGTAATACAATGTTTAACACCTACATAATCCGCTAAAGCTTCCTCAACTTGACCCACTTCTGGCCCTAAAATATATTGACCGTGATTTAACACTTCGCTGATCGCTGCATTAATCTCGCTGCCTATTTTTTGATACTGTACCTGTAAATCAACAAATTTCATAAAATCCGTCCTTTCAGTCAATGGAAATTTGAGATAGTAATCAATTACCGTTATTTATGCTATCGTTGCTCGCTTTTCACAGGAATTCCCCATCTTCCGATGGGGAGTTCCTGAGGTCTTTTGTTTGAAGGGCGTCGCGACCAGGGAAGGTAAGGAGCGCCGAGCACAGGAGGTGCGTCCCTGAAAACAAAAGACCTTCCCGTTGGCGGCAGGGCACTTCGTGTGGCCGTCATCTTCAAAAAGCAACATGAAATATCCAGGTTATGGTAACATGTGCCTTTTAGGCAGAAGGAATCCCAAACCAATGGAACCCATGGAATTTAGCGAGATCACTGCAATTTCTCCCTTAGACGGCCGTTATGGAAATAAACTGCATGATTTACGCACGCTTGTCAGTGAATATGGTCTCATTTATTTTCGCGTTGAAGTGGAAGTCCGTTGGTTAATGCATTTAGCGGCAATTCCAGAAATTAAAGAAGTGCCAGCACTGACTGAAAAACAACAGCAATTTTTCACGACATTCCTCAGTACGTTCAATTATGCTGACGCAGAGCACATTAAAAACATTGAGCTCACCACCAATCATGACGTAAAGGCCATCGAATATTTTATTTGCGAAAAAATTTTCGCAGAAAAAGATTTACAACACCTCATTCCTTTTATTCATTTTGGCTGTACATCCGAAGACGTTAATAATCTTTCCTATGCATTAATGCTGAAAAAAGCACGCCAAGATTGTTTATTGCCTATGCTCACCCATATTACAAACCATCTTAAAAATCAAGCGCACGAATACTCGACACTGGCCATGCTAGGTCGAACCCATGGGCAAAGCGCAACACCAACGACCCTCGGCAAAGAATTTGCGAACGTGGTTGCGCGCCTACATCGTCAAATTCGACAACTCAAACAACAACAATTGCTGGGAAAATTCAATGGTGCCGTCGGTAATTATAATGCTCATTGTGTTGCTTACCCTGAAATTGATTGGCCACGTGTGTGCGAGCACTTCGTGCAATCACTGGGTTTAACTTTTAATCCTTTTACCACGCAAATTGAGCCTCACGATTTCATTGCCGAATTTTTACAAAACCTGACGCGTATTAATACCATCTTGCTCGATCTCTCACGCGACTGCTGGTCTTATATCAGCATTGGATATTTTCAACAAAAATCTCTCACTCACGAAGTGGGCTCATCCACCATGCCGCATAAAGTCAATCCCATTGATTTTGAAAATGCCGAAGGTAATTTAGGAATCGCAAATGCATTAGGCGAACACCTCGCGTTAAAACTACCGATTTCACGCTGGCAGCGCGACCTTTCTGATTCAACCACCTTACGTAATATGGGTTCTATTTTGGGTTATAGTGTATTAGCTTACCACGCTCTACAAAAAGGATTAGCAAAAATCAGTGCCAATACCGATGCCATTCAACAAGATCTGCAGGATCGATGGGAAGTATTAGCCGAAGCCATTCAAATGGTCATGCGACGTTATGGCATTAATGACGCCTATGAGCAACTTAAAACGCTGACCCGGGGAAAAACCATAACACAAGCGCTGATAAGCCAATTCATTACTGAGCTCAATATCCCAAAAGAAGCAAAACAAGCCTTACTTCAACTGAATCCAACGCGTTATGTTGGCTATGCTGTTTCCCTCAGTGAAAAAATAGGTAATAATAACTAAAGTGGGTACAACTTCTGTTTGCTGCCAACCATTCTCGGTGAACATAAATTAGCAACTCATTGATTTAAAATGCTTATGCTTGAAACCGTGGGGGAGCGTCAGTCCGAGGCTGCACCCCTATAACAAGGACGATGAATTACCATGGCATTCGGTAAATGGCTATTTAAAAAAATCAGTAAATATTATTCCTCCGAAACCAAAGATGATAAGCGCGCCTATCTCTGTGATTTCGACCGTATCTGCCATGAAATTATTCCCGGTGATGTTTTGCTGGTTGAAGGCACTAATCGTATTAGTCGCTACATTAAATCATTAACACACAGCCCTTGGACCCATGCCTCTCTTTATATCGGTCGATTACACAGCATCGAAGATCCCAAAATGCGCGAAATTGTGCGTAAGCATTATCATGGTTCTGCTGGACAACAACTTTTAGTGGATACGATCGTCGGTCAGGGAACTTTCATTAGGCCTATTGGCTTTTATAAAAATCATCATATTCGTATTTGCCGTCCAACGGGACTCTCGCACCGCGACACACAGCGTGTTATTGATTTTGCGATTCAACGTTTAGGACATACTTATAATATTCGTCATTTTCTCGATTTAGCGCGTTTCATCTTATCAAATCACTGGTTTTTTCCACGTCGATGGCGCTCAACTTTATTTATGAGTGAAGATCCTAATCAAACGACCAAAGATATTTGCTCCGCCATGATTGCTGAGGCTTTCGTTTCCATCAAATTCCCCATTTTACCCTTTGTACGACATGGCGAAGGAAACAGTGTCGAACTGATTCAGCGCAATCCCAAATTATTTACGCCCTCTGATTTCGATTATTCTCCATATTTTTCCATTATTAAATACCCTATTTTTCGTTTTACCGATCACGGCCCTTATCATGATCTTCCTTGGCGTGAAGATTTATTGAGTCAGGATGAAGGAATTCTGACACCAACAAAAGAAAATAAAAAACCCAGTGATTCTCCCTGAACTTCTCGCGATAATGACGGCCACATGAAGTGTTCAGCGCCTATAGGCTTTAACCGACTAAAATGATATGCTTTGCTCCACCCCATAGTCAGAGAAAACAGAGCAGAAACAAAGGGTAACCTCATGTTAAATTATCGAATCACGATGGATGAAACTGGAAAGAAATGGTTAGAAACTTCAATTAGCGGCAAGGCACTGCTTTCTATTCCTACTCTCAACAAAGGCACTGCATTTACGGATCAGGAGCGTCAAGCATTTGGTTTGCTAGGCAAATTACCCGATTGTGTAGAGGATCTTGATACACAAGTGGCGCGTGTTTATCAACAATTCTTAAGTTACGACAAGCCCATTAATCGTAATCGTTATTTGAATCGATTGTTGGATTACAATCAAACATTATTTTACGAGTTATTACGACGTCACACATCAGAAATGCTACCCGTGATTTATACGCCTTTTGTCGGCAGCAATGTGAAACTTTACAACATGCGATTCATGCAACCCCGTGGACTTTATATCTCCTATAAAAATCAAGATAAGATGGAAAAAATTCTTGATAATCGCACCAATCCCCATATTAAATTAATCGTTGTCACGGACGGTGAAGCAATTTTAGGAATCGGTGATCAAGGCGTTGGCGGAATGGCCATACCAGTGGCAAAATTAATTGTCTACAGTTTATTTGCAGGTATCGATCCTAATACCACACTACCCATTATGTTAGATGTGGGTACCAATAACGAAGTCATTCTCAAAGATCCTTTATATTTGGGTTGGCGTCATCGACGTATCGATTCTGCATCATATCAAGTTTTTATGGATAGGTTTATTCACGTCGTGAAAAAGAAATTTCCGGGCGTCTTTTTACATTACGAAGATTTTGGCCGCAATAACGGTACTCATTTTTTAAAAAAATATCGCCATGAATTATGTAGCTTTAATGATGATATTCAAGGAACAGGTATTGTTGCACTCGCCGCTGTGTTGGCTGCCTGTCGTAAAACAAAAACAAAATTGCACGAACAACGCATTGTGATTTTTGGTGGTGGCTCTGCGGGAATGGGGGTTGCCGAAAATATTTATTCCGCACTGTTGGCCGCGGGCATTCAGGAAAAAACAGCTAAACATTGTTTTTGGATTGTGGATCGTTTTGGATTGGTGACGGATCGTTGTTCCGAAATCACAGATGCGCAGCAGCCCTTCGCACGCAACTTCGCCGAAATCAGTTCATGGAACGTAGAAAATGCAGCATCAATTTCCTTGCTGGAAGTGATACAAAATGTAAAACCCACCATATTAATTGGCACGTCAGCACAAACCGGTGCTTTTACGCAAACGATGATTACCGAAATGGCAAACCACGTAGCAGAACCCACCATTCTGCCCCTGTCTAATCCCAATGAACGAGCCGAAGCAACACCCGAAGAAATTATTCACTGGACCAAAGGACGGGCATTGATAGCAACCGGTAGCCCTTTTGCGGATGTGCAATACAACAACCAAACGTTCGTCATCAGCCAATGTAACAATTACTTGGCTTTTCCGGGATTGGGGCTTGGCATCACGGCAATAGGCGCAAGCTTCTGCAGCGACTCTATGCTGCGCGCTGCCAGTCATGCGCTTGCGGAATTTGCAAATCAACATTGCGATGGATTACTGCCCACCATTCCTCAGGTCGAAGCGGCTTCTCTGCATATCGCCATCGCCGTTGCAAAAGCAGGAGTCGATGAAGGATATGCAACGATAAAAATAGATAAACCGGTGGAAGAATTTATTGCAGAAGCGCGTTGGAAGCCTGGATATTTACCCTATGTTTATTCCGAGTCACAACGGTAAGGAACGTGTACGAAATAACTTTTACAACTTTTTCATGAAAAAGTTGTAAAAATTATTTCGCGCACGTCCCTAAAAAGACGTTTGTTTTCTTCTCGATCACGCTTTTTCTTACGGTTGCGGCTCAGATTGATCTATTTACCTGCTGCTTTATTAATTGCATCCTGCAAAGTTTTTTGATCCGCATATCCAGGAATAACCGTGGTATTTTGATCATTCGCACCATCAAGGGGCATGATCACAAACACAGGCGTAAATTCAAATCCTAAACTCATGCCAAATTTTAAGGTATCCGTGACAAGGCCTGCGTCTTTTCCCGCTTGTGCTTTTGCTTTGTTGATATCAACGCCGGATTGTTTTGCAAAATGATTAATATCATCAACCGTGAGCTTTCCTTCTTCTTTACCACTGGAAAAAATCGCATGATGGTATTTCAGGTAAGCATTATACCCACCCAATTGATAAACCGCATAACCCATTTCGGCGCCATATTTCGATGCTGCCCAACGCTCTGAAAATATCGGAAATTCTTTAAAAACATACATCACATTGGGATTATTTTTCATAATTTGTTCATATTCAGAAAAAACTTTATGGCAAAAAGCACACTGATAATCGAAAAATTCAATGACAGCAACGTTAGCACCCGCCGGCTTGATCATAGGAGTGTTTTTATCGTTCAATAAGATATCTTTATTCGCTAGCACTGATTGCAAAAGCCTCTGCTGCATCGCTTGCATTTGCTTTTGCTGTAATTTTTGACTGACCTTGATTAAAACTTCAGGATGCTCTATCAAATAATCACTTGCAATTTTACCAATTTCATCCTTTTGCTGGGGGGTAAAAGAATCTGCAGCAACCGCAGACATGACCGTAAACAGACAAACCGCCGCTGCGACCATTGCTTTTTTCATGAAGTTTCTCCTTAAATTGACTTTATAAGCATCGAAGACATGATCATACCGAATTATAATGCAGAGCAAAAGAGTATATAGGATTAAAGCGCGGCAATGCGACTACGCCAGCGCATCCACAAGAGCAGCGCACCAATGAAAAAAGCGATGATGGCCGCCATTCGTATCCCAATAACCCCCCACTCTAAACTAAATCCCATCACATAACTCAAAGGCACAGCAATCAACCACAATGTGATTAAACCCAACCACATAGGGTATTGAGTATCATAAAATCCCCGTAAAGCGCCCACATACAAGTTTCGCAACGTGTCTCCCAATAACGACAACGCCGTTAAATAAAAAAGCCAACGTGCCAACATAACCGTTTGGGCATTAGCGGAGTCATGAATATTGATGTACATTGCTGAAAGGTAATTTGGTATCGCAAAAAACAAAATACTCAGTAATAAAACGGCGACTAACCCAATGCGAATACAAACACGTCCTGTACGCTCAACCACGTGCCATTGTCGACTCCCAATCGCTTGGCTCACTAAAATGCCTGCCGATTCTGCAACCGCAAATAAAGGGATCAGAAAAAGCAGCATCACTTGAAAAGTAATTTGTGATGCCGATAAAGCAGCCTCACCCAACCAACCGGTAAACAACGTCATAACAAAAAAGGCTAAAAGTTCCCCGCCAAACTGAATGCTCATCGGCCAACCCACTTGAAAAAGTTGCCGAACATAGTGCACACCTTTCAACTGACGCCATTCAAAAAAACGATATTTTTTAACGTCTGGCAAATAATGCAGACTGATCAGCAAGGAAATCAGATTAATGACTGATTGAATGATAATACCAACTGCTAAACCACGAATTTTTAACGCAGGAAAACCGAATTTGCCGAAAATAAAGAGATACAAGATGGGAATGAGAATAATTAAACTAAAAATATTGTTAACAATTACCAAGTGCTGCTTCAAAATCCCGTAACAAAATTGCTGCACACACACGAGCAGCATCAGTGGAATCCCCACCCAAGCAAAAACATGAAAATATTCACTACTGATTTTTGTAAATTGTGGTGATTGCCCAGTTAATTTTAATAGATCACCGATAAAGTAAAAGACCACCGACAGCACAGCACCAATAATAATAGAAAAAATAAAACTCTGCTGAAAAAGGGTACCCAGTTCATATGGCTTTTCTTCTCCAAACAAACGCCCAGCAACTACGCCGATGGCAAATAACAGCGACATAAAGATGACGCAACACGTAATTTGAGTTGCATTAATGAGTGCACTTGCCGCCAACTCCTCTTTACCCAAATGAGCGACCATCAGCATACCAACAAACCAACCCATCATTTGTATGAAACGAGACCAAGCCATAGGCAAGGCTAAGCTTAAAACATGGAATATGAGTCCGTTGGGCTTGTGGGATGAAATGGATTGCATGTTTTTTGCCCTGGCGGTATGAATGCGAGTAAGTGATTATACGGAAGGGGTTTATTGTTTGCAATTCGTATAATTGCTGGAGAATTTATGTTAGAAAGGCGGCGCTTGCCCGGAAAGAGGGTCCGGGGGCACCGAGCTGTCACCTCCTATAGGAAGGTGAGGATAAAATAAAGTATGTTGGCAAACTTGAAAAGCTTGGTGTCTTACATTTCGGTTAGTTTCTTCTGGCAGGCTTTCTTTACGTTTACGTTTTCTAGGGTCTTATATGGACTCGACCGTATTGTCAAAGATTAATGATCATTTTGTTAATTAGGTTAAGATTG
>MGOZ01000042.1 GCA_001797285.1 Coxiella sp. RIFCSPHIGHO2_12_FULL_42_15
GTGCAGCGTGTATGGCAGCATAAAAATAGCTTCGTGAGTGGATTTACCAAAAAATATGAACTTAAAATTCTTTCACGATCGAAATTTGGATCCCCGCGATTCGGCCGTGACAGTTCAATATTTTTTTTAATTTCTTTAGACGGCCTCACGCGAGGATGACGAGCTTGGATTAATTTATTTTCCTTAACTGTTTTTGCAATTCAGTTTTGAACCTAAAAATGGATCGGAATTGGTATACCTCTGCGTCTCTGCGTTAAAAAATTCGATTCTGAGTCATTTCGTTGTGAATTAATTTCAGCGATTTAATCCATGGATGCACCCTTGGCATTTCAACGGCGAGTACATGCATGGCTTGTTCCGCCGCTTGTCGAGTCGGGTATTGTCCGTAAGTCAGCATATACCACGGCTTACCGCGATATTTTGCCGTAAAATAGCTGGTTTTATTTTCTAAGTGATGTTGACGAACAAATTGTTTAATGAACGCTAAATCACGACTCGCCATCAATTGTATTGTATAAAGAGACGGCTGGCTCTTTTGCTGAGTAGGTTTTTGCGCAACAACAGAAGGGTGACCCGCGGCCTCTGATTGAGCAACCGTACTATCAGCAGATTGATTTGCTACATCGGTTGGTTTTTCCACAGCAGGAACAGATTGCTTGAGAACATTTGTTTCAGCCGGCGTTTCAGCCACATTCAATAATGAATATGGAATTTTTGTTGGGGTTTTAGCATTTTGTGTGGAATTAAGTGATGAGAAAGGAGGCGGCGTTGATGTGTCAAGCGATGTATTTGTATCGCTGCTCGACGATGAAATCGGTGGTGTCGTGATTGAATCGGAACTTTCGGATGAAGTGGTCGGTGGCGATGTGGCGGAATGTCGCTTTTTATAATTTGGCAATTGTTCGCTGATATCTGCTTGTGGCGTTGCGCTATTTAATTCCTCTGCGGTATGTTGCGTGTACGTTTGGGTTTCGTAGTTGGCTGCACCTTCATCGCCGGTGCCTTTGGCACTGTGGTTATTACCAATGTCGCCCGAGCCTGGGTACTCTTGATGATTAATAATATGTGTTGCTTGCAATGCTAATGCTTGACCTTGAGCAGCGGCACGTCGTATCCACAATTTTGCCGCACCAACATCACGCGGTGTGCCAATTCCATAAAAATACATGTAACCCAACGCATATTGGGCATCTGCATCCCCATTTTGTGCTGCTTGCTGAATATTACTCAATGAACAATGATATTTTTGCAGGAAATAATTATGTTCGCACGCGGGTGTTCCTTGAAAAGAATACCCTTGCCCTTTCTGCATATGAGAGCAGCCTGACGCAATCAACGCTAAAACGATTGAACTTGCCGCCAGCTTAATGGTCTGATGAAATTGACGCATGATGCTTCCCTTATTGAGTTTAGATGACATCCAGTAAAACGTATTTTGCTTTAGAAAAGCAGCAAGATGCAAGTTTTACAGCCATACGAAGTGCCCTGCCGTTCGAGGTGAAATATCAGGAATTCCCCATCTTTCGATGGGGAATTCCTTCCCTTTCATTGACGCGGGCTGCAGGGGACCTGCAGCCTCGCGATCAAGGGGGAGCGCGCAAAGCTCCCCCTTGATAATCCCCCACTGTTTCAATCTTTTGTTTTCTAAAACAATAAGTTGCCACATAATGAACTTGGGGAATTGCTGGTGAAATATCCAGGCTAAAACGATTCAGTTTAAAAAAAATGCCCATTAAAAAATGGGCATTAACAACAAGCTGTTTAACAAAATTTATTTTGATTAGTAAGACATATAATAAGGATAATGCGCTTGCTGCACACTCATTTGCTTACTCACAGGTCCTCCGTTAAATAAAGTCAGTAAGCTTGTACACAGTAAGCCAGCGAATACAATAACAACAACACTCGCAAGTGCTTTTCTCATTTTAAGGTCCTCCATGAATTATAAGTTTTTGTAGCCTATCAAGCTTATTCACCCAAGCGGTTAACTTCCTGTAAACCACTTTTTGCAAGGTTTTCATCTTGGGGTGAGCTACTAAGTTATCACAGAGCCATAAGATCTCAAGCGTGATATTGTAAACACCTCGACAAACCAAAGTGCACAATCATCTCATTCAAGCTTTTTTTAGATTAAAAACAATGAGGTAAACCATAACGCTCAAAGTTACTTGAGCTTTTTCTTGACCCTTCCACTAAAAAAAGCTTGTAGCCCGACACGTCGATTTCCTACGGAAAAGTGCGAATTCCGCCAGAAAAACCGGTTCTCAAAAACAAAGCATTGCAATACGCCTCTTAGGCAGAACCAAAAATTCTGAGTAAGTCGTTGATCGTCGCATGCACCACGATCAACAGTACAAACAACATCCCTAAGGTAAAACCATATTGCTGAATTTTTTCAGGAACTGGGCGACGAATCATGCCCTCAATGAGTTGAAAAAGTAAATGTCCTCCATCAAGACCCGGTATCGGTAACAAGTTGATAAAACCGACGGTAAGACTAATAAAACCGATGAAGCTCAAATAAATCCCCCAACCCGCTTGAGTAGCCTGCCCTGCCGCTTGAAAGATACTGATGGGCCCGCCAATCGTTTTAAATGACAGTTTAGCCGTCATCATTTTCACCAAAACAATCGCGTTATATTTCAATAAATCCCATGACTTAATGGTGGCAGGCACCCATGCCGTCAACACATTGTAACGCTCAAGATGAATCATATTTTCAGGATATTTTGGTGCTTTTACCATCACACCCAAATACCCCACCTTTTGTTTATCGCGCTGTTGCACGCCCAAATATACGGGTATTTCATAAGTCCTCTGTCCTCGCAGCACCGTGACCATAATCTTTTTTTCTGGCCATTGGCTGACGGTTTCAGTGACCTGCGCCCATTCCTTCACCCGCTGACCATTCACCGCCACAATAAGGTCATGCGATTTTAAATGCGCCTTAGCCGCCGGTGATTCCGGTAGCACTTTTAAAATAATGGGTTTAATTGGCGGAAAATAAGGAGATAGACCTAATGTTTCAAAAACTTGAGGATTGCGTTTATCAAGTTTCCAACCTGAAAGATCTAAGCGTCGCTC
Organism: Coxiella sp. RIFCSPHIGHO2_12_FULL_42_15; assembly: GCA_001797285.1. Classification (GTDB taxonomy): domain Bacteria; phylum Pseudomonadota; class Gammaproteobacteria; order Coxiellales; family Coxiellaceae; genus 2-12-FULL-42-15. Next base: position 3,085 of record MGOZ01000042.1, read on the forward strand.
AATCACGCGATGAGTGCCTTTAGGTTCGACCCACAAAATCGCCTTTTTTACATTCCCCATGGATGTCAACAAACTCATGACAACCTGCTGCCAATGGTAAGTCGGCGTTTCTCCTACGCGCACAATTCTATCTCCCGGTTTAAGGCCCGCTGCTGCGGCAAATGAATGCGGTACAATACGGCCAATAATCGGTTTTACGTGTTCCATTCCAATGAGATAAGCGGCCCAAAACACTAAAATAGCTAAAATAAAATTTGTCACCGGGCCTGCTAATACAACGCCCATACGCACCAATAAAGGCTTGCGATGAAATGCGCGATGCATTTCTTCTTGTGGGACGGATTGCACATCGGCTTCACCTAACATTTTCACATAGCCGCCCAGCGGGATCAGTGCTAATACATATTCAGTACCATCGTTACCCGTCCGTTTATAAAGTGCTTTACCAAAACCCAGTGAAAACCGCAAAATTTTAATGCCAAAAGCCCGTGCCACAAAAAAATGGCCCATTTCATGGATGATAATAATAAGGAAAATAGCGAGAATAGCACCTATGATCGAAACGGCTAATTGCATGAAGACCGCCTTATAATAAATCTGCCACCCCCTATTTTGTCGTGAGTTAGCCGGTCTGTCTAGTGGAGAACCATGAATTCCCCATCTTCCGATGAGGAATTCCTTCCCTTTCATTGACGCGGACTGCAGGGGACCTGCCACAGGAGCTTGCAAAGTCAGAAATATCCGGTAAGGTAACCTTTTTAAAGAACAGCCGAGTTCCCTTACTATGCGCCCACGAAAGCCCCCCTCCATTGCACCTCCCAAGGCGTCGATCAAGTCCTTGAGCCATGACGGTCGGGGCATTACCCGTTGCGACGGAAAAACGGTTTTTATCACTGGTGCGCTCCCCGGCGAAGAAGTTCTCTTTGAGTATCAAAAAAAACGGGGCTCTTTTGATGAAGCAATCGCTACCAGCATTCTGACGCCCTCACCCGAACGGCAAAAACCCAAATGCTCGCATTTTGGAATCTGCGGAGGTTGTAGCCTGCAACACTTAAGCACGGAAGGACAACGGGAACATAAACAAAAAGTCTTATTAGAACTTCTCAAATACCAAGCGCATGCCGAACCACAAGAATTACTCCCCCCAATCACCGCCAACGCATGGGGTTATCGCAATAAAGCACGCTTAGGGGTACGTTATGTGGCAGGAAAAAATAAAGTGTTGGTGGGTTTTCGAGAAAAAAACACCCGTTATTTAACCGATCTGGTGCGTTGTGAGATTCTACATCCTTCCGTTGGAGAACACCTTTCCGATTTAAGCGCCCTGCTCTATCAACTGGAAACACGCGATCAAATTGCCCAAATTGAAATTGCCGTGGATGAAACGGACACGGCGCTAATCATTCGTCATCTGACCGCATTACCCAACAACGATATTGAAAAATTAATGACGTTCGCACAGCAGTTTCACTTTAAATTGTATTTACAACCCGAAGGTATTGATAGCATTCATCTCATTAACCCCGCGAATGCCAACGAGCTGATGCGCTATTCGATCACCCATGAAAATATCGAACTCTTTTACCACCCCGTGCAGTTCACACAAATTAACCCGGTGGTGAATCAACAAATGATCGCACTTGCCATCGAGCTCTTAGCGCTAGAACCTACCGATACCGTACTGGATTTATTTTGTGGCATCGGTAATTTTACGCTGCCCATCGCCAGGCACGTACTATCTATCGTGGGTGTGGAAGGCGATGCCAGCGCTATTCAACAAGCTATTCATAATAGTCATCATAACAAAATCGTAACTAGCGAATTTTACTGTGAAAATTTATTTTCACCTCCTTTCAATCCCCATTGGGCCAGACGGCAATATGCTAAACTTTTATTAGATCCACCTCGCGCTGGAGCAAAAGAAGTTATCGAGCGGTTATCCGTGTGGCAACCTCGGGCGATCGTGTACATTTCCTGCAATCCGACCACATTAGCACGAGATACTGGATTGTTACTGAAGCAAGGTTATAAACTCATGAAAGCGGGGATTATTGATATGTTTCCACATACCCAACACGCAGAAGCGATTGCGCTTTTTAAAAAATAAAAATCCCCGGGCTAACGCCCAGGGTATTTTTCCTATATGAATTTCGCCTGCTCGGGAAACCCCCATGGCGTAAAGCTCCTGGACTAATGCCCAGGGTTTGAGGATATTTATAATATGGAAAACATGACACCTTGGTTACAACAAACACTGCGCGCTTATCCACATTTAAGTAAAGAAAAACTCGATCAAACCCTACAATGCATTGTAAAACTCACCGAAAAAAATACTGCATTGGATTTAAATCAGGGTCTCGATCGCGGTATTGAAATCAGCAAACACCTCTTACCCTTGGAATGCGACACACAAACCATTTGCGTTGCCCTGCTCTACCCTTTTTTTACAAAGGAAGAATTCTGTCGCGATCTCATTCAGCAGAAACTGGATGTTAAAATTTACAAAATGTTGCAGGGCGTGCAACGCATGGAAACCATCGATCATTTGCCCATTAAAAAAGATAAAGTGGTTTTTTCCACTAAACAACTCGATCACTTACGCCGCATGCTATTAGCCATTGTGGATGATGTGCGTATTGTTCTGGTAAAGTTGGCAGAACGATTAACCACTCTTATTGAATTACGTCAAAAATCGCAAGAAACTCAGCAAAGCACCGCCAAACAAATTATGGCATTGTACGCACCGCTCGCCAATCGTTTGGGCATCGGGCAAATTAAATGGCAATTAGAAGATGGGGCATTTCGCTATTTAGATCCTATTAATTACAGCGCTATTTCTAAAGAATTAAACCAACGCCGCCAAGATCGTGAGAAATACATTCATACCGTTCAACAAGAATTAGAAACACTGCTGAATCATTCTCATATTGAAAAATATGAGATATCTGGTCGCGCCAAACACATTTACAGTATTTACCGTAAGGCTAAACGTAAAGAATTGCCTTTTGAGCAAGTCTACGATTCCAACGCATTCCGAATTTTAGTGCCCAACATTGAAGGTTGTTATCGCACCTTGAGTCTCATTCACGAAAAGTGGAAACACATCAAACACGAGTTTGACGACTACATTGCAAAACCAAAATCAAACGGTTACAAATCCATACACACCATTGTCCTAGGGCCTCATGATCGTTTTGTCGAAATACAAATTCGCACCTTTACCATGCATGAAGAAGCAGAACTCGGGGTCGCAGCACATTGGAAATATAAAGAAGGTCAGAAAACCGGCGATCAGTATGAAAATAAAATCGCTTTATTGCGTGATGTCATTCGTTGGCAACAAGAATTAACCGAAGATAATCAAGAACGCAGCCATTTGTACAGTCAATTATTTGAAGACCGTATTTATGTTTTTACTCCCACCAACGATATTTTAGATTTACCCGTTGGTTCAACACCATTGGATGCCGCGTATTATATTCACACTGACATAGGACATCGGTGTCGCGGTGCGAAAATCAATCATAAAATTGTACCCCTCACGCATCCATTAAAAACGGGCGATGTCATTGAGATTTTAACCAGTAAAGAAAACAAACCAAGTCGTGATTGGTTAAACCCCGATCGCGGCTATTTAATGACAAAAGCGGCTTATAATAAAGTACGAAATTGGTTTTCCCGACAATTTCGCGAAGAAAAATTAATAAAAGGTCAGGAAATTTGGGATAAACTTGCCAAACGTGAAAATTTCACCAAAAATGATTTAACGGAATTAGTGCCTATTTTCAATTTTAAAACCATCGACGATTTATTAGTTGCTATCGGTTCGGGAAACATCGGCACACACGCCATTACTCGTCAATTAAAACCTGATATTGCCGTCTCCAAATCAGAATTAACCATTGACAAAGACTATCCCGCTAAACCTGCCGAACGTACTGAAATTACTATTTCTGGAGCAGAAAATTTATTAACGCAATTGGCGCGTTGCTGTCAACCGATTCCCGGTGATGCAATTGCAGGTTATATTACCAAAGGACGTGGTGTTTCTATTCATCGTCAACATTGTCATAATCTGCAACAAGCCATGAAAATTCGCCCTGAGCGAATTTTAGAAGTTAACTGGGGTGGAAAAACTCCCAGCAAATATCCGATCAATCTTGAAATTGATGGCATCGATCATCCCACACTTATCCGCGATATTTCATCGATCATTGCTAATGAGCACTTATCGCTGCTTGGCATCCACAGTCGTTTAGATGCACGGCAAGGACGTTGCCATATTAAATTAACCGTTGAACTCAGTGATTTGTCTTCACTACACAACGTGATGCAGCAATTACGGGGATTACCCCATGTGACTCACGTCACACGCACTTAACCTGGATATTTCATATTGCTTTTTGAAGATGACGGCCACATGAAGTGCCCTCGTAGTTCGATGTGAAATATTCGGGTTAACCCGGCTATTTCCCATTTTGGGAGAGGTTCTTTAAGTCCGATCCCCAATTATAAGGCACGACATACTCAGAAGCCGATGCTACAGAACGCACATTCCCACCAACACCTTGACCATGCAATGCTAAATTGGCTGACCAATTCATTAATCCATTAATTTTGATACCAGTTTTCTTAAGTGCAGGATCCGTCTGTAATTGTTGCCAAAGGGTTGCAACAAGCGCTTTAGGAATACCTGGATTACCCACTGCTGAAGCACCGCCGGTATCAACTTCACCATTGTTTGTTTGCGCAAGTACACCGATATTGAACGAAGTATTGGGTCCTATAATGCCAAGGTCATGAATTTTTTGAAACATGCCGATAATCTGATCTCCGTACTCTATTTTTCCGTTATCGATGTTATTGGGAATATTTCTCTGCGGATCATCGTTATAAAATTGTGGATTAATATCATCAAAGTAAACACCACTCTGCGCCAGTTTCTGTAGAATTTGGCCAACAAATCCAACACCATCAGCATTATTCCAACAACAGTATTTTTGTTCACAAACTAAATCTGCCGCACGTGGGGAAATGGATAATATGACATTCGGATTACTCTTTCTAAAAAGAATAATGGATTGAACCATATCATTGATCGCTTTGTTTGCATCATCTTGTGTACACTGAGTACCTGAACAGCCTTCACCATATAATGTCTCTATATCAATATCAATCCCATCATAAAGTTGTAATCCATTCACTTTTATATTGACGATACTCGTCATGGCCTTAGCGAAAGCTTCAGGAGACTGTAACAAAGCTGCCCATGCGGGTTTTTCTGGAGGTTTTGGAACCAGAGGTTGTCCTGTTCCAGACCCTCCCATATTCCAGCCGCCAATACTAGCCAATAGCTTTATATTTTTGCCACTGCTATTAATTTGTTTTCTAAGATTTGACATCGTTTGTGGTCCAGATGTATGCAAGGATGTCCAATAGTTATTATAGTCATCCCCTGGAACAGAGGGTGCAGGGCCACCTTGATAATTCTTCCAAAAATTATCATATATTGTATTACTCAAGCCTGGACCTGGTGCATTGACGATGCCTTTACACTCTGGAACCGGACTGCCACTTCCTGGCTGGCCAGAACCATCACCCCAACAAAAGGGATAGTTGACCCAGAATGCATCGATTAAAATGGTATAGCCAGAATCAGATATATTTTCGCCCGGGGTGTTAAAGTACCATACTTGTGGTGCCGGATTATCATAGGATTGAAAAAATCCAATGACATTTGTGTTTGCATTGACCGCGTTTATGCAAAAAAAGGCGGTGACAGCGGTAACACCCACTTTCACTTTCGTTATCATAGCTTTTTTTTTATTCACAACCTTCTCCCCATAATTTGAATCTGAAACACTATGAATATAGTCCTTTTTCCAGCTTTGCAACATAAACATTCAGACTAAAAAATATTCGGCCAAGCATCTGCGCAATTGCGTTATAAAAATTTGCGTCATACAATGGCATCCATCACTAATTCAAAGGGCATTAAATTTGACGTCTATTTCTGCTCCCTGCTCTTCGAAGGACGCAGAAAATAAATCACCCCCATGCCCAGCTCAAGCATAAGGAAGCCCATGCAAAATCAGGCAAAACCCCAACGGCTCACGACGTTAACCTGGGTGCTACTGTGGGCAAGCCTGTTGGTCACCTTCGTACTGACTCTACCGGGATTCAGTGAGTTTGATGCTTCCAAGTATGTGAGCATTGCACAGCAAATGATAAATAAACACAGTTATTTGCTGGCCCACTGGGAAGGCCATCCCTATAGCGATAAACCTCCCCTATTTTTTTGGCTCATTATTTTAGGATGGAAATTATTCGGCACTTATAATTGGTGGCCACAATTGATTGTTCTTTTTTTAGCAACGGCCAGCATTCTCATCAGTCAACGTATTGCAAAATCTTTATGGCCTACTGAAATGAATTGCCACCGCGTCACACCCTTCATTCTCATTGGTTGTTTTTATTGGGTATGGTTTGCAAAAGAAATTCGTGTGGATGCTATTTTAGTTTTCGCTACTTTGCTTTGCCTTTATAGTGTGATTCGAATCATCCAAGGCAAAAAAGCCTATTGGCTCTTGTATGTCCTCGGTGTTGGATTAGGAGGGTTCGCCAAAGGGCCTGTTATTTTAGTTTTCATTTTGCTGCCCACACTCTTTTTGCCCGTCTTATTCGCAAAAGAAAATAATTTCTCGCCCAAGTGGTATGCCTTTCTCGGGCTCACCACCATCTTCGGCCTCAGCCTACCACTGCTATGGGCAATTCCCGCTGCCATGTTGGGCGGAAAAACCTTTACGTACGAGATTTTTTACGATCAAATTGCGCATCGCGCGCATCAAAAGCACGAGTCCATCTGGTTCTATTTACTGCGCTTACCCATTTGGTTATTGCCCTGGACGATTTATCCAGCGCTATGGCGCAATCTCTCTCGCATCACCTTGCGAGAAAAGCCACAAGGTGAAATGATTTGTCTCGTTATCATTACCTGCGGTCTGCTTGTTTTTAGTGTTTTCGGTCAAAAACTTCCTCACTATCTTTACCCGTTATTTCCTATTCTTGCGATTCTCATCGCCCGCATCGTTACCCTCCCTTCCCCTTTTCACGCTCGAGATCATTGGCCTATCGCATTATTCATTCTATCCTTTGCTTTATTTTGTTTTTTTTACCCCACGATTTCATTTTGGTTTAGCGACAACTTGTATATTCGCGGTTATTTTCTGCAAGAAATTGATTTAACATCCTGGGGAATCTTTTTCTTTGTGATCGCAATCGCTGCGTTATTTTTACGGACTAAAACGCCATTAGGTCAGATTATTCTGATCACTTTTTTGAGCGTCCTCACCACTTTATTTGTGAATAATATTGTACTCGCACGTTATCAATCTCATTTGAACCCACGTCCCATGTTGGAGCAAATACAACATATTCCACACGATCAATTGGCTATACTCGCCGATGCAACCATCGAAAATCATTCTTTGCAAAACTACTTACGTGTGCATCCTATTCGCAAGCTAACCACTCATCAGCTGGCTGAATGGAGAACATTGCATCCACACGCGTGGTTACTCACCACCCGTATCAGTGATCTCCAAAAAACATATCCTCGTGTATGGTATTATCAAACGCGCTACTCCATCGTTGCATTAATTTCTCTTTGATTCATTAAGATAAGATTAAAATTCGACTATATGATCAAAATATTAGGGCTGACGCCCGAGTATTTTTCCTATATGAATTTCACCTGTTCAGGAAACCCTCACGGACGACGAGGGGAAGAATTCGCTTTCCCCCTCCTTGGAAAACCTCCATAACGTCCCGCCCCCAAAAATAGTATTTTATATGATCAAATCAACCTCCGAAAAGGTCTTTTTCGAGGGAATTCTCTTTTTTTTCGCTTAAAATAATAACAATATGTGTTATTATCGATCATTTGTTACTGTGCAATAGCGATGGGGAAAGTGAATGAGGCTGCGTGTGGTTTTGATGAGTACTGTATTGATGATGTTTTTATGTTCAGCATGGTCGCTTAACACGCTTTTTTACGTGCGAGGTAGCCCCAATAATAAGGTGATTTCTCGATATATCGCTCACGCGGACAAAATTAGCACTATTGCCCCACAAACCTATTCGGTGGATGAAAAAGGTCAAGTAACGGGGGTTGTTCCGAAAGCCCTGATCAATCTCGCCAACAAAAACCATATCGCGATTATGCCATTGGTTGTTAATCATTGGTTTTCAAGTCAAGAGATGACTCATCGATTTTTAGCAAACGCTACTGCACAGCGGAAAGCGATTGCAACTTTAGTGAAGTTAGCAAAAGAAAATCATTTTCAAGGAATACAAGTTGATTTTGAAAATATGTACAATAGTGATCGGAATTTATTTACGAAATTTTATCAACGAATGTCTGATGCCTTTCATAAAAACGATTTACAAATCAGTGTGGCTGTTTTGGCACTGACAGACTGTTCGTTAACAAAAAGCGTGTATGATATTTCTGCTTTAGAAAAAGTAAGCGACTTTATAACGATCATGACGTACGATCAACATTGGCGGAATTCCAAACCGGGCCCTGTTGCTAGTGTGGATTATATTCAAAAAAATATTGAAATCGCTTTAAAATATATTCCATCAGAAAAAATTTCTTTTGGCGTTCCTACCTACGGTTATCACTGGGATTCGAAAAGTTCCCGAGCAAAATATACGAATTGGGCTTTGGCAACACAGTTTTTAGAAAGACATGATGAAGAATTACAGTGGGATCAAAAAGCACAAGTTCCTTATGCCAAAATATGGTATCGCGGCGTTCAACACACTATTTTTGTTGAAAATACGCAATCATTTCTAGCAAAAATAAGTCTCGCAAAAAAATACAACTTGAGAGGAATTTCGGTGTGGTCTCTCAATGATGCTCCAGTGGGCATTTGGGATCATCTGCCCAATGCCCATGTATCATGATGGACGGTTCTGTCGTAAATTTTTCATTGCTCACCCTAAAAAAATTGGGTGGGTGATCCTTTACCGAGAATCACCGGCGATTTCTGATTTCGCTTTACGAATAAAATAAATATTGCGCAAATAAACAATTAAACCCATCCCTTGCCCTAAAATAAAAACAGGATCCTGTTTGTAAATAGCATAGGTGAGTAAAACAATACCTCCGCCTAAACTAAAATACCAAAATACATCGGGAATAACGCTCTTACGACGATACTCACTCACTAACCATTGCACTAAAAAACGAGCTGAAAATAATAATTGCCCGCTGAATCCAACCATCAACCAAACTAAATTCAAGTTGGAGTATGCTTTAAACATCTGCTTCTCTCTCAAATTCAATAAATCGACGCATCAACCACGCAACACCCCATAAATCGACAATACCCACCCAAAGACGATTCCTAACACCATATTTAGAGTGTCCCGCAACGCGTGGACGATGCGAAACCTTCACATAAATAACCGGAATTTTTGCCCGCACAAATAAGGCAGGCAAAAAACGATGGCAATTGCGAAATAAAGGTAATGCTAAAAAAACATCGCGCGGAAAAATTTTAATGCCACAACCACTATCGGCACACTGATCTTGCAAAAACCATTGGCGAACGCCATTAGCAATCTTGGTCGATACGCGTCTCAACCAATTATCTTGTCGTTTCGCACGTTGCCCCATACATAACACCGATTGAGCCGTTTGGCAGTGAATGGCCGCCAGCAATAAATGCAAATCGCGCGGATCGTTTTGCCGATCCCCATCCAGCGTCGCTATCCAATCAAATCGCGCTTGACGCACACCACTCACAAGCGCCGCACTTTGCCCACGGTTATGGGTATGTCGAAGCAAACGCACTTCTCTCACTTCTGTGCTGGCACGTTCAATCACAGCACGAGTGGTATCTTCACTAGCATCATCGACAAAAATGATCTCGTAGGGAAAGACCGTTTGCAGCGTTTCCCTAATTTCTGTCAACAAAGGCAAAATATTTGCCTCTTCGTTGTATACCGGTATTACTATCGACAATCCTTTAATCATCCCCAACACCTTTACTAAACGATCAGTTACAAAAAATCGATATCCTGTCTAGCACGAACCGAGCACCGCATCATAGCATCACTACGCGTACACGCAAAGACGTGTCAGCCGCGTTGTAAAAGTGATTTCATGCATGGTCCCTATCCATAATACTACAAAGAATTTTAACCCTATAAATATTCTCTAGAGTGATTAAATTCCAATTAATTTCTCTCGACCACTGAATATGGTAATTTTTTGCGAAGCAGAATAAGATAAATTTAATTTTAACCTATTATACTTGCTGGTTAATCAAATTCAATAAAGTGAATACCACCATGAAACCACTCTTTACTGTCTTCGAAGACCCTGCGACTGTTGCGGTTGATTTTCAAAAAATACAAGATGTTTACGGCTACCGTGAAGATAACTGGGGAGATTTAAAAATATTTCAAGGCGGATTTATTAATTTCGGTTATTGGAAAAATATCCTCCTTAGCAAAGCGCCAATTTCACTGAATCAACGCATTCTGAGTTCCATTCAACTTTATAAACAAGTTGCAAAACATCTGAATATCTTACCGCATGATGATGTTTTAGAAATTGGCTGTGGTCGGGGCATTGGGGCTATTACACTTTTTCAAAATTATCCGTTGAAATCATTCACCGGGATTGACTTAACCTTCGCGCAAATTGAACGCTGCCAGCATTACAAAAATAAAATATTACACAAACACGATAATTTAAATTTTCAACATCAAAATGCGGAAAATACCACTTTTTCGCCCAACGCTTTCACTAAGATTTTCGCCGTTGAATCCATTCATCACATGAACAGTGCACTGAAATTTGCCATTGAGATGAGGCGAATCCTAAAGAAAAATGGCCGATTAGTTTGCACCACCTACTTACCCACTAATGATGCAAATTTTAAACACTTGAGTGACCTTATCCCCTACATCAACAACGGCCTTGGCAGCGTTATCAGTGTGACTACGCTCGAAAATGCCTTACGCCAAGCAGGATTTACTTATGTCTACGTGCATCCCATTGGTCAACACGTTTTTGAAGGTTATGTAAGATGGTCCAAGCAAGTCATTGCTGAAAACTCATGGACTTACAACTATCTTTTGGCTTACCAACAGCAGCTGCTCGATTACTATATTATTATTGCTCAATAAAAATCCCCGCCTCAAGTTGAAAAATTGATCGCTCACCACATGAATGCTATAGTGTTTCAGATAAATATCTTGGTAAAAATAAACTATTTTAATTGTCTTACCGGCAATGGTGCTCACTGTCGAGCTTCCCTCTCCCGCCTGCGGGAGAGGCTAGGAGAAGGTTGGCTTCTAATGGCACAATCATTTTCACCAAAATATTTATCTGAAAAGCTATAGAATACCCCCAGGGCATGAGTAACCTATGACCCGAACGAGAGAGGAATATGAGTGAATGAGCAATCGCACATCGTCATCCAACATCATCCAACAACTGCAAAAAGAAAATCGAGAACTCCGTCATCAAATTACTGCTCTCATTAAAGCATTACCGGGCAGCATTTACATCAAAGACTGCGAGGGCAAATACTGCTTCGTCAACTATCATGCGCTAAAGATGGTAGGCCTTTCACAAGAAAGTGAAATCATCGGAAAAACTGACTTTGATATTTTCCCTGAAAAAGACGCCAAAAATTTCCGCGAAATTGATGATGCTATTTTGAAGCATCGGCAAGAAATTTTAAAAGAAGAATCCGTTGTATCCCCCGACGGAAAAATCCTCATTCAACTTTCCTCAAAAAAACCCTACTATGATACTGAAGGAAAAGTAGCAGGTATTATTGGTAATACGATTGACATTACTTATCTCAAAGAAACGGAAGAAAAATTACGTAAAGCAAAAATCAAAGCAGAATCCGCCAATCGAGCTAAAGCTGAATTTCTTGCTAACATGAGCCATGATATTAAAACCGCTATTTCTGGAATTATTGGTTTGGCGGAATTACAAATGATGGGCTGTGATGAAGTACGCGCAAAAGAATATGCAAACCATATTTATCTTTCCGGAGTGAAAGTGCTGGATTTTTTTAACAATTGCATTGAGCTTTCTATTGCAGATAATGACCATCAAGTGATTCATCACAAAGATTTTTCCATTAAAGATATTTTGCAATCCATTGTTTTGCTCTTTACGGCAACCATAAGAACACGCCCTATCGCATTGGATGTTCATATTGACCCGGATGTTCCTGAAAAACTTTTTGGGCCTGACGATGCACTGTACCGCATTCTTCTCAATTTAGTGGGAAATGCCGTAAAATTCACTGCCGAAGGTGCCATCACTATTTCCGCTGCATTGCGAAAAAACCCGAAAAATAGACTCGTTCTTTCTGTGAAAGATACTGGCATCGGCATTGCAACCAAAGACCAAACCGTGATTTTCGAACAATTTACTCGTTTAAACCCAGCGTATCAAGGCAAATTTGAAGGGAGCGGTATTGGCTTGTTCATCGTGCACAAGCTCGTTAATATGCTGAATGGCGAAATTCATTTAACCAGCCTCGAAGGCGAAGGCAGCACCTTTACTGTTGAAATTCCTATTCAATTTTCAAAAACAACATCCAATGTCACCCCCATCCATTCCAACATGATGTCGCAAAAATCGAAAATTCTGCCCATTCCTCAAACGACGCAATTAAAAATTCTGCTGATTGAAGATAATCGGATTGCTCAGCATATTGCTGAAGTTCTGTTAAGCGCGAAATCTTGCATTGTGCATCTTGCAAAAAGTGGTACCGAAGCAATTAAAAGTTTTATTCCTGGAAAATTCGATTTGATCTTTACCGATATTGGCTTACCGGATATGGATGGCTATCAGATTGTTAAAAAAATCCGTGAATTAGAAAATAATACGGGTTTTACAGTGCCTATTTTAGGTTTAACGGCACATGCAACATTAGACAGTAAAAAAATAGCAAAGAACGCGGGTATCGACGAAATGCTGAGTAAACCACTGACGGGTAAAGTCATTGAGGAGATTTTCAATAAATACGTCTATTGCGTACAATCTGTCTCTGAACTATCTGAAAATCCACTGCCTCATCTCGATAAAGTTATTGATTTCGACGAAGTGATTCGAATTTTTGGCAAAAAATCTGTGGTGCTCGAGATGTTGCGAGAATTTTTAAAAACCGTTGACGAAAAATTAAAATACCTCGACGAGCTGTATCAAGCTAAAAATTTTCATGAATTACAAATTCATGTCCATAAATTCCATGGGGGGATTTGTTATCTTTGCGTTCCTCGCTTGCGCCAAGCCGTCGCGCGATTGGAAGATTATGTAAGTTCGCGTGAAATTCAACAAGTTGAAAAATATCTTATTAAAATGAAAACGGAAGTAGAAGCAGTGAAAAAAGCATTTCATGCTCAAACATCTGAACCGCTATCGTAACTATAGCTTTTCAGATAAATATTTTGGTGAAAATGATCGTGCCATTAGAAGCCAACCCTCTCCTAGCCTCTCCCGCAGGCGGGAGAGGGAAGCTCGACAGTGAGCACCATTGCCGGTAAGATAATAAAAATCCCCGGGCTTACGCCCGGGGTATTTTTCCCATATGAATTTCGCCTGCTCGGGAAACCCTCGCGGACGGCGACCCAAGGGGGAGAATTCGCTTTCTCCCCCTTGGGAAACCCCCATTGCGTAAAGTTCCTGGGCTAACGCCCAGGGTTTGAGGATATTAAAATAGTTTATTTTTACCAAAATATTTATCTGAAACACTATAATCGATGGTCGACGCAATCAACGTGCACAGCATTACGGTACATGCTGCTCAACGTCGACAGAAAATGTCATCTCGGTATGCGACTCTTTGGTGAAAAAACGCATAAATTCAAGCACGAGCAAATAAACACCGAAACTTGCAACGAAAGCAACAAAACTGATCCCTTCTGAAATTTGGAATTGATACAGCCCATATCCTACGCCACCCAACATACCCGAAATCAAAAATAATACGTTCGTCGACGTCATTTTAGAAAAACCAAGCCTCTCTAACACATGATGCCCATGATCGCGACCTGCGCGAAAAATAGAGAATCCACAACGTATGCGATAAATAATAACATTTCCCATATCAAACAAGGGCAACGCTAATACCCATAAAATCTCAATGGGTTTTATAACGCCTTGATTAGCCAGTTGGATTGCTGCCCAAATTAATAAAAATGCTAAAAACGTACTGCCAGAATCCCCTAAAAAAATGCTCGCTTGTTTGCGCCAAGGAAAGCACATATTAAAACATAAAAAAACCACCAGCAGCATCGCTAAAATAATTAATAACAATTCCAATGATTGCAAATGTAAAATATGCGAAAAAACCAATAACCATAGCGTTTGACCTAATGCAATACTACCCGCCAAACCATCTTGTCCGTCTATCATATTCATCGCATTTAAATTTGTGACCACCAGCAAGAGTGTGAAAGGCAATCCCCAAAGCAGGAGTTTAATATCTCCAAGAAATAAAATATCCCCCAAATTTTGCAGTACTAACCCTCCCCAAGAAGTCAGCATCAGTGCCACCATCACTTGACCCAACAAACGAAAACGCGCGCTGAGATCATGAAAGTCATCAACAATGCCCATTAAAATAAGCACCGAACTACCGGCAAGCAAACTTCGATACGGTTGCAATGAAACGTGCAAATGCAATAATGCAAAACAAAATCCGAAAAAAATAGCGATTCCACCAATTAATGGCGGCTCATGAGCGTGTAATTTACGAGAACTGGGACGGTCCACTAAGCCAATACGGATAGCTAATGGTTTGAATAACCAAATGCAAAAAAGGCACGCTAAAACGGCGATAACGCTGCTTTCGATGTAGTCCCGCATCTCCTTGCTCCTGCTGTGTGGCCTCAGTATAAAAATCCCCGGGCTGACGCCTGGGGTATTTTTCCTATATGAATTTCGCCTGCTCGGGAAACCCTCGCGAACGGCGACCCAAGGGGGAGAATTCGCTTTCTCCCCCTTGGGAAACCCCCATTGCGTAAAGTTCCTGGGCTAACGCCCAGGGTTTGAGGATATGAAACGTGTACGAAATCACTTTGTGTACGAAATCACTTTAGCGGTAGTCCCCTCCCGGACAGCACGACGACGAGCGGGAACCTACCGTTAAAAATCCCCGCCGCAAGCAGCGGGGTATTTTTATTTTCCTGATATCATTTCGCCTGCGCGGCAAAGCCGCGCGACGGCGACTCAATCAAAAATAGCGCGTGAGCCATTTTGTTTTTCTATTTTATCTAATAATTTTTGTGTCATACCAGGAACTGCAAGCAAATCCTGCATTGCATGAAATTTACCGTGCCCTTGGCGATAAACGATAATCGCTTGAGCGCGCTTTTTACCGATACCTTTTAGCGCGATCAACTGCTTTTGATCCGCTTGATTGATGTGTACCGGCAGCGCGGATTTTTCAGGTGCTGCATGTGCTAAATGAACCGCAAAAACAGCAACGAGAGCAATACTCATCAATTTAAATCGTCTCATGAAAATCTCCTTATCGATTTTAAAAAACCATAATCTAACTTGAATAAAAAGACTGGCAATACCGTATTAATTAATGATTTCATTCTGTTGGCAGTTATCAGCAAATAAATCATCATCATAATATGAGTGAAGATTTTTTTCTTCATCATCATCTTCATAATCAAATAATTGCTTACTGAGACGCTTCGTTTCAAGCATATGTTCTAAACGACGACGGCGGCGAACCAGTGTCTCATCAAGATCTTTGACATTTTTTGTATTACTGATCTCTTCACTCTCTTCACCTGAAGTTGAGGTCTCTGCCTCATCGGATAAAGATTCCAAATCGGAATCACCCGAAAAATCATCATACTCACTTTTTTCCATCGATAGTCACTCTATTTGTGCTGTCTGAAACAACCCTACGATTGTTTCATGCATATATACACCAGAATCAGCCCGTTACCAAGAAAAAATTGCTAACATTGCCCTGCAATACCGTTCTTTTTAACCTGGTGATTTAGCCTAGATATTTCATGTCGCTTTTTGAAGATGACGGCCACACGAAGTGCCCTGCCGCCAACGGAAAGGTCTTTTGTTTTCAGGGACGCACATCCTGTGCTCGACGCTCCTTACCCTCCCTGGTCGCGACGCCCTTTAAACAAAAGACCTTTCCGTTGGCGGCACACTGACCCTCGCAGTTCGATGTGAAATATGCGGGTTAGCTTGTTTTTCAAGTGGTAACATGGATACAATTTTAGTTGCGAAAAAACAAAATTCACGATATAGTCTATAGGGTTTCCTAACGGGATCTTATTGATTAAACAGAGATTTTTAAATGAGCGCGATGATGGAAGATACTATAGGCAACGACTCAAACAAGATTAAGCCTTACAAGGCTAAAAAAAATGAGTCTTATATGAGTAAAGAAATGCAAGCGCATTTCCGCAACATCTTGACGGAACTCAAACGTCAGATCATGAGCACCTCCGATCACACAATCAGCCATATGAAAAACGAGCGTGAACAGTACGCGGATGAGTTAGACCTCGCCGCGCAGGAGGAAGCGTTTCGCTTAGAATTACGCGAAAGAGACCGTGAGCGCAAGTTATTAAAAAACGTTGAACGCTCACTGGACAATCTTGACAACGGTGAATACGGTTTCTGTGTTGAATGCGGTTCTGAAATCGGTCTGAAACGTCTGGAAGCACGACCCACGGCAACGATGTGCATTGACTGTAAATCTTTTGCAGAACTCAAAGAGAAGCGCACCAGCGGAAAATAATCGTTCTTCGAGACGCCAACCAGCACTTCTTACAGCGGAGAATGCTTATTTCAATTTTTGCAACGCTTGATTTAATGACCGCAACGCCTGCGCGGGATGCGCAGATTGCGTGATAGGTCTACCCACCACGAGATAATTAGCTCCCGCCGCAACCGCCGCTTCGGGTGTCATCGTGCGTTTTTGATCGTCTAACCCCTGTTCTTCACGCGAGCGTATTCCCGGTGTCACTAATAAAAAATCGTTTCCTAACTCAAAACGCAATAAACGGACTTCTTGTGGAGAACACACCACGCCATCCAATCCCTGTGTTTTGGCTAATTTCGCCATATTCAACACCACGTCAGAAACATCCGCTCGCATTCCCAATGGCTGCAAATCCGCTTCCACCAAACTCGTTAATACCGTAACTCCCATTAATAGGGGTCTTATTTTAAATGAGTCGGTCATCTCACGTGCAGCACTCATCATCGCAGCGCCCCCTGCAATGTGTAAATTCACCATCCAAACACCGAGTTCTGCCGCACTGCGGCAAGCACCCGCAACCGTTTGTGGAATATCATGAAATTTTAAATCTAAAAAAACATCAAAGCCCTGACGCATCAACCTCTCAACCAGACTCGGTCCGTAACGCGTAAACAAAATATTACCGATTTTTACACGACATAACTCCGGTGAAAGTTGATCGACCAATTGTTTGAGTGGATCAATATGCGCATAATCCAACGCGACGATAATAGTGGATTTTGTTTTATGCATGCAAATGCCTTAGACTCTGTATATCTGCTGACTGAATGGGTTTAATGGTCTCCCATTTATGGCAACTGGGACACAGCCAAAATAAGCTCTTACTCGAAAATCCACACTGCCCACAGCGATAATTCGGCGCATCCACTAAAAGTCGACTCAACAAATCGTCAATTACCGCAAATTTATTGAGTTCATCGGCAGTATGGCCTTTTTTCAAATAACTGGTGACTAAGCATTTTAATCCCGGTAAGGAAGGTTTTTGCTGCACTTGCTCCGCAATAAATTCGATAGCATGCTCATCGCTCTGACTACGCTTCAAATAACTGGAAATGGCTAATACCAAAGAAAGGTGTGGATAACGTATTAAACAATCTTGAAAATACACCGACATTTTATCTTCGGCATCCAATTCTCGATAACAATGAATGAGAGGATTCACCGCTTCAATCAAAAATTCGGGATCTTGATTAATGACTTTTTGGTAGCTTTGAATCGCCGCTTTATAATTTTTGTCGTTGAATTCAATTCGCGCTCGAATCAAGCTAGCGCGTACGCAAGAGGGATTATAACTTTGTGCTTTTTTCAAATGAACATGCACATCCGCTGTGTCTGCTTGCTCCAAAAGGTGTTCGGCGATCTCACAATGATAATGCGCAATAATCACCCCCATGGGCTCACCCAATCCCTGTAATTTCTGCGCTATTTCAATCGCTTTTAACCAATCTTTTTCTTGTTGATAAATACTCAAAAGAAAACGATACGAGGATTGATTACGTTCTCCCAATTCCACCAATTCCAAAAAAAGACGCTCCGCACGATCCAATACACCCGCGCGCAAATAATCTTGGCCCAATTCTGAAAGTGCCTGTAAACGATGCTGTGTTGCCAAATTAGGACGTGCAATGATATTTTGATGAATGCGAATGGCGCGCTCCACTTCACCGCGCCGCCGAAATAAACTGCCTAAAGCAAGATGTGTTTCGACCGTATCACTGTCCACTTCCAATAATTTAATAAACACATCGACGGCTTTATCGGGCTGCTCGTTAATTAAATAATTCAACCCTTTAAAATAATCACGTCGCATTTTAAATGAGATACGTCCTGACGCCTCTTTGTTGAATTTGCGTCTCCCTACCCACCAGCCACAGGTGGCCGCAACAGGCAATAATCCAAATAAATACTGCAACATAACTAATGCGTTTCCTTAATGGGAATGGCACGTAGATTATTAACTTCTTGTTCAATTTGCTTGATACGATGTCTCAAACGTCGATGGTTGTTTTTGTTGCGAATTAACGCCGGCAGCATAGCGATAATCCCCAAAAATACACCCATGACCAGCGTCATCAATAACAAAATCGCAATGTGGATCGTGGTTTCATTGACGTAATAATTAATAGTAACCGTGTGGGAATTCAAACTCGCAAACGTAACACCGAGAATAATAACGAGCATCCAAAAAATAAAGAAGACATATTTCATGCTTGATTCCCTTAAACACTAAACCGAGCCGTGAAGAAGAAACCGCCCCCTCACGGGGGTGTCGCCTTGCATTGATGTAGTTGCCAGATAACGAACTTGGGGAATTGCTGTCCTGCCGCTCGCCACTTCACGGCAAAGCTTCGCCTGCGCGGCAAGATCGTCTTCCTCGCGTCACCCGCTTTGCAGCAGATACATGAATCCGAGGCTACGCCCGCTCCAACCATCACGGCTCAACGCTGTTTAGTCTTCGTCTTTATTGCCTTGCATTTGTTCTTTTAAAAGATCACCCAAGGTTGTCTTGGTCGGTGCATCACCGACCGCACGCCCACCGCTTTCCGATCTTTTTTCAAGGACTTTGTGCGAAAGTAACAAGGTGCGATTTTTCACCTCTACGTTCAGCACTTTCACTTCTACAATTTCACCTTCGTGCAGCTCATGACGCAAATCCTTTACACGATCATAGCTGTAATCGGCAAGACGCATAATCCCCGATATCTCATCGGTCAGCTGTAATACCGCTTGTTTTGCCTCTATCGATTTCACAGTGGCTTTTAACACTTCATTTTTATGTGCTTCCGCGTATTCGCTTAATGGATCAGACTGGCGTTGTTTAATGCCCAACGAAATACGTTCACGCTCTGAATCGATGGCTAAAATAACCGCTTCAACTTCATCGCCTTTTTTGTATTTACGTACGGCTTCTTCACCGCTTTCAGACCAAGAAATATCCGATAAGTGAATTAAACCATCGATATCACCTTCTAATCCGATGAACATACCAAAATCGGTAATGGAACGAATTTTGCCGATAATGCTTTCACCTTCTTGACGTTTGGAAGAAAATTCAGTCCAAGGATTGGGTTTGCATTGCTTGATACCCAAAGAAATGCGGCGACGATCTTCGTTGATGTCCAGCACCACCACTTCCACTTCATCACCCACTTGCACCACTTTGCTCGGATGAATATTTTTATTCGTCCAATCCATTTCAGACATATGCACCAGACCTTCCACCCCCTCTTCTAATTGCACGAAGCAACCATAGTCGGTGATATTGGTAATATGACCAAAAATACGAGTTCCTGGTGTATAACGACGTGCGATATTTTCCCACGGGTCTTCGCCCAATTGTTTCATCCCAAGTGAAACGCGGTTTTTATCGCGGTCAAATTTCAATACCCTAACGCGAATTTCCTCACCCACATTCAACAACTCACCAGGGTGCTTAATGCGTTTCCACGCCATATCGGTAATGTGCAACAACCCATCCACACCACCCAAATCAACAAACGCACCGTAATCCGTAATGTTTTTCACCACACCACGCACTTCTTGGCCTTCTTGAATTTCAGAAAGACGCGCTTGTCGTTCTGCACTGCTTTCCGCTTCCATAACCGCACGCCGAGAAACAACAATGTTATTGCGCTTTTTATCCATTTTAATGATTTTGAATTCAAGTTCTTTACCTTCAAGGTAAGAAGAATCACGAACCGGTTTAACATCCACCAATGACCCTGGTAGGAAGGCACGAATCGATTCTAACTCAACCGTAAAACCGCCTTTCACACGCTCGATAATGGTACCCATAACAATGGCACCAGATTCGTGCTGCTTTTCAAGCGTCGTCCACGCATGCACACGACGCGCTTCTTCACGAGAAAGTTTGGTCTCACCAAAACCGTTTTCCGCCTTTTTAACGACGACTTCAACTTTATCGCCAATTTGAACGTCTTCATCGCGAAATTCATTGCGTGGAATCACGCCTTCGGATTTCAATCCCGCATCAACTAAAACGTAATCGGCTCGAATATCAACGATGGTGGCTTCAACAACCGAACCTGGACGCAAGTCCGCAGTGAGAAGACTCTTTTCGAATAGATCTGCAAAATTTTCATTCATAGTTGTTTAGTATCTTTTAAAATGATTACCGTGCCTGACGGCACGATGGGTTAGTTTAATTTCGTCCTGGCTAAATGTTAGTCAAGACACCAAGTAACTTGGCATTATAATACAAACTGCTGCACGTACGCCATAGCGTTAGCGAAGGTTTCCTCGATTGATAACCCGGTCGTATCAATACGTTGAGCATCACGCGCTGGCTTTAACGGAGCGATATCTCGACCCGCATCTTGCTGATCCCGTTTGTAGAGGTCTTTTTTGACTTCTTCAAATGAAATTGCCACTCCCCGTGCTTGTAACTGCTGAAATCGACGAGAAGCACGCTCCAGTGGATCTGCATCCAGGTAGAGCTTCAACGTTGCATCAGGAAAAACAACCGTTCCCATATCACGACCATCAGCGACAAGTCCAGGGGCTTTGCGAAAATTCCGCTGCGGAATCAATACCGCTGCACGCACCATCGGTAACGCCGAGCTTTTGGACGCCATCATTCCTACTGCTTCATCGCGAATCAGCGCCGTAATATCTTGCGAATCGCAGTAAATCCGTGGCGTTTCCGTTGGATTCGTGGCTCGCATTTCAATGGTGAGCGATGCCAACAGATGCTGTAACGCCAATGCATCCCCCAAGGTAATTCCACTGTGCAAAATGGCCCATGCCACAGCTCGATAGAGCGCGCCACTATCCAACAAATGCCAACCGAGTTTTTTAGCGATTAAAGCGGCTAACGTTCCCTTACCGGTACCCGAGGGTCCATCAATCGTAATCACGGGGATAAGTGATACATTAAGTGACATGAATATTCATCCCTAGTGAACGAGCCAATTCCACAAAATTGGGAAAAGAAGTTTGTACATTGCGACAATGTTGAATGGTGACGGTTTCTTTTGCGACACACCCTGCAACCGCAAATGCCATCGCGATACGATGATCTTCATCACTTTGAATGTTCCCACCGTGCAATTGGCCACCCTGGATGATAATCCCATCTGCCGTCGGCTGACAGTGGATACCCAACGTCGTTAATCCCCTTGCCATTGCCGCAATGCGATCCGTTTCTTTAACCCGTAATTCTTCGGCACCAGACAAGCGTGTTTCTCCACTCGCGCACGCCGCTGCAATCATCAAGATGGGCATTTCATCAATCGCTAGCGGCACTTGATCCTCTGGGATAGTGATGCCGTGTAATTTTGTGCTAATAATTTCGATATCGGCTACCGGTTCATCACCTAATGTTCGTTCATTAAAAAGGGTGAGCTTCCCACCCATCGCTCTTAATAAATGAATAATGCCAACTCGCGTAGGATTAATGCCCACATTTTTTAAAATCACGTGAGAACCTGGCACAATGCTCGCCGCCACCATAAAAAAAGCGGCCGAAGAAATATCACTGGGAACTTGAAGGGACGTTGCCCGCAAAGATTGCCCTCCGGTTAAACGCACGCACTGACCCACGCTTTCCACAGGATAACCGAAAGCACGCAACATACGCTCTGTATGATCCCGTGTGATACTGGGTTCCGTGAGCATCGTATCGCCTTTTGCATAAATTCCCGCAAGTAACAACGCCGATTTTACCTGTGCACTCGCCATTGGCAATACGTATTCAATGCCTTTTAACGTGTGTCCGCCATCAATTTCAATCGGAGCGGTGCCCTGCGCGGTTAACTTAATTTTCGCGCCCATTTTTTTAAGTGGATCAACCACACGTGCCATGGGTCTTCGCGATAAAGAAGCATCACCGATGAGCGTACTTTTAAATGCTTGACCGGCAAGTAAACCCGTTAATAATCGCATCGCAGTGCCAGAATTCCCCATCTCTAAGGGTCTTTTTGCATCCGTGAGTCCTAAGCGCCCCTTTCCCCTAATAGTCACTTGTCCTTTTGTTTTATCCATCGTAACAGCAACACCCAGATGCTGCATCGCCTCAAGCGTTGCAATATTATCGGCCCCGAATAAAAATCCGGTAATTTCCGTGGTTCCATCAGCAATCGAAGCCAGCATCACCGCGCGATGTGAAATGGATTTATCTCCAGGAATCGTCACCTCGCCGTTCAAACCAGCACACGCACAAACAGAAAACTGATGCATTGCTTATCTCCTCAAAAATCGATCCCCATGCTATCACAAAATGGGATACCGTTCTGCCTAACCCGGATATTTCACATCGAACTGCGATGGTCGGTGTGCCGCCACGGAATGCACATCCATACTTAAATTAAGGTTAAACATGAAAAACAATCGAATAGAAAAAAGTGAGGGCTTAGCCAGTCAGTTCAATTTTGCTTTTCAAAAGCGTGCATAAACTCAATTAACGCGTCCACGCCTTGCAGCGGCATCGCGTTATACATACTCGCCCGCATTCCACCGACTAAACGATGGCCTTTCAAATTGACCAGTCCCGCTTTTTCTGCTTCTGTTAAAAACTTCGCGTTTAAATCCGGGTTCGACAAAATAAAAGGAACGTTCATGCACGAGCGACAGTGCCGTTTAACAGGATTAAAATAAAACTCACTGTGATCAATGAAGGCATACAATTTTTCAGCGCGTGCTTTACGTCGTTGTTCCATCTCCGCAACACCGCCTTGTTGTTTTATCCATTTAAAAACGAGACCAGAAACATACCATGAAAACGTCGGTGGCGTATTTAAAAAAGAATGTTGCTCCGCATGCAAAGCATAATGAAACATGCTCGGCGTATGCGGAAACACCGTGCGCTGCAACAAATCGTCACGAATAATAACGATGGTAATTCCTGCTATACCTAAATTTTTTTGAGCGCACGCATAAATAATGCCAAACTGATTGACGTCAATGGGTTTGGACAATAAATTAGAAGACATATCGGAAACTAATGGCATATTCACGTTGGGCGGCAGAGAAAATTCAATGCCATGAATCGTTTCATTATCGGTGTAATGTAAATAAGCCGAATCTTCTGGGACACTCCACTGAGAACGCGCAGGAATATCCGTATAATGATTTTCGGAACTGCTGGCTGCCACGTGCACATGACCAAACCGTTTCGCTTCTTCAACCGCAAGCTGCGACCATGTCCCTGTCTCAAGGTACGTTAAATTTGCGGCTTGAAACCCTAAATTCAGCGGCACCATCGCAAATTGACTACGCCCCCCTCCATGGAGAAAAAGCACTTTATAATGCGAAGGAATCGCTAACAAATCACGTAAATCTTGTTCTGCTGTTTTAGCGATGCCATCAAAAATGTCACCGCGATGCGGCATTTCCATGACGGACATACCCGTACCCTGCCAATCGAATAATTCATCACGAATCTGTAATAAAACCTCATCGGG
This sequence comes from Coxiella sp. RIFCSPHIGHO2_12_FULL_42_15, assembly GCA_001797285.1. GTDB lineage: Bacteria > Pseudomonadota > Gammaproteobacteria > Coxiellales > Coxiellaceae > 2-12-FULL-42-15. Next base: position 27,362 of record MGOZ01000042.1, read on the forward strand.
AAGTTGTGCTGGCCCAGCACTGAAATTGTAAACTCTTGTCATATCATTTTCTCTATCACTATAGTGTTTCAAATAAATATTTTGGTAAAAATAAACTATTTTAATTGTCTTACCGGCAATGGTGCTCACTGTCGAGCTTCCCTCTCCCGCCTGCGGGAGAGGCCAGGAGAGGGTTGGCTTCTAATGGCACGGTCATTTTCACCAAAATATTTATCTGAAAAGCTATATCAACATTCAACGGAACGTGCACGAAATCACTTTTACAACTTTTCACTCATGATGGGTGTAGCCTTGCATTGATGTAATTAGTGCATACTCAAGGTTCG
>MGOZ01000043.1 GCA_001797285.1 Coxiella sp. RIFCSPHIGHO2_12_FULL_42_15
CACGTGCGAGGTCGCAATCGTGATGCCGCGCTCTCTTTCTTCCGGCGCGTTATCAATTTGATCAAATGCCCGCGCTTCTCCACCAAACTTCTCCGCCAAACATTTCGTTAGCGCTGCCGTTAGGGTGGTTTTACCATGGTCCACGTGACCAATCGTACCTACATTAATGTGTGGTTTCGCGCGGACAAATTTTTCCTTTGACATGATTTAAGACCTCTTAATTAATCATTGCTTTTTATTAATAACCGCTTCAGCAATATTTGCTGGCGCCTCAGAATATTTTAGAAATTCCATCGTATAAGTGGCTCGTCCTTGTGATAAAGAACGAAGATCCGTGGCGTAACCAAACATTTCTGCCAATGGCACTTCCACATCAACCACCTTACCCGATGGGCCTTCATCCATACCTTGAATAACGCCACGACGTCGATTCAAGTCACCAACAACGTCACCCATATAGTCTTCGGGGGTGATCACCTCTACTTTCATAATGGGTTCTAGTAAGGCAGGGCTGGCTTTGCTGGCTCCTTCTTTGAAGCCGATTGAACCAGCAATTTTAAACGCCATTTCGCTAGAGTCAACATCATGATAAGAACCGTCAAAAATAGTGACTTTGACGTCGACAACGGGATAACCAGCGATCACACCGTTTTCCATTTGTTCTTTAACCCCTTTTTCAACCGCTGGGATGTATTCCTTCGGAACCACCCCACCCACAATGCCATTAACAAATTCAAAGCCTTTGCCCGCTTCTTGTGGTTCAATTCGTAACCAAACGTGGCCATATTGACCTCGACCACCGGTCTGACGAACGTACTTCCCTTCCTGCTCCACTGAACGGCGAATGGTTTCACGATAAGCAACGCGTGGCTTACCGACGTTAGCTTCAACACCAAATTCACGCATCATACGATCAACAATAATTTCTAAATGCAGCTCACCCATGCCTTCGATAATGGTTTGGCCAGACTCTTCATCCGTATGCACGCGAAAGGAAGGATCTTCTTGCGCTAATTTGCCCAACGCAACACCCATTTTTTCTTGGTCCGCTTTGGTTTTTGGCTCAATCGCCACAGAAATCACAGGTTCCGGAAATTCCATACGCTCTAAGGTAATAATCTCATCAAGATCACACAGCGTGTCGCCCGTCGTCACATTTTTAAGACCCACCGCGGCTGCGATGTCACCGGTTCGCACGGATTTAATTTCTTCTCGTGAATTCGCATGCATTTGCAGAATACGGCCAATACGTTCTTTTTTACCTTTTACTGGATTAAATACGGACTCACCCGAATGTAATTGACCTGAATAAACGCGGAAAAAAGTTAACGTACCAACATAAGGATCCGTCATGATCTTAAAGGCTAATGCCGCAAAGGGCTCCTCATCAGAGGGTTTTCGTAGGCCCTTTTCACCATCAGCGCCATCTTCTAAATCACCCTGAATCGGTGGCACATCCATTGGAGAGGGTAAAAATTCAACTACCGCATCCAACATCGCTTGTACGCCTTTATTTTTAAAGGCACTACCACAGATCATGGGAACAATTTCATTATTTAATGTCCGTTGGCGAATCCCCTTACGAATCTCTTCTTGTGTTAGCTCGGCTGTTTCGAGGTATTTTTCCATGTACTCTTCATTCGCTTCTGCAGCCGCTTCAACCAGTTTTTCATGCCATTCCTGTGCGATTGACTGCAAATCGGTTGGAATGTCTTTGGCTTCATAGGTCATGCCCTTATCCGCTTCATTCCAATAAATGGCTTTCATGCGAATAAGATCGATAACACCCGCAAAATTTTCCTCCGCGCCAATGGGAAGATAAATAGGAACCGGATTCGCATTAAGGCGTTGCTTAACCTGTTTTACAACACGGTAAAAATCAGCACCCGCTCGGTCCATTTTATTGACGAACCCAATGCGGGGGACGCGATATTTATTCGCTTGGCGCCATACGGTTTCACTTTGTGGTTCCACCCCACCTACTGAGCAAAAAACACCCACAGCACCATCTAACACTTTTAACGAGCGCTCAACTTCGATGGTGAAATCCACGTGGCCAGGCGTATCAATAATATTAATACGATGCTTGGGAAACTGCTTATCCATTCCTTGCCAATAGGTCGTGGTTGCTGCCGAGGTAATGGTAATACCACGTTCCTGTTCTTGAACCATCCAGTCCATGACCGCACTACCTTCATGCACTTCACCCATTTTGTGAGAAACACCTGTGTAGTAAAGAACACGCTCGGTTGTCGTGGTCTTACCCGCATCGATATGCGCCATAATGCCGATGTTTCGGACTCGCTCTAAAGGTATTTCTCTGACCGTACTACTCATTGTTCTTTCTACCAATTGTAATGTGAAAAGGCCTTGTTGGCTTCCGCCATACGGTGCACATCTTCACGTTTCTTAACGGCCGCTCCACGGCCAGCAATTGCGTCAATAATTTCATTGGCTAAGCGTACTTGCATGGACTTCTCACCACGCTTGCTGGCATAGTCGGCTAACCAGCGCATTCCTAATGCACGTCGTCGCTCACCGCGAATTTCAACCGGTACCTGGTAGGTTGATCCACCGACTCGGCGTGATCGAACTTCAACCACCGGCATGATATTATTCATAGCTTGCTCAAAAGAATCCAACGCAACTTGGCGAGCGGCATCATTGTGATAGATGCTAAAAGTACTGTCGCCACCGTCACTGTCTTCGCTACGAGTTTGGCGAGACTTTTGAACCACGATCTCTAATGCGCCGTAAACAATACGCTCAGAAATGGATTTTTTACCACTGCGCATAACGCTATTGATAAATTTTGCCAGCATCCCACTGCTAAACAGCGGGTCTGGTAATATTGTTCGCTTTGGAGCTGCTTTTCTCCTAGACATTGATCTCTACCCCATTATTTTTTAGGTTTTTTCTCACCATACTTCGAACGACCACGACGACGTCCTGAAACTCCGGCTGTATCGAGACTACCGCGTACGATATGATATCGCACACCCGGTAAGTCCTTTACCCGGCCGCCTCGGATCAAAACGACGGAGTGCTCTTGCAAATTATGCCCTTCACCACCGATATAGGCAGTGACCTCACTTCCGTTAGTAATACGGACTCGCGCTACCTTACGTAATGCCGAGTTCGGTTTTTTCGGCGTGGTTGTGTACACACGGGTACAAACTCCCCGCTTTTGCGGACATCCATTAAGCGCTGGAACGTCACTCTTTTTCACTCTAGCCCTACGCGGCTTTCTTACTAACTGGTTGATTCGTGCCATTCAAAATTTCTCCAAAATCCAACTCTACTGCGAACCCATCGCTGTATTTTACAGCCCATCCTAATTAATTGCGGAGTAAGCTTCCCGATATGTACTTTATACAATGCGGAGCGGGGATTCTAAATAAAGGACAAGACTCTGTCAAGCAGATCTCGCCCTTTACGCCTTATTTATCAATCGTATCAGCGGAGGCTGAATTGTCCGGCGATGATTTCAATGCTTCGCTTAACGCTTGTTCAGCTTCACTCGCCGTCACACGTTGCTCTTCATCGGGACTAATATCAAACGTGGCTCTACGCTCAGCACGTTTATTGGCATGATGTGCAAAGCCGGTACCTGCTGGAATAATGCGCCCTACGATAATGTTTTCCTTCAATCCGCGCAAGTCATCACGCTTACCGGCGACAGAAGCCCCCGTCAGCACACGGGTTGTTTCTTGGAACGACGCCGCCGACAAAAACGATTCGGTTGCTAATGACGCTTTCGTGATTCCCAATAGCATAGGAGTAAAGCGGATTGGCCTATCGCCCTTTTCTTTCAGCTTGGCATTCTCTTCTCTCACGCGATAAATTTCAAGATGTTCACCCTGTAAAAATTCACTGTCACCTGGATCGGTAATTTCTACTTTACGTAACATCTGGCGCACAATGATTTCAATGTGTTTATCATTAATTTTCACCCCCTGTAATCGATAAACGTCTTGTACTTCGTTAACAATATAGTTTGACAACGCATTGACGCCCAAAAGACGTAAAATATCGTGCGGATCGGTAGAACCATCGGCAACGACCTCCCCTTTCTCAACCACTTCACCTTCGAATACGTTGACGTGACGCCATTTTGGAATAAGTTCTTCGTGTGTTGTAGCATCTGCGGCAGTAATAATTAGGCGGCCCTTGTCTTTTGTATCTTTACCAAAACTGATCACTCCCGAAATTTCAGCCAGCACTGAAGCATCTTTTGGTTTACGCGCTTCAAATAAATCCGCAACGCGAGGTAAACCACCCGTAATATCGCGTGTTTTTGATGTTTCTTGTGGAATACGTGCAACGACATCACCCACGCCCACTGAAGAACCATCTTCTTTATTTAAAATGGTCCCTTCCGGTAAGAAATAATGCGCCGGAACTTTGCTGCCAGATAAATACAGGTCGTTACCTTCCACATCCACTAAACGCACCATGGGTCGTAATTCTTTTCCGCTGGTCGAACGTTGTTTGGAAGCGGTTACCACGATACTGCTTAAACCGGTTAATTCATCGGTTTGCCGTGTCATCGTGATCCCTTCGATCATATCGATAAATTTCAGGCGACCAGCAACTTCGGTAATAATGGGGTGCGTGTGTGGATCCCACTGCGCAACCACTTGTCCTACTTTAACAGAAGCGCCATCCGTTACTGAAATCGATGCCCCATAAGGAACTTTATATTGTTCACGCTCACTACCGTTAAGATCAATCACTAACAGTTCACCCGAACGTGAGACGGCCACTAGATTTTTAGTACTGTGATGTTGTACGGTTTTCAAGTTACGTAAACGAACAACCCCATCCGATTTTACTTGAATATTATTGGCTGCGGTTGCACGTGATGCTGCACCACCGATGTGGAAAGTACGCATGGTCAGCTGTGTTCCGGGCTCACCAATCGATTGTGCGGCAACCACCCCGACGGCTTCACCCACATTCACGATGTGTCCACGCGCAAGATCGCGACCATAACACAGCGAGCAAATACCGTAATTGGTTTCACACGTAATGGCGGAACGTACCGTCACGCGATCAATGCCGTGCTCTTCTAACGTATGCACTAACTTTTCATCCAGCAACGTATCGATAGAAATCAATTCTTCTTTTGTTTTTGGATCGATAACCGGTTCAACGAGCACTCGACCTAAAACGCGTTCACGTAGCGGTTCTACAACGTCACCACCTTCAATGTGTGGCGTCATTTCAATACCTTGATCCGTGCCACAATCAAATTCGGTCACCACGAGATCTTGCGCGACGTCAACTAAACGTCGTGTTAAATAACCCGAGTTTGCCGTTTTTAATGCGGTATCCGCCAACCCTTTACGCGCACCGTGCGTCGAAATAAAGTATTGCAATACGCTTAACCCTTCACGGAAGTTCGCGGTAATCGGCGTTTCAATAATGGTGCCATCGGGTTTTGCCATGAGTCCCCGCATCCCCGCTAACTGACGAATCTGTGCAGCAGAACCTCGCGCACCGGAATCGGACATCATGTAGATAGAGTTAAAAGAATCTTGCACGACGGCGTTCTTCTCAGCATCTTGCACAATCTCCGTTGAGATTTTTTCCATCATGGCTTTCGCGACCTGATCATTCGTGCGCGACCAGATATCGACAACTTTATTGTAACGCTCACCCTGCGTGACCAAACCCGAAGCATACTGCTGTTCGATTTCACGAACCTCATCTTCTGCTTTTGCAATGATTTCAATTTTTTCTTTCGGCACAACAAGGTCGTTAATACCAATAGAAACTCCTGAATAGGTCGCATAACGGAATCCGGTATACATCAACTGGTCGGCAAAAATGACCGTTGTTTTTAAGCCTAAATTTCGGTAGCTCACGTCCAACAGAGAAGAAACGGCTTTCTTCGTCATTGGACGATCCACGAGTTCAAAAGACAACCCTTTTGGCACGATTTCCCACAGCAATACACGACCAACCGTTGTTTCAACCAAGCGAATCACTTCCGATTGCAAACGACCCTCGTCGTTTAACAAAGTTTCACGAATACGCACTTTAATTTTTGCATGCAGATCAGCAACACCACTTTGATAAGCGCGAATCACTTCTTCTGAGTCGGCAAAAATCATGCCTTCCCCCCGTGCATTAATTTTTTCCCGCGACATGTAATAAAGACCCAAAACAACGTCTTGGGTTGGAACGATAATGGGGTCGCCGTTTGCAGGATGAAGCACGTTGTTGGTTGACATCATTAATGCGCGCGCTTCTAATTGCGCTTCTAGTGTTAATGGGACATGCACGGCCATTTGGTCGCCGTCAAAGTCGGCATTGTATGCGGTACACACTAATGGATGTAATTGAATCGCTTTACCTTCAATTAATACGGGTTCAAACGCTTGAATGCCCAAACGGTGCAACGTCGGTGCACGGTTTAAAAGAATCGGATGCTCGCGAATCACTTCTTCTAGGATATCCCACACTTCAGGCACTTCGCTTTCTACCATCTTTTTAGCGGCTTTAATTGTGGTCGCTAAACCGCGATGTTGTAATTTGCTAAAAATAAATGGTTTGAACAATTCCAATGCCATTTTCTTGGGTAAACCGCACTGATGCAATTTCAATGCAGGGCCGACCACAATAACGGAACGCCCCGAGTAGTCAACCCGTTTACCTAATAAGTTTTGACGAAAACGACCCGATTTACCTTTGATCATGTCCGCTAATGATTTTAATGGGCGACGATTTGAACCCAAAATAGCCCGACCACGACGGCCATTATCCAACAAGGCATCCACGGATTCTTGCAACATCCGTTTTTCGTTGCGAACGATAATGTCAGGTGCGCTCAAATCCAGTAAGCGCTTCAACCGATTATTGCGATTAATCACGCGTCGATATAAATCGTTTAAATCCGATGTTGCAAAACGACCGCCATCGAGTGGAACTAATGGACGTAAATCCGGTGGCAATACCGGTAATACAGTCAAAATCATCCAATCGGGTTTGTTGCCCGATTCTAAAAAGGCACTCATGACTTTCAGTCGTTTCGTGATTTTTTTGATTTTGGTTTCTGAGGTTGTTTTTGGCAGCGCCTCGCGCAGTGCAGTCACTTCTTCTTGCAAATGAATGTCGCGTAATAACCGTTGCACGGCTTCCGCTCCCATCATCGCGGTAAAATCATCGCCGTATTCTTCTAATGCATCGAGATACGCTTCTTCAGAAAGAAGTTGTCCACGTTCTAATGGAGACATGCCTGGATCAACCACAACGTAAGCTTCAAAATACAGTACGCGCTCGATATCACGCAACGTCATATCCAGTAACAAACCAATACGGGAAGGCAGTGATTTTAAATACCAAATGTGCGCAACGGGGCACGCTAATTCAATGTGGCCCATGCGATCGCGACGCACTTTTGCTAACGTCACTTCTACTCCGCATTTTTCACACACAACACCACGATGCTTCAAACGCTTGTATTTGCCGCAAAGACATTCATAATCTTTAATCGGTCCAAAAATTTTCGCACAAAACAAACCCTCACGTTCAGGTTTGAAGGTACGATAGTTGATGGTTTCTGGTTTTTTGACTTCTCCAAATGACCAGGAACGAATTTCGTCCGGTGAAGCCAATTTAATGCGTAAGGCATCAAAATCAGCCACATTACGATCGCTTTTGAGTTGTCTCAAAATATCCGTCATTGCTGATCTTTTGCTACTGGCAAATGGTCTTGGTTCTACTGACAATGCTTTTCTCCCGCGTTTTAATAGCGATTCAAAATAAATTTCTAATCACTCTCTAAGCTGATATCAATTCCGAGTGACCGAATTTCTTTAACGAGTACGTTAAACGATTCTGGCATTCCGGCATCCATTTGATGATCGCCATTCACAATGTTCTTATACATTCTGGTACGACCATTCACGTCGTCAGATTTCACCGTCAACATTTCTTGCAAGGTGTAAGCAGCGCCGTACGCTTCTAACGCCCACACTTCCATCTCTCCGAAACGCTGACCACCGAATTGCGCTTTACCGCCCAACGGCTGCTGCGTCACAAGACTGTAAGAACCGGTTGAACGAGCATGCATCTTGTCATCCACCAAATGGTTGAGCTTTAACATGTACATGTAACCCACCGTGACAGGTCGATCAAAGCGGCTACCGGTACGGCCGTCAGTTAACGTCGCTTGTCCCGTTTCTGGTAAATCCGCCATTTTCAACAGGTGTTTGATCCGAGCTTCTGTCGCACCATCAAACACGGGAGTTGAAGTAGGAACACCCTCTCGTAAATTTTTTGCTAACTCACCTATTTCAGCATCGGTGAGCGCATCAACGTCAAAACGTTTACCCGGCGCTAATTCATAAATTGATTTCAAGTGTTGGCGTAATTCCTTGAGAGACGCTTGCGCGTCGATAAGATTTCCAATCTTTGCACCCAAGCCTTTTGCTGCCCAACCTAAGTGGGTCTCCAAGACCTGACCGATATTCATACGTGAAGGAACACCCAGTGGGTTTAACACGATGTCTACGGGTGTGCCATCTTCTAAGTACGGCATATCTTCAATAGGAACAATGGTTGAAATAACCCCTTTGTTTCCGTGTCGTCCCGCCATCTTATCGCCCGGTTGAATTCGACGTTTTACCGCCAAATAAACTTTAACAATCTTAATAACCCCTGGAGCAAGATCATCTCCTTGGGTCAGCTTGCGGCGAACATCTTTCAATTTTTCTTCCACTTGTGCTTGCAATGCGTTGTGATGCTCATGCGCCGCCTCTAATCGCTGAGCGGCCACCTCATCGTGCAAACGTATTTCAAACCATTTTTCTCGTGGAATTTCACTCAAATATTCTTTGCTGAGTGTTGAGCCTTTCTTTAATTTTTGGGGACCCCCATCAGCCACTTTATCCACTAAGAAATGCTCTAAATTGCTAAAAAGCGCCTCTTCACGAATACGCAACTCGTCATTAATATCGAGTTTCACTTTCGCTAATTCTGCTTTTTCAATTTCTAATGCACGCGCGTCTTTCTTCACTCCTTCACGTGTAAAAACACGTACATCAATAACGGTACCGTTTGTCCCTGGTGGAACGCGTAAAGAACTGTCTTTTACATCTGACGCTTTTTCACCGAAAATGGCTCGCAGTAATTTTTCTTCCGGTGTCAGTTGTGTTTCACCTTTCGGCGTCACTTTGCCAACTAAAATATCGCCAGGTGCTACCTCTGCACCAATGTGCACAATGCCCGACTCATCCAACTTGCCAAGTGCACTTTCGCCAATATTCGGAATATCGGCCGTCACTTCTTCTGGCCCCAATTTGGTGTCTCGAGCAACACACGTTAATTCTTGGATGTGAATCGTGGTAAAACGATCTTCCTCCACTAAACGTTCTGAAATTAAAATCGAGTCTTCAAAGTTGAACCCGTTCCATGGCATAAAAGCGACTAATAAATTTTGCCCCAAGGCCAACTCACCTAAATCGGTGGAAGGACCATCCGCTAAAACGTCACCTTTTTTCACGATATCCCCAACATCGACAATCGGACGTTGATTTATGCATGTGCTTTGATTGGAGCGCGTAAACTTAGTTAAGTTATAAATATCCACACCAATATCATCATGGATGGTTTCATCAGGATTAACACGCACCACGATGCGCGACGCATCCACTGAATCAATCACCCCACCACGACGTGCACTGACCGTAACACCAGAATCAATAGCAACCACACTTTCCATGTCGGTACCCACTAATGGTTTTTCTGGGCGAATGGTTGGGACTGCTTGACGTTGCATGTTCGAACCCATCAATGCGCGGTTCGCATCATCGTGCTCCAAGAAAGGAATTAACGACGCCGCCACTGAAACAATTTGTCGCGGTGACACGTCAATATAGTTCACTTTGTCAGGGGTGGTCAGCGTGAATTCGCCTTTATGGCGCACTGAAATTAAATCGTCGATCAAACGACCTTTCGCGTCTACCGCTGTATTGGCTTGTGCAATATAGTAATCGCCCTCTTCGATGGCTGACAAATACTGGAATTCGTTGGTAATCACGCTATCCACCACTTTACGATAAGGACTTTCTAAAAAGCCATATTCGTTGGTGCGCGCAAATACGGACAACGAGTTAATTAACCCAATGTTTGGACCTTCTGGTGTTTCAATAGGACAGACCCTGCCATAATGCGTTGGGTGCACATCACGGACTTCAAATCCCGCACGTTCGCGAGTCAACCCACCCGGGCCTAATGCTGAAACACGACGCTTGTGCGTAATTTCGGATAACGGATTGTTTTGATCCATGAATTGCGATAATTGGCTGGAACCAAAAAATTCTTTAATCGCTGCGGAAACCGGTTTCGCATTCACTAAATCTTGAGGCATTAATGCTTCGCCATCCGCAAGACTTAAGCGATCACGCACCGCACGTTCAACACGAACTAAACCGACACGAAATTGGTTTTCAGTCATTTCACCGACGCTACGCACACGGCGATTACCGAGATGATCAATGTCATCCACCTCACCTAAACCATCGCGAATGCTGACCAACACTTTTAACACGTCAACAATATCTTCTTTGGTCAATGTGCCTGAACCGGTCATTTCCTGACGACGTACCCGCAAATTAAATTTCATACGACCCACGGCGGAAAGATCGTAACGTTCTTCAGTAAAGAATAAACTTTCAAATAAAGATTCTGCCGCGTCTTTTGTGGGTGGCTCGCCCGGGCGCATGATGCGGTAAATTTCAATGAGCGCTTCCAGGCGATTCGTCGTCGAATCTAAACGCAAGGTATCAGAAACATAAGAGCCGCACTCAATTTCGTTAATGTACAGCACTTCAAAGCTTTTCACCTTGGCTGCGCGCAGTTTGTCTAAGAGGTCTGCCGTAATTTCTTGGTTTGCCATTGCGATGACTTCGCCCGTTTCTTTATCGGCAACGGTTTTCGCGATGGCTTTACCGTACAGATACTCATCCGGTAATTCCAGCTGTTTCAAGCCCGCTTTTTCAATTAAACGAATATGCCGTGCTGAAATACGACGATTGGCTTCTACAATCACTTCACCTTTTTTATCGGTAATATCAACGGCCGCTAATTCTCCGCGTAATCGACTGGGCACGAGACTCAACGTCACTGAATGGCTGTTTAATTTGAAATGATTATTTTCATAGAAAGTCGCTAAAATTTCTTCCGCTTCATAACCTAAAGCACGCAGCATAACGGTCGCTGGAATTTTGCGACGACGGTCAATACGCACAAACAAACAATCTTTAGGGTCGAATTCAAAATCCAACCAAGAACCACGGTAAGGAATCACGCGTGCGGAATAGAGTAATTTGCCCGATGAGTGAGTTTTACCTTTATCATGCTCGAAAAACACCCCTGGCGATCGATGCAGCTGTGATACCACGACACGCTCGGTACCATTAATGACGAAGCTCCCCGTTTCCGTCATTAAGGGGATTTCACCCATATACACTTCTTGCTCTTTAATATCACGCACCGTTGGTTTATCTTCGAGGCTTTCTTTGTCGAATAAAACTAAACGCATTTTCACTTTGAGTGGTGCAGCGTAAGTCAAACCACGCAGTTTACACTCGCGCACATCAAACAAGCTATCACCCAAACTGTAATCGACATATTCCAACTGCGCATGTCCAGAATAACTGACAATGGGAAAAACGGATTTAAATGCCGCATGCAATCCTGCATTTTTGCGATCTTTGATGGCTACCTTTTCCTGTAAAAATTCGGCGTAAGAATCAAGTTGTGTGGCTAATAAGTAAGGGGTTTTCAAGACCTCTTTAGAACGCATCCCCAAATTTAATCGAGCGCGTTTTTTTTCAGTGAAAGAACTGTCTAAAATAATTGCCTGGGTCTTTAATTTATTATCTGCCATGAGCATTCCTCATTTTAGGGCGGCCTAAGCCACTCATGAATTTCGAGCGACAACAAAAAGTCAGTGGACGACGAGCGCCACTGACTTTGGCTTTATCTCACTTATTTCACAACAACGGTTGCGCCAGCTTCTTCTAGCTTTTTCTTCATGGATTCAGCATCTGCCTTAGAAATAGCTTCTTTTACCGTTGCTGGCGATTGCTCTACCATGTCTTTGGCTTCTTTCAAGCCTAATCCCGTAATTTCGCGAATCACTTTAATGACGTTGATTTTGTTGGCACCGAAGCTTGTCATTACAACATCAAATTCGGTTTTTTCTTCGGCTGCTTCACCGGCAGCGGCAACAGGACCTGCTGCGATTGCCACAGCCGCTTGTGCTGATACGCCAAATTTTTCTTCCATCATTTTAACGAGGTCGCAAATGTCCATAACACTCATGGTTGCAACGGCTTCTAAAATACTTTCTTTTGTTATTGTTGTCATTGTTAGTCACTCCAAAAATTAAATGAATTACACATCGTTATTACTGTTTTTTGTCACGAATTTGACCCATCACCCGAACAAATTGTGCCACTGGTTCGTTAACGGTACGGACAAACTGAGTAATCGGTGCCAAGAACACCGCCGCTAATTGTGATAGTGCTTCTTGACGAGACGGTAAACTTGCTACGGCTTTCAATTGATCCGGCCCTAACATTTTGCCATCGATCGCTAGTGCCCTGACTTGCAGTTTTTCGAATTTCTTCGTGAAATCCGTTAATAAACGTGCCGCAGCACCAGGTTCGTCTTGTGAAAACAACAACGCAATTGGCCCAACGAGTGCCTCTCGAAGACACGCAAATTCTGTCTCTGCTAAGGCTCGACGCGCTAACGTATTGCGGTAAACACGCAATTTAATGCCTTGCTTACGCGCCCCACTGCGCAATTCGGTCATTTCAGTGACAGTTAAACCACGATAATCAGCCACTGCGGCAGAAATAGACTTTTTTGCTACTTCTGTCAGCTCGCCGATAATCGCTTGTTTTTGTTCTAAATTTAAAGTCACGGTCTATTCTCCGATTAACACACCTACGGAAAGCATGGCTTTCCCCCATGGTGGTGACTACCTGCAGAAAAAATCTGGCTCGGTATCACCGTCTGCGTGAGCTGCCTTTCGACAATTAAGAATCTTGCGATTCACTCACGGTCTTCGACGATTTGCCCTGAAAAACAAAATCGACCACTCAGGGAAAGTTCCCCCAGAGGTCATTTTTTTATTATTACAGCGCTTACCGCGAATTCTATAATTCCCCTTTTATACCGATAGAGTGCCTTTATCCACTCCGACTCCCGGCCCCATCGTACTTGAAAGGATAATTTTCTTGAAATAATTGCCCTTTGAGGTGCTGGGTTTCATTCGTTTCAAATCCACCAACAACGCTTCTAAGTTTTCAAACAGTGCTTTTGCATCAAAACTGGCTTTGCCGATCGTGCAATGAATAATGCCATTTTTATCCGTGCGATAACGAACTTGGCCTCGCTTAGCGTCTTCAACGGCTTTCTTCACGTCTGTGGTTACCGTACCTACTTTAGGATTTGGCATCAATCCTCTTGGACCCAACACTTGACCCAATTGACCCACAATCCGCATAGCATCGGGTGTTGCAATAACCACATCAAAATTCATGTTGCCTTGCTTGACTTCTTCCGCCAAATCTTCAAAACCAACCACGTCGGCACCGGCTTTTTTAGCAATCTCAGCATTGGCACCTTGCGTGAATACGGCGACTCGCACCGTCTTGCCAGTACCATGTGGTAGAACTTTGGCACCGCGAACCACTTGATCCGATTTTCGAGAATCGACGCCCAAGTTAACCGCAACGTCAACGCCTTCTGCAAATTTGGCCGTCGCACAGTCTTTTACAAGCTGGATCGCTTCCTCAACGGAATAGAGTTTGCCTGGAACCACTTTTTCGTGAATCGTTTTATTACGTTTTGAAATGTGGGCCATTATACGACTCCTTCTACATCAACGCCCATGCTACGCGCTGTTCCTGCAATGGTACGTACCGCTGCATTAAGGTCAGCAGCCGTTAAATCAGGCTCTTTGATCTTAGCAATTTTCTCCAGTTGTTCCCGTTTCGCGGTCGCTACCTTGACCGTATTCGGGGTCGCACTGCCGCTCTTCAATCCCAACTCTTTTTTCAATAGAACAGAAGCGGGCGGAGTTTTAGTAATAAACGTGAAACTACGGTCAGAATAAACCGTAATAACGACCGGAGTAGGCAAACCTTTCTCCATGTCTTGCGTTCTTGCATTGAACGCCTTACAAAATTCCATGATATTCACACCGTGTTGACCCAACGCAGGACCAACGGGTGGACTCGGATTGGCTTCGCCCGCTTTCACTTGCAGGCGAATGTATGCATTAATTTTCTTTGCCATTTTTAATTACCTCTGGGTGCAAACGCTCTTAGCAAGCTCCCCACTGTTTAACAAAATACGGTCTTCCAAATCCGTATTACCGATACGACTAGCTCCTAAATCACGCTTTTTTAATCCAACGTGATGGGTATAAACCGCTCTGCCCAGCCGGGTGTAGCCTTGCATTGATGTAATTAGTGCATACTCAAGGTTCGCGGGTCCTGCCGCTCGCCATCTCGCTGCTCGGCTTCGCCTGCGCGGCAAGATCTCTGGCTCGCGTCACCCGCTTTGCAGCATACATTAATCCGAGGCTACACCCGCCCAACCTAACTCTTTTCAACTTGACCGAATTCTAATTCAACCGGTGTTGAACGACCAAAAATAAGTACTGAAACGCGTAACCGATTTTTCTCGTAATTAACGTCTTCAACGACTCCATTGAAATCCGCAAAGGGCCCTTCTGTAACGCGAACCACTTCACCTGGCTCAAACAATACTTTTGGCTTCGGTTTATTTTCACCTTCTTCTACGCGCCGCAAAATGGCTGCAGCCTCTTTATCAGAAATGGGCGCTGGTTTTTCAGCCGTTCCGCCAATAAAACCAAGAACGCGTGGTACACTACGCACTAAATGCCACGTTGTTTCATCCATTTCCATTTGCACAAGCACATATCCTGGAAAAAATTTACGTTCACTTTTACGCTTTTGCCCAGCACGCATTTCAACAACTTCTTCAGTTGGAACAATGATTTCGCCAAATTTGTCTTCTAATTCTTTGATACGAATACGTTCACGTAACGCACGAATAACGTAGTTTTCAAAACCAGAATAAGCATGAATGACATACCATCGTTTCTTATTTTCAGACATCAATTACCCTCTTTGGCCAGTCAACCAACCAATCAACCCCATAAACAGGGTGTCTAACCCCCAGAGTACGAGCGCTGTAATGATAACCATAATAACGACAATGATCGTTGTTTGAACCGTTTCTTGCCGCGTAGGCCATACCACTTTTTTTAATTCCGAGCGTGCTCCTTTTATGAAGCTCCACGCCTTCAGCCCATTTGCCGTTTGCAATGCCATGAAGGTCAAAACTGCTAATACTACTATACCTATGGCCGCACGGATAGCCCATGCAACCTCACTATAATGAAAATTGGCAATGATCCCTGCGACAACAATGACGGCTACCATTAACCACTTCAGCCAATCGAGTCGATGCGCACCTTGCTGCTGAGTCCTATTACTTTTTGCACTCATACCAATCTCTGTATAATGAGTTTTACCACCTACCAACTTCCTCTTTTGAGTTGGCAGGCCAGGAGGGAATCGAACCCCCAACCTGCGGTTTTGGAGACCGCCGCTCTGCCAATTGAGCTACTGGCCTTTAATAATGTCATCATTTAACAATTTTGGTGACTACCCCGGCCCCTACCGTTCGACCACCTTCGCGGATCGCAAAACGTAAACCTTCGTCCATCGCAATGGGGGCAATCAACTCAACCACCATCTTGATGTTATCGCCTGGCATCACCATTTCAACTCCCGCCGGCAATTCTACCGCGCCCGTTACGTCGGTTGTGCGAAAATAAAACTGCGGACGATACCCTTTGAAAAACGGCGTATGTCGTCCACCTTCTTCC
>MGOZ01000044.1 GCA_001797285.1 Coxiella sp. RIFCSPHIGHO2_12_FULL_42_15
CAATGATTCTAACTGCTTAATAGCTTTTTCACTATATTGACTTTTGTAGACACCATATAATAATTCACCATACGTAATAGTTGACATAGCCATCTCCCCCACTTTGATTTTCTCAAAACGTGTCAACACACTAGTTGGCTTTTCTTTTGCAATGTAAATACATATATTAGTATCAAGCATATATTTTAGTTTCATTCAAAATCCCTATCTTGCGGTGGCTCGTCTTCTCGACCTTCAGACATAAAATCTTTGGGCATTTTAGACAATGCCCTAAATGCCCCTACTAAATTAATTGGGATCTTACGGATAACCACTTCATCGCCTCGTTTAAAGATTTCAACTTCGTCCACGTCAAATTGCAACTCTTTGGGTAGCCTAACTGCCTGAGAATTTCCAGATTTAAAAACCTTGGTCTTACGCATTATAGTAGCCCCTCTTGATGTATATACCTATAGTATATACATTTTGCGACAGCCTGTCAAATCTGAACTATTCCGAACTATTCAACACGTTAATTGCCAACTTTAAGTAAAAATGAATGTTATGCGCCAACACGCCGCGCAATCGCTTGTCGCCATGATAAAGGCAGCCAATTAAAAATAGTGAGCGCCCATTTTAATTGCCACGGAAAAGCGATGATCGTTTTATTTTTTAGAAGCCCTGTCGTCATTTTCTTTACGGCATAATTGACATCACGCAAAAACAGCATCGGAAATTTATTGCCAGCCGTCAGCGGTGTATCAATCCAACCCGGACAAAGAATATTAACTTTAATGTTCTGCGTGCTGAGCCGATTTCTTAATGCCAAACCATAATGCAAAACCGCGTTTTTTACCGCACCATACATCGGATTTCGAGGCAATGAAATAAAAGCGTTGATTGAGCTCATCAATGCAATCTGCCCACAGCCACGCTGCTGCATTTTTTCTAAAACGGGGGACAAGGTATTGAGCATCCCCTGTAAATGAACGCTGATCAAGCGTGTTTCTGCTTGAAAGACGTTTTTTGTCGTTTGAAAAGCTTGGGTTGTGGAAATACCCGCATTAATAATTAAAAGATCAATAGGAAATTGATTTTGCTGCTCATTCAACCAGACCGCCATAGCGTCTGCGTCAGACACATCGATAATACCAACAGACACTTCAGCACCTTGCTGACGACACTCATGAGCCAGCTGATTTAAACGATCTTGGTGACGAGCAATGAGAAACAGACGTTGTTTTTCTGCGGCATAATATTTTGCAAGCGCAGCACCAATGCCGCTGCTGGCACCGGTAATGCAAATGGTTTTTTTATTCATGCTAACTCCGCTTCAATGTAAACTCATTCCAGGTATTTCATACCAAATTTACAGCAAGAGCAATAAGCATGGTGAAAAGAAAGAAAAACGCTCCCTGCCCATAGTGCGGCTCGGAAGCGTTTCTACCGACGACTTTAAAGTTGGATTTACTTCTCAACGATTTGGAGAGTTGGCAACTGGCTAGTTGCGTTATTAATATCAATGGGGGCCGTTGGATCAAGAGAGCATTGCGCACCCTGGCTAGAACTCTCATCTACTTTAATTGACAGCATATTGCCCACTACAGAAGCCTTATAAGCACACTGATAGCCCTCATTCCAGGCAACGAAGGAAAACGTTGCTGGAGAACCAACCGGCATAAAGGTTAAACTATACCAACCTTGATAATGTTTCGCTGCAGAGCTACTGCTGCCACCTTTAATCTGATAACCCTCTACATTACTACCGGCAACTCCGGAAAAAAGCACCCCTGCACTCGAAATGTTGTCTGCTGTAAAACTACCACTAAAAGCATAGTAACGCGGTGGTGAACCAGCACCCATAACGCTACCACTTAAAACACATGCCACTAATAGACTTAGAGAAAATAATTTTTTATTCATGATAATATACCTTTTGTTTTTAATTTAAACGAAATAAGCAATTCCAAACCAAAATCCAGATTAAGTTAATATGAAAAATAAATCAAGAAAAAGAAAGGCTACACTTTGACAAAAAGGCACGTTTTTGCTCATTGAAAATCAATGGATTAAAAACTTTACAGTATGAAACGAATCGCTTCTGATAAATTCCGCACGGTAACATCAGGAATAACGGCCATGGGTTCAACATAATCGTAATCAACGAAAATGGTTTTACAGCCCATGCGCTGTCCCGCTTCTATATCTATCGATCGATCACCAATCATATAACTTTGATTAATATCAATGGGAAAATTCGCCATAGCGCGTGTAAACAGGCCTATCTGAGGTTTACGGCAGTCACATCGATCCTGTCGAGTATGATAACAAACTTGGATATCATCGATGGGAAGATCATTTTTCATTTTTTGATGCATAGCTTCAATCACGGATTGCTGCACCAAACCATTGCCCACATCCGGTTGATTAGTGACAACGATCAGCAAAAAACCTTGTTCTTTGAGTTGCTGCAATGCAAAAGGAACATCAGGGAAGTAAGCCAATTGAGCTAAACTGCGCGGTGCAAAGGAACGTCCTTCACGAAATTCGGGGATAGTAATTACCCCATCGCGATCAAGAAATACAGCGGGATGACGCGCTTTTGAAGTTATCATATCGCTTGAACCTGTCGATTTGACGCCAGGAATTCTCCATCTTTCGATGGAGAATTCCTTCCCTTTTATTGACGCGGGCTGCAGGGGACCTGCATCCTCGCGATCAAGGGGGAGCGCGCAAAGCTCCCCCTTGATAATCCCCCACTGTTTCAATCTTTTGTTTTCTAAAACAATAAGTTGCTAAATAATGAACTTGGGAAATTGCTGACTTGACGCCCAGAGTTTGGCTTCGCTATAAAAATCCCCAGGCTTACGCCCAGGGTTTGAGGATATAAATTTATTCTTCGTCGCCTTGCGCTTCTTCACGATCAACGAGCTCAACAACCGCCATAGGGGCGCTATCCCCCGCTCGAAATCCACATTTCAAAATGCGCATGTAGCCACCAGGGCGTTCCTTATGTCGTGGACCCACTTCCGCAAAAAGCTTAGCAACCGCCGCTTTATCACGCAAACGCGAGAAGGCTAATCGACGGTTAGCAACGCTGTCCGTTTTTGCCATTGTAATTAACGGCTCAACCACACGACGCAATTCTTTCGCTTTCGGTACCGTGGTTTTAATCAATTCGTGATTAATCAATGAAACCGCCATATTTTGCAGCATCGCTTTTCGATGCGCGCTTGTTCTACTTAATGCTCTACCCACTTTTCGATGATTCATGGTACTTTCCCAAAATTTATTTGTCGAAATCAACCGGCGGCCATTGCTTAATGGCCATTCCTAAACTCAAACCGCGTTGCGCCAATACGCTCTTGATTTCCATTAATGATTTCTTGCCTAAATTGGGCGTCTTGAGTAAATCATTTTCAGAACGTTGCACAAGATCGCCAATATAATAAATGTTTTCGGCCTTCAAACAGTTTGCTGCACGCACGGTTAACTCAAGATCATCAACTGGTCGCAATAATACAGGGTCAACACGCTCTTCCATGGATTTAGATTCTGGATGATCTTCATGCGGTAATTCAACAAACGCAGCAAGTTGGTGCTGTAAGATGGTTGCTGATCGGCGAATCGCTTCTTCCGGTTCTAACGTGCCATTTGTTTCTAACTCGATAATAAGCTTATCTAAGTCAGTACGCTTTTCTACGCGCGCATTTTCAACAGAATAAGTGACGCGTTTAACCGGACTAAAGGAAGCATCTAACAACAACGTGCCCACTGAACGAGATTCCTCAGGGCCCAATCGTGTTGCAGCAGGCACATAGCCTCTGCCCGTAGCCACTTTCAACGTCATGTTGATTTCGGCATCTTCAGTCAGATGCGCAATAACATGTTCGGGATTAACCACTTCAACGCCATGATCGACTTTAATATCGCCCGCTGTGATTGCACCCGCCCCCTTTTTATGTAAGGTCAATCTCGCTTCATCGCGACCCTCCAAACGAATCGCTACGCCCTTTAAATTCAAAAGAATATCAACAACGTCTTCTCTGACACCATCAATCGAGCTGTATTCATGTAATACGTTATCAATATCCACTTCAACAATTGCGGCCCCGGTCATAGAGGAAAGCAATATTCGTCGCAAAGCATTACCTAAGGTGTGGCCAAAACCTCTCTCTAAGGGTTCCAGCACAATCTTAGACGCCGCCTTATTTAAGACAGAGACTTGAATATTTTTGGGCGTAAGAAAACTTTTATAAATATCCTGCATAGGTTCACCTCTACTTAGAGTACAGCTCAACAACCAAGTTGACTTTAAATACCGCTGGCAATTCGCTGACATCGGCGTGTTCTTTAAAAATTCCTGACATTGCTTTACCGTCAACATCAAGCCAAGAAAGTGCTTGGCGTTGCCCTGCTAAATCCAATGCGGCCTTGATACGAAGCTGGCCTTTTGCCTTCGTTGCAATTTCAACAACGTCTCCCGGAGCAACTTGGTAAGAAGGGATATTAACGGCGCTGCCATTCACTTGAATCGCTTTATGGCTAACCAATTGTCGCGCTTCTGCACGTGTTGCAGCAAAACCCATGCGATAAACGACGTTATCTAAACGAGCCTCCAACAAACGTAATAAATTATCTCCGGTTGATCCTTTGCGACGATCTGCTTCTTCATAATATTTTCGAAACTGTCGCTCCAACACATCGTAATAACGACGCATCAATTGCTTCATGCGTAACTGAACACCAAAATCGGTGGTACGTCCACGGCGTTGCCAATGTTGGCCTGGGGTACGCTCTAAGTTACATTTGGAATCCAGCGCACGTATACCGCTTTTTAATTCGAGATCTGTTTTTTCACGTCGAGATAAACGACATTTGGGACCTAAATATCTTGCCATCTGAAATTAACCTCCTAAACTCGACGCTTTTTACGTGGACGAACGCCATTATGGGGTAATGGGGTTACATCCTCTAAGCGGACGATATCTAAACCTGCACTTCTCAAGCCGCGAATGGCGGACTCTCTTCCTGCACCATGGCCATCCACTTTAACACCAACGCGCTTCATGCTGAATTTTTCAATGGCCTTTTTAGCAACATTAACGGCTGCCATCTGCGCCGCATAAGGCGTGCCTTTGCGCGAACCTTTGTAGCCATTGGAACCGGCTGACTCCGCAACTAATGCATTGCCTGCCATATCGGTTATTAATACCTTACTGTTATTGAAGGTTGCCTTGATATACGCAAGTCCTTCAATCACTTTTCGTGATTTTCGAATTGATGCCATTTAACTGACCCTACTGTAAATTAATTTCCACGTATTGGTTTACGCTTCCCCTTACGAGTACGTGCATTATTTTTCGTACGCGCTCTTAAAGGTAATCCACGACGATGCCGAATACCTTCGTAACATCCTATATCCATTTTACGTTTGATATTCATGGAGACTTCTCGGCGAAGGTCGCCTTCTACCATAAATTTGCCCACTTCATCCCGCAGCAAATTCAGCTCTTGTTCTGATAAGTCTTTCACTTTGCGCGAAGAAATCACACCAGCTGCAGCACAGATCAGGTCGGCTCGGTTAAGACCGATGCCAAAAATGGCCGTAAGCCCTATCCTAATGTGCTTATTCATTGGTATATTGACACCCGAAATTCGTGCTGCCATTCTCAATTAACTCCAACATACTATTTATTCTTACAAAAAGTGGCTTAGAATACCTGCTAAGCCCCCAAAAAGCAAGGCACAAGACCTTCGCACTCCGCCAATTTCCACTCCCTCACGGTCGCGGTTTGGTTGGCGGCTCAGCGTTAAAATCTTAGCCTTGTCTTTGCTTGTGACGAGCATCTTCACAGATGACTCGCACGACGCGTTTGCGACGTACAATTTTGCATTTTCGACAAATCTTTTTTACAGCCGCTCTAACCTTCATAACCAATCTCCTTAGCGAATTAAACCAATTTTTGAGCCCTTAGAACCGGTCTTCTTCATCAACGACTCGTATTGATGACTCATTAAATGCGCTTGCACCTGAGCCATGAAATCCATAACAACGACTACGATGATCAACAATGACGTTCCACCAAAGTAGAAAGGCACGTTCCAAGCCAAAATCAAAAACTGTGGTAATAACGCTACTGCCGCTAAATAAAAAGATCCGACGAGCGTTAAGCGTGTCATTACCTTATCAATATATTGCGCGGTTTGTTCTCCCGGACGAATTCCGGGTATAAATGCCCCTGACTTTTTAAGGTTTTCTGCCGTTTCCTTGGGATTAAACACCAACGCCGTATAAAAAAAACTGAAAAATACAACAGCAAAAGCAAAAAGAATGATATACAAAGGTTGACCAAATTGCAAAGCAACGGCAACATTATTTAACCACTCCAATCCTTTCGTTTTTCCTAGAAAAGTGGCTATCGTTCCAGGAAACAAAATCAAACTCTGTGCAAAAATAACGGGGATAACCCCAGCCATATTAATCTTAAGTGGTAAATGACTGCTTTGTGCAGAATAAAGTTTTCTCCCTTGCTGTCGCATCGCATAGTTAATGCTAATACGACGTTGTGCTCTTTCAATGAACACAACAACCAGGGTCACCACAACAATCACCGCAACCAAGAGTATCATCGTAATGGCTTTCATTTGGCCCTGATGCAACTGAGTAAACACCTGCCCAATGGCTGCCGGAAAGCGCGATGCAATACCAGCGAAAATAATCAACGAGATACCATTGCCAATACCACGTTCCGTCATTTGCTCACCGATCCACATTAAAAACATGGTACCCGTGACCAACGTCACTATGGTGACAAAATAAAAACTAAGCCCTGGATCAATGACGGCGCCAGAGCTGATCAACCATCGCCCCATAAAAAGCGCCTGGGCAAAGGCCAAAAAAAACGTTCCGTAGCGGGTATATTGATTTATTTTATGACGTCCCGCCTCACCTTCTTTTCTCAGCTGCTGCAACTTAGGGGAAACCTGACTATACATTTGCACAATAATCGATGCAGAAATGTAGGGCATAATCCCCATCGCAAAGATGGTCATATGGCTTAGGGCACCCCCCGAAAACATATTAAACATGCCGAGCAACCCGGATGAATGCTGACTAAATAAGTCGGCTAATCGCGCTGGATTTAATCCCGGTACCGGAATGAAAGAACCAAACCGATAAATTAATATGCCAATCAACACAAAAAGCAACCGCTTTTTGAGTTCGCTCAGGCCTCCTTGTGATAATGAAGCACCCAGTTTAGCCTTTGCCATTTATTCCTCTACTTTGCCGCCAGCCTTTTCTATCGCTGCTTTGGCTCCCTTGCTAACACGAATCCCTCTTACGGTTAACGCTTTTTTCAATTCGCCCTTCAAAAAAACTTTAACCGCTTTGGTATAGCTGCCAATAATGCCAGCTTCCAATAAGCTTTGCAGATCAACCACATCAGACTGTATTTCGTTCAGCTCGCACAATCGAACCTCTGCAGAAACGAGTGCTTGGCGTGAATTAAAACCAAATTTAGGCAGTCGACGTTGCATCGGCATTTGCCCACCTTCGAAGCCGACTTTATGATAGCCCCCGGCGCGAGCATGCTGACCTTTGTGGCCTCGCCCTGCCGTTTTACCTAAACCAGAACCAACGCCACGACCTAATCGCGTTTTACCTTTTTTTGCGCCTGGAGCAGGCTTAATGGTATTTAAATGCATACTAAACTTCCTCAACATTCAATAAGTACGCGACTTTATTGATCATGCCGCGTGTACAAGGCGTATCTTCTACTTCAACGCGATGATGCCGATGACGCAACCCCAACCCTTTCACGCACTGTTGGTGAACCGGAGTCCGTCCAAACAGACTCTTGACTAATGTTACTCGTAGTTTTTTCTTCGCTGCCATCACACAGACTCCATAATTTCTTCAACCCATTTACCCCGCTTTTCTGCCATGGATTCCGGTGTTTCCATGCTAAGCAAGCCTTTGATGGTTGCACGCACGACGTTAATGGGGTTGGAAGAGCCAATGCATTTTGATAAGATATTTGCCACACCCATGACTTCAAATACAGCGCGCATGGCATTTCCTGCGATAATGCCCGTCCCTTCCGGTGCCGGCATCATCAACACGGTGCTTGCTCCATGGCTAGATTTAAGCGAATGATAAAGCGATTTATTTCGCAAATTAATTTGCACCATGTTACGTCGAGCCGCTTCAGTGGCTTTCTGAATGGCAACCGGCACTTCACGCGCTTTACCAATTCCATAACCCACCTTGCCGTCGCTATTACCGACAACAACCAACGCAGAAAATTTAAAATCCCGGCCACCGCTCACCGTTTTCGAAGTACGACGAACGCCAATCAACTTTTCTTGGATTCCATCGGTTATTGTATCTGCACCCACATTTCGCATTCATTCACCCTTTTTAAAAATCCAAACCAGATTCCCGTGCTGCATCGGCTAATGCCTTAATGCGCCCATGATATTTAAAACCAGAACGGTCAAAAGCGACTCGCTTAATCCCTTCTTTCAAAGCGCGTTCAGCAATCGCTTTACCCACAATCGCCGCGGCTTGTTTATTTCCGCCATATTTAATTTCTGCTCGCAGCTCTTTTTCAACACTCGATGCAGCGAGCATGGTTTTACTTCCACACGGTGCAATCAGCTGCACGTAAATGTGACTGTTTGATCGATTCACACATAAGCGTGGCATCCGTAATTCTTTAATTTTAGCTCTGGTACGCTTAGCTCGACGATCGCGTTGTAATTTTTTCTTATCCATTATTTCTTCTTAGCCTCTTTCAAACGAATGGTTTCATCGGCATAACGGATACCTTTACCTTTGTAAGGTTCAGGTGGTCGAATAGCACGAATATTTGCTGCCATTTGACAAAGCGCCTGTTTGTCTGCGCCCTTCAAAATAATTTCTGTTTGACTGGGAGTATCTACCGTAATGCCTTCTGGCATCTCTAAATCAACCGGATGAGAAAAACCGACCGCCAAATTCAGCTTTTTCCCCTGTGCTTTTGCACGATACCCCACCCCCACTAAAACGAGCTTACGCTCAAAACCATCGGTAACGCCACGCACCATATTTTGCACCAAAGCGCGCAGGGTCCCTGCTAATGCATTTGACTTAATCTCATCATCAACAGGTCTTACGGTAATTTTGCTATCTTGATGGGTCATCGCAATTAAACGAGGTAAGTTTTGCTTCAATTCACCGTTTTTACCTTTGACGGTAATCCTATTATCACTAATTTTGATGTCCACACCCTTGGGAACTTCAATCGGATTTTTCGCGACTCGGCTAACCATTTTCCCAATCTCCTAACTAACGTAACAAATCACTTCACCGCCCAAACCCAGCTTACGCGCCTGCTTATCCGACATCACCCCTTGGGAAGTCGAGATAATGGCAACACCCAAGCCATCTTTTACTTTTGGCAGATCACTTTTAGATTTATAAATACGCAAACCTGGACTACTGACTCGATCAAGTTGATCGATAACCGGCTTGCTGTTGTGATATTTCAATGTAATCACTAAATTTCGTTTCGCTGATTCACCCACACTTTCATGTGCCGCAATAAAACCTTCTTGCGCTAACACTTCAGCAATCGCCGTCAGCTGTTTTGACGCGGGCATGACCACTTCTTTTTTGGCTACCGCTTGTCCGTTGCGAATTCGGGTTAACATATCCGCTATGGGATCTTGCATATTCATGATTAATCTCCTACCAACTTGCTTTTTTCAAGCCGGGTACATCACCACGCATCGCTGCTTTTCGCAGGCAAATACGACACAAACCAAAACGACGCAGGGTAGCACGTGGTCGACCACAACAACGGCAACGATTACGTACTCTGCATTGACTTTCATTCCGTGGACGCTTTTGCAATTTGATAATTGCTTTTTCTTGCTCTTCCAACTCACCTTTACGGATCGTTTCTTTTAATGCTAACCGATTAACGCGCGCACGCTCGGATTGATTCACTTTTCTTTTTTCGCGCTCTTGTATGCTGGTCTTGGCCATATTTACTCCTCAATATCCTTCAAAGGAAAACCAAATGCGGCAAGTAATGCACACCCTTCTTTATTGGTTTTCGCGGATGTCGTTATTGTTACATCTAACCCTCGTAGAGCATCAATTTTGTCGTAATCAACTTCTGGAAATACAATTTGCTCTTTAATACCTAAACTGTAATTTCCGCGACCATCAAAGGATTTAGCGCTAAAACCACGAAAATCTCGAATGCGCGGGATAGCAATCACAATTAAACGCTGTAAAAATTCATACATACGCGCTTTGCGTAAGGTAACCTTGCACCCGATCGGCCAATTTTCACGAATTTTAAAACCGGCAATCGATTGTCGCGCGACCGTGGTAATGGGTTTTTGACCCGCAATTGCCGTTAAATCATTTAACGCGTGCTCAATCACTTTTTTATCGGCAACCGCTTCACCAACACCCATATTTAAGGTGATTTTAGTGACGCGTGGCACTTCCATAACGGAGGAATAACCAAAGCGCTCTTTTAACTCGGGTACGATTTTTTTATTATACATTTTTTTAAATTCTGCCATGACCAATCTCAACCCTTTAATTTTCGATGACTTCGTCATTTGATTTAAAATAACGAACTTTTCTTCCATCGTTTAGGTATTTAATACCAACCCGATCGGCCTTATCAGAAACGGGATTCAACAAAGCCACATTAGAAATATGTATGCTCGCTTCACGCTCTAATATACCGCCCTGCTCATTTTTATTCGGATTGGGACGAACGTGTTTTTTCACCATGTTAACGCCTTCAACCACCAGACGATTTGTCTTGTTGAGAACTCTAATGACTTTGCCGGTCCGTCCTTTCGACTGACCCGCTATCACGATGACTTTATCGCCCACTTTAATTTTTTGCAGTGCCATAATGACTTCCACACTTCAAGCTATAAAACTTCCAACGCCAAAGAGACAATTTTCATGAAGTTACCTGTACGTAACTCTCTTGTCACTGGTCCAAATATACGCGTACCAATCGGTTGCTTTTGTGTATTCAACAAAACCACCGCATTACTATCAAAACGGATCAAAGATCCGTCATCACGTCGCACTCCTTTGCAGGTTCGTACAACAACGGCAAACATCACGTCGCCTTTCTTGACTTTACCTTTAGGAATGGCTTCCTTGATGCTAACTTTAATAACATCACCAATATTGGCATAGCGACGTTTAGAGCCACCTAACACCTTGATGCACATTGCTTTTCTTGCGCCACTGTTATCAGCAACCTCTACCACTGATTGTGTCTGTATCATTACTGATCTCCGTTAATCCACCGTCGACAAAGCCAAGAAGTATATCACTGCTTTGTTAAATATCATAAAAAATTATGCTGCCCGTTCCTTTACAGAAACCAAGGTCCAACGCTTTGTTTTTGAAATTGGTTTCGTTTCTTTAATGGTGACAACATCCCCAATTTGACAGCCATTCCCCTTATCATGGGCATGAATCTTCGTCGATCGACGGATGATCTTGCCATAAGTTGGATGTTTTACACGACGCTCAACCAAAACAACAATAGTATCTTGCATCTTGTTGCTGACTACCGTACCCGTAAGTTCACGTACATTTTGCTTTTTCTCGTCACTCATGCTTGTTTTTCCTTTTCATTAAGGATCGTCTTCAAACGCGCTATATCGCCACGCACTCGCCGATGAAGATGCGGTTTCGGAGCCGCTTCGCCAGCATTTTTTTGCATACGCAAACTTAATTGTTCTTTCCTGAGCTCAATCATTTCACGTTTCAATTCTTCTACGGATTTTGCTCGCAAATCTTTTGTGTTCATTAGAGCACCTCGCGTTTAACAAATACGGTGCCCACGGGCAATTTAGCGGATGCTCGATCAAACGCTTCTCGCGCCAGTTCTTCAGTGACACCTTCAATTTCAAACAGTACCGTTCCTGGTTTTACGACAGCAACGTAATATTCAACGTTACCTTTACCCTTACCTTGACGTACTTCCAACGGCTTTTTACTCACCGGCTTATCCGGAAAGATATTGATATACAACTTTCCGCCCCGCTTTACGTGACGAGTAATGGCTCGACGAGCCGCTTCAATTTGACGCGCTGTTATGCGCCCATTTTTAGTGGATTTAATTCCGAATTCACCGGAGGCCACTTTCACACCGCGCGTCGCGATACCACGGTTTCTGCCTTTAAAATCCTTTCGAAATTTTCGGTTATTTGGCGCAAGCATGGGTCATTCCTCTAATTAGCTTCTGTTTCTTCTATCTTGGGTTCTGTTTCTTGAACCGCATGTCTCTCACCCTTGAATATCCATACCTTTACACCAATAACTCCGTAGGTGGTATGGGCTTCTGCAGTTCCATAATCGATATCGGCTCGAAAAGTATGAAGCGGTACTCGACCTTCTCGACTCCATTCGGTACGCGCAATTTCAGCGCCGCCCAAACGGCCAGCAATCATAATCTTTATCCCTAATGCGCCTTGACGCATGGTCGTTTGCATAGCACGCTTCATGGCACGGCGAAACATGACACGACGCTCAAGTTGTTGCGCAACGCTTTCCGCGACTAAATAGGCGTCTAATTCAGGTTTACGAATTTCTTCGATGCTGATATGCACCGGCACTTTCATCATTCTTGAAATTTCGTTTTTCAACGTTTCAATTTCATTTCCTTTTTTACCGATAATAATCCCAGGACGTGCGGAATAAATGGCAATTTTAGCGTTTCTTGCCGGACGGTCGATTTGAATACGGCTCACTGCAGCGCCTTTTAATCGCTCACGCAGTAATTGTCGTACTTTCAAATCATCATTCAAATGATTCGCAAAGTTCCTGCCACTGGCATACCAATTGGAAGTCCAAGTTTCTGTGATGCCTAAACGAATCCCCGTTGGATTAACTTTCTGACCCATCTACTCGTCTCCTAAACTATCGGATACTACAACCGTGATGTGACACGTTCTTTTTAGAATGCGATCACCACGGCCACGCGCTCGTGCATGAAAACGCTTCAAACTGGGGCCTTCATCAACGAAAATCTTCGCCACGGTTAATTCATCAATTTCAGCGCCTTGATTGTGTTCGGCATTAGCAATAGCCGAATTCAACACTTTTTTCACGATACCTGCTGCTTTTAACGTGCTAAAACCGAGCTGATCAACGGCAGCTTCAACGGGCATACCACGCACCAAATCCGCGACTAAGCGAGCTTTCTGTGCTGAAATACGTGCATGCTTTAATTTAGCGGCAACTTCCATCTTTTATTCCCCCCCTCTCGCGGGTGCAGCCGCTTTTTTGTCGCCGGAATGACCGCGGAAAGTTCTGGTTGGCGCAAATTCACCGAGTTTACGACCCACCATGTTCTCAGTGATTAACACTGGTACGTGCTGCCGACCATTGTGCACAGCCATGGTTAGACCGACCATTTCAGGTGTGATCATAGAACGTCTTGACCACGTTTTAATGGGGCGCTTACTTTTTTCTTGCAGCGCTTTATCGACCTTTGTTTGTAGATGGTGGTCTACATGGGGTCCTTTATAAGTTGATCTTGGCACCGTTATACCTCACTTTTTATCCACATGATGACAATTATTTCTTACGTCGATCACGTATAATCATTTTCGTTGTTCGTTTGTTTTTACGAGTCTTATAGCCCTTGGTTGGAACACCCGTTGGGCTCACCGGGTGACGGCCACCGGAGGTTCTACCTTCACCCCCCCCGTGTGGGTGGTCTACAGGGTTCATCGCGACACCACGCACCGTGGGTCGCCAACCTCTCCAACGACTGGCGCCCGCCTTGCCTAAAGAGCGCAAGTTATGTTCCGAATTCGAGACTTCCCCAATGCAAGCACGTCCGCTTAAAAGTACTTTGCGCAATTCACCGGAGCGCAAACGTAAAATGGCATGAATGCCCTCTTTAGCGACTAATTGCGCAGAAGTGCCCGCACTTCGAACCATTTGTGCCCCACGCCCAGGATTGAGTTCAACACAATGTATCGTCGCACCAACGGGCATATTTTGCATCGGTAAGCAATTCCCTGGCTTAATGGGAGCTTCACGCCCCGACATAACTTCTGCGCCTACCTGTAAGCCTTTGGGGGCAATAATATACCGTCTTTCACCATCCATATAAAGGACTAACGCAATATAAGCGCTGCGATTGGGATCATATTCCAATCGCTCTACTTTACCAACGATACCATCCTTATCACGCTTAAAATCAATGAGGCGATAATTACGCTTATGCCCACCTCCACGACGACGCACAGTAATACGACCTTGGTTATTTCGGCCGCTGATTCGATTCTTGCTTTCCGTCAAAGGTCCATAAGGCTTGCCTTTATGCAACTCTGGGTTTACCACTTTAACGACGAAGCGGCGTCCCGGTGAGGTTGGTTTTGCTTTTACTAACGCCATGATTCATATCTCCTAGGATTGGCTACCTGCTAATTCAATTTGACTGCCTTCTACGAGCTTAACATAAGCTTTTTTCCATCCCTTACGACGCCC
The DNA here is from genome assembly GCA_001797285.1 of Coxiella sp. RIFCSPHIGHO2_12_FULL_42_15. GTDB lineage: Bacteria > Pseudomonadota > Gammaproteobacteria > Coxiellales > Coxiellaceae > 2-12-FULL-42-15. The sequence continues at coordinate 14,522 of MGOZ01000044.1, forward strand.
CGTGATTTGACCGAAACGAGCGGGTTTACCTTTCATGTTGCAAACAGATACCTTCTCAACTTTTACATTGAAAATGTACTCAACGGCGGCGGCAATTTCTTGTTTATTCGCATCTTTTACAACCTCAAAAACGTACTGCCGATCGACAGCGACTGCTTTTTCAGAAACGTGGGGAGCCTTTAATAGGGTTAGCCATCTCTCATTCACGCGAATCTCTCCTCAATTTGCTTCACCGCATCCACGGTCATTAATACTTTTTCTGCTGAAACGAGACTAACAGGGTCTACGTGGGTCGCCATAATAACGGTCACATTCGGCACGTTACGCGCACTTAATTGCAAATGCTGATCTTCGCCTGCAATAACAATTAATACTTTTTCAAGGTTCAATGTTTTTAAACTTGCTAGCAGCGCTTTTGTTTTAGGTTCCGACATCACAAATTCATTAACAATCACTAACCGTTCTTGTCGATTTAATTCAGATAAAATGGAACTTAATGCTTTACGGTACATACGCTTATTCACTTTTTGTGAAAAATCGCGATTGCGTGCAGCAAACGTCACCCCACCTTTACGCCACAAGGGACTGCGAATTGAACCAGCGCGTGCGCGCCCTGTTCCTTTTTGTCGCCATGGTTTAATACCACCACCGCTCACATCACTCCGATTTTTTTGCGCTTTTGTTCCTGCACGGCCACCGGCCATATAAGCAACAACCACCTGATGAATCAGCGCCTCATGAAAATCTGCGCTAAACATTTCATCAGAAACCTGAAGCGTTGAGGCAGCGTGATCTTTATATTGACTGACGTGCAATTCCATTCTTATTTACCCCCACGCTTTTTAACGGAACGGGTAATAACAACCATTCCGCCGGGTGCACCCGGCACCGCACCTTTAATCAATAACAAATTGCGTTCAGCATCGACTCGAACGACTTCTTGGCTGTAAATCGTACGATTCACATCACCCATGTGTCCCGCCATTCTTTTACCCTTGATCACACGACCGGGAGATTGGTTTTGACCACAAGAGCCGTGAGCACGCGTTGTCAGTGAGTTACCGTGGCTCACGTTTTGCGACGTAAAATGATGTCGCTTGATAACACCCGCAAAACCCTTGCCTTTCGTCACACCGCGCACATCCACCCGCTGACCTGTTTCAAAAACGGTAACAGTGAGTTGATCACCCAGGGTGGTTTCGCCTAAATCTGAGCCGTCATTCTTCATCCGAAATTCTTTAATGACATTTCCAGCTTCAATTCCGGCTTTAGCAAAATGACCTGCTGTTGGTTTATTGACATGAGAGGCTCGTTTTTGCCCTGCAACGACCTGTACAGCACAATAGCCGTCGTTTTCAACGGTTTTTACTTGAGAAACTCGATTAGGGACCACTTCAATGACCGTCACGGGAATTGAAAAACCTTCCTCAGTAAATATTCGAGTCATTCCACATTTTTTACCTACAAGTCCAAGCGACATTTTCTTTCTCCAGCTCTTAAAGGGTTTGAGCTATTATCCAATTTTTTAAGGACAGATGAGCTAATTCAGTCTTTCTATTCGGCGGGATGAACTTTACTTCCGACGACTTTATTCAACACTAATTTGTACGTCTACACCTGCTGCTAAATCCAACTTCATTAAAGCATCTATCGTCTTATCGGTAGGCTGCATAATATCAATCAAACGCTTATGCGTACGAATCTCGTATTGATCACGGGCATCTTTGTCTACATGCGGTGAAATCAGTACCGTATAACGTTCAATATCCGTGGGCAAAGGAATGGGGCCGCTAATAATGGCGCCCGTTCGCTTTGCCGTATCAACAATTTCGCGAGTCGATCGATCAATCAACTTATGATCAAACGCCTTGAGTCTGATCCGAATTCGTTGATTATTGTTAACAACAGCCATAATTTTTCCTCATTCATGACACACCTGGCCGATACCACAATGCATCTTATTAGATCTGGTGAAAATGGCTTTTGGCCCAATCCACCTGAGACACCTTCATTATTTAATAATTTTGGTGACTACCCCAGCCCCTACCGTTCGGCCACCTTCGCGGATCGCAAAACGTAAACCTTCGTCCATCGCAATGGGGGCAATCAGCTCAACCACCATCTTGATGTTATCGCCTGGCATCACCATTTCAACTCCTGCCGGCAATTCTACCGCGCCCGTTACGTCGGTTGTGCGAAAATAAAACTGCGGACGATACCCTTTGAAAAACGGCGTATGTCGTCCACCTTCTTCCTTCGATAACACGTAAACTTCTGACTCAAACTTCGTGTGCGGCGTAATACTACCCGGCTTCGCCAATACTTGACCACGCTCAACTTCTTCTCGCTTTGTGCCGCGTAATAAAATACCCACGTTATCACCCGCTTGACCTTCGTCCAGCAATTTACGGAACATTTCCACGCCCGTACAGGTCGTCTTTATGGTATCTTTAATACCCACAATCTCAATTTCTTCACCCACCTTAACCATCCCGCGTTCAATTCGCCCCGTCACCACCGTCCCTCGGCCCGAAATCGAAAACACGTCCTCAATGGGCATCAAAAACGGTTTATCAATATCACGTTTCGGTTCTTTAAAATAGCTGTCCATCGTTTCTGCTAATTTCAAAACGGACGAAACGCCCAGTTCACTCGTATCTCCTTCCAACGCCTTTAAGGCCGATCCAGTCACAATCGGCGTCTCATCGCCCGGAAAATCATAGGTATTCAGCAGATCACGGACTTCCAGTTCGACGAGCTCTAATAATTCAGCATCATCCACCATGTCCGCCTTATTCAAAAACACCACAATCGCAGGCACACCAACCTGACTGGCCAAAATAATGTGTTCTCGGGTTTGCGGCATCGGACCGTCCGCGGCAGAAACCACTAAAATGGCTCCGTCCATTTGGGCCGCGCCTGTGATCATGTTCTTTACGTAGTCCGCGTGTCCGGGGCAGTCAACGTGCGCATAGTGTCTCTTGTCCGTTTGATATTCCACGTGCGAGGTCGCAATCGTGATGCCGCGCTC
>MGOZ01000045.1 GCA_001797285.1 Coxiella sp. RIFCSPHIGHO2_12_FULL_42_15
CAAAATGATCATTAATCTTTGACAATACGGTCGAGTCCATATAAGACCCTAATCCGATTTTAATTTTCGTCGTTCACGATCCCTGTTGGCACATGACCTGTGGTAACATGCTCGGAAGCCGAGTGGCAATGCATGGGTTGATCATCGAAAAAAATATCCGCATTAAAAGCATTTAAAAAAATACCTTTATCTAATCCACCTAAAAATAACGCTTCATCAATTCGGATATTCCATGAACGCAACGTGTGAATAACGCGTTTGTGGGCGGGTGCTTGTCGTGCGGTGACTAATGCTGTGCGAATGGGGCAATTATTTTCAGGAAAATGCTGCAGCAATTGATGCAATGCGGATAAAAAGCCTTTAAACGGTCCGCCATTCATCGGTTGATCGGCATGCTGTTGTTCGTGCTTGGTGAACGCTTCTAAACCTTCGCGTTGATAAATTTGTTCAGACTCATCAGAAAAAATAACCGCATCACCATCAAAAGCAATGCGTAATTCAGAATGAGCGTTTTCATGCGAATGATTTTTTTGCGATAAAATGGTTGCAGCCGCGCAACCGGATTTTAATGCGTGGCGAACGTCTGCAGGATGCGTCGACAAAAAAAGATGCGCTTGAAAAGCCCGTATGTATTGATACGGGCTTTTGCCAGCAGAAAAAGCGGCTCGAGTAATATTAAGGCCATAATGTTGAATGCTGTTAAAAATTCTAAGACCGCTATCGGCACTGTTGCGTGAAAGGAGAATGATTTCTACTAGGTTTCTTTCGCTATTTAGATGGAGTAATTTTTCTACCAGGGGGAAGGCGGGTCCAGGTGATAATATTTCGTTTTCGCGCGAGATTTGGTATTGCGCATATTTGTTGACGCCTTCAGTTTCAAAGATATGATTGCTTTCCGTTAGATCAAAAAGTGCACGGGAGGAAATGGCAACTACTAATTTATTGGTTATTGTCGTGGACATTTTTTGTTCCTTTTTGACCTTTATCATAAATGCATGTGTTGCTTTATGCTATAGTTCTCGTACGGGTTTTTAACAGGAGGAGCAAGATGTTTAAACTCAAAAACGAGCCACAACGACTCGGGGGAGTGATTTCCGATAGCTTTTGCTTAGTCGCTCACAGTTGGGTGGCGAATATCGTTGTGGTGTTGATGGCGATTGTGGGATCTTTTATTTTATTTTCGATTTTTGGCTCCGCGGCTATTTCGCTTTTCATTCGTTTGTTGGGTGAGAAAACACCGCATTGGGAAACCATAAATGTGGTCGCAATGATGCCAAATTCTTATACAATTGCCTGGTTGGTAGCGGGGTTATTTCTTACCATATGGTTTTTACAAATTTGTAATGCAATTATGGTACGCGTTTGCTGGAATGTGGCGAGCATTGGACATGCAAAATTAGGAAATGCGTTTGCAGTGGGCTTTAAATATTTTTATGTTTATTTACTGCAATTACTTGTGATCATTGCTGTAATGGCAGTGATGTACGGTATCCAATATTTATTGAGTTTGTTCCATCAAGATTGGTTGAATGCCATTATTGCTATTTTAACGCAAATGGGCATTTACTATATCTTATTGAAGTTAATATTAGTGAACGCGTCTGCAGTCATTGATCTGTGCGGTTTTCGAGGATTTGCACGTGCTTGGAATTTTACTTCTGGTCATTGGTGGCGAACATTAGGCTCACTGGTATTTTCATACAGTTTTTACCTTATGTTTATCATGATGATTGGCTTAGGGATTATTACTTTGGTTTTAATGCCCGGATTGAACCCCGTATTTGGCAGCAATCTTGCCCATATGATGGCGCATATGCCAGATTCTGGGCCCATGTGGTTTGGTATCATTATGATGATTTTCACGATCCTTACCTTTCTTGCAATTATTTTTACGGTGCCAACGATGATGGCGGCTAATCAGGCGATGATTTATAACGATATTAAATATCGTCATAATGGGCATGCAGAAGTTCAGACTGAATATTCCCACGAAACCCATGCTGAACACAGTGGAAAATATAATCCTAAATAAATAACGCGATTTTCTATTGCAGCGTAACATTCTGCATAACGATGCAGTTGTTCTTGATGAAGATTTTTTTGGTCTTTCAAAAAATCCGCTAAATGATCATGCGGTGGGGTTGTCGATTTGTAATCAATAATCCAACGTGCATTGTTTTCATCGATAAAGGTGCGATCAATGATGTAGGTTTGGACGTCGTTATTATGCAGCATCGTTAATGCATATTCGCATTGATGATCACGGTGTGCTTTCAAAATCCACTGGCCACGAGGGTCAGCTCGAGTATTGTTCATCGCTTGATGGATACGTTGCAATAATTCAGGAATTTTCTGTTGTGATACCCCTCGTTGAATTAAACGGCGATGCCAGAAATCCATTTCAGGCTGTTGCTGCTTCGCTAATTTTTGTAATGCTTCATGGATAAGCGTTCCCATGATGCTTAATTCATGCTGTTCGAATAGCGCGAATGGTGCTGGATGATGTGAGTATTGTTGCAAGGCCGCGATATTAAAATCAGGATGGGGAATAGGCCAATGATCAGGCAGGCGTTGCAGATTTTTTTTAATTTTTTGTTCCGATGTTGGCTCAACCGAAAAGGTTGTTGAATAGGACCGTAAAAAATGGGAAGAATACAATTCCCATAACAAGCCTAAAAAAGTATTTTTAGCGGGAGGATTAATTTCGCCGCTTTCTTCATCGAGTGTTAATTTACAAAATAAGTGCAGAGATTTTTTGGCGCGAGTCGTTGCGACATACAATAAACGAGCTAGTTCATATTCCAGTTTGGTATTTTCTAATCGTTTGAGATAGTGATGAATGGGGTCAATCGATTCATGGCTTGCTTTAATGGGCGCTAATACCAAATCGGTTTTACCAGAACGATTCGGATATTCCAACCACAATAATAAGGGGTTTGATTCAGCCGGCGCCATTTTTTGCAACTCAGGCAAGATGACATGATCGAATTCGAGGCCTTTGGATTTGTGAATGGTCATTAATTGCAGGGTGATGTGTTGTGGATATTCTGGTTTTGCATAAAGGCGTTCGAGTTTTTGTTCTAATAAGGAAAAACTAAAATCTTGTTGAATATCTTCCAGCAATTGAAAAAATTGCGCTACATTGGCTTGTGCGATGGAGTCGTTGAGCGTTGCAGGACCGGATAAACCTAGCCATGTACCTTTAATCCATTCTGAAAGCGTGGCTCGACCGTGAGCATGTAAACTATATGCTAATAGTGGCACGATGCGCTGCAGGCGGATTTTTGCGTCATGCGATAACGCGGGAATGGAAGCGTAATTTTGCAAAACAAACCACAGCGGTCGATGACCGGCGTACTGACAAATGGCGTGCAAGTCATGTAGTTTGATACCAGACCAGGGGGCACGCAATACGGCAAGCCAAGCAATGCGATCGGCCAAATGCAATAATGCGCGTGTTAGTGCGACTAAATCTTGAATCTCGGCGCGATGATTCAGCGTTTCTAATTCCACCGCTTGGAATGCAATATGATGTTGATTTAAAGCAGGAATGATATCTGCTAAATGAGAGCGTGAACGCACTAGAACCGCAATGGTTTCATTCGGTTTTTCTCGTTGCCATTGTTGAATGAGATCAACAATTTTTTGTGGCGTTGTGCGAGTGTCGCTTTGATGAGATGCGTGATAGCGAATATCGTTGCCCAATTCAGCCGATTTGACGGCAATGGAAGCATTGTAAGGAACTGCGCCACCAATCGTGTCGGCCGTTGCAGGAAAAATAGCGTTAAAGCTTTCATTGATCCAGGCGACGATCGGTGCGTGTGAGCGAAAATTCTGTGTCAAACGTAAATTGCGTAGTGGAATGTTCGCCATTCCTTGATGCTGTGCTTGTAAAAATAAGCCGACTTCTGCATTGCGAAAACGATAAATGGATTGCATCGGATCACCCACTAAAAACAGAGTTTTCCCCTCCTGAGGTTGCCATTCTTGTACGAGGCGATGCAGTAATTTAAATTGCATGACCGAGGTATCTTGAAATTCATCCACGAGTAAATGTCGAATTTGATAATCCAGGTAGAGTGCCAAATCAGTGGGGTATTGTTCATCCCCGAGTGCTCGTAATGCGCCAAGCGTCAATTCCACAAAATCGATGACATTGTGTTGTTGAAATTGCCAATGCAATTCAGCCGTTAATTGTGGTAATACGTGCATAAGCGCTTGGATGATTTGCCATTGTTGCTCGGTATAAACCGCAGGGGGGCAATTGAGAACGGAAAACAAAACCGATTTTGCTTCATCGTATTCACGAAACAAGGTTAATAGCGCGAGCATTCGTCGCTTATGTGATTTTTTGTCGGCGGGAAAGCCAACGCGTTTATCAATGGCTTTTCGCCATTCACCTTCTTTGGTGAGTAACGTACTGGCGATTCCTTGCCATTGGGGGAGATATTCTGCGGAAGTTTCGGGTAATTGAAAAACATCATGACAAGCGGTGATAGGGTGCGTTGGATTTTCTCGCAACAATTGTTCGGCAGCAAAATGGATTAATTCACACAGTTCACCTTGGGTGTGTAAAGGAATAACGCTTCGCGCACGTTGTAAAATTTCCGTAATAATATTTTGCAAACTGTGCTGTAATTCTGCTTTAAATGCCGTGAGATGCTGGTATTGATGCATGATGTGCGGCAGCCACTGGTCTCGTTTTGAGAGCAGTTGTATTAACAGCGCAGCGAGTTGTTCTGCATTATTGTCGAAATGCAGCAACAGAATTTCAATATCGGCTTGAAGATGTTGCGGTTTATCTAAAACTTCAACGACGCTGTTGCGATAATAAGAGGTTGCATCATCGAGAATTTTTGGCTTTGCGCCAAAACCGGAAAGAATCGGCATTTGTGTGCTGAGCATCGCGCTGAGCGCGTCGATGGTGAGAATACGTAAACGGTTAGGGTTCGATAATAAATGCCAGTGATTTTTTGCATTTGTGCGTAACACGGCGTGTGCAAGTTGCCAGGTTTTTTTCTTGTGGGATTCACTGGGTTCGGGGGATTCGCTCGCCAAGGCCAATGCAGTAATAATTCGTTCTCGCATTTCTGCAGCGGCTTTTCGGGTGAACGTGATGGCGATAATTTCTTCTGGATTTTTTACCGCATGAGCCAACAGATTTAAATAACGTTGTGCTAATAACTCTGTTTTTCCTGATCCGGCAGGAGCTTGAATAATGAAAGAGTGCGTGGGATCTATGGCTTCTGTTCGTTCTGCCTCATCATCGATCATCATGTAAAATCTCCTATACGGCACAAGGTGTGTAATTCACAAAATTGACAGGCTTGTGCCGATTCAGGATCGACGTTCGCTTTTCCCTGACAAAAATCGTCGCTCAATTGCTCAAGTGCCTGTTGCCAGTATTGGCGATGCTGCTGCCAGCTGCGTTTTTCATTGCCGGCGAGTTCAGCGGGTATTATTTTAGAAAAGGTATGGGGTTGATCGATAATGCCTTTAAATTGTGGTTTTGCTAAATTCACTTCGGCAAACGCAATTCCCACAACATGCTCACTGCCATATAAACAATAAATCGGTAATTGCGGTTGTATTAAACGTTCACCCAGCCAATCTTGCAGCGAATTTTGTTTGCTGGTTTTGTAATCGATCACGAGTTGTTGGCCATCCATCAGTTCATCAATACGATCGATTTGAATGCGAAGACTCAACTTCCCAATCTGAATATGACGTTTGGTTTCTCGTTCGATCACGGCAAACGGTGGTCGGGTTTTTTCAATTTCTAACCATGCCGTTATTATTTTTTTGAGACGTTGTTGTTCGATAGCAAAATAATGATTTTGTTCGAATGGATGGGTTGTTGTTGTGAGTGTTATGGATTCATGAATGTAATGATCAATTTTTTCTGGAGGTAGTGTGTTGAGCTGTTGTTGGGTTTTTATTTTTTTCCACACGCTTTCTAACGATTGATGGCAGAAAATACCACGTTCGGCGGCCGATAAACCAATCTCATTTTCTGGTATGGGTAAGGCCTTTAAACGAATGCTGGCAAAAGCGCGAAAGGGACAAAGGGCTTGTTGTTGCAAAATCCAGCTACCTCCTTCAATTTTTTCTTGGTCTGTTAAAAGAGGGCCTGTATCATCGCAAATATTTTCTAATGGATGGGTCTGTAGAGGTGTTGCTGTTGTTGGAAACAGCCATTCTTTTTTCGTTATTGATTTGATGAGGGGGCTTGGGAGTAATTGCTTATCGCCTTGTTGTTGTGCTGAACTCAACGTAATACTGTGCGCACTCTGGCATAAGCGTTGTTGAATTTGCTGACAATACCGCAATTCGCGTTGCGCACTGGCGTGTGGCATCGCGTGTGTGCGTTGTAATTCAATGGGAATGAATGGATTGGGTTCTGCTTTGGGGGGCCATGATTCATCATCCAATCCCATCAACCAAATATGTTCGAACTGCGAGCCGCTGGCTTCTAGCACACCTAAAATTTGAATGGGTTCGTTATTACTTTTGGGTTGAAAAATCGTTTGCAGACAAAGCTCGCTAAGGATTGCGATGGCTTGTGCCTTCTCCATGGTTGGAAATAAAAGTTCGAGTTGAGCAAATTCAAGTTGCTGTTGTTGCCAGCACTGTAGCACCTGGTATTCGTAGCTCGTTAAATGGCGTAATCCTGGCCAATGCATGATCTGTAAAATATGATTGAAATATTCTGCCCATTGTTGTGGATGTTGTTGTGGTGCATGGGGTTTCATACGAAATGCCATTTGCCAACGCAGTAATAGTTGACTATGAGGAAATGCGTGTTGAGTGAGCTCCGTAATGAGTGCAGTGATTTTTTCGTTCGTCAAGGAGGATTGAGACCAGCCCATCATTTCACGGGCAACCATGGCGGCTAAACAGCGATCTTCGGTGGTGCTGTTGATGTAAGGGGACAAGAAAAAGGCTTGTAAATTTTCTTTTTCCATCGGTAATAAAACTATTTTTAGAATAATCAGTGCACTGTTTATCATGGGCACATGGATGAGCTCCGTTCCTGCTGAAATGTTGAAGGGAACGTCTTGCTCGGAATGGCCAGGAATAAGATTGGTTTGACAAAAAATTTCTGTAAAAATAGCGGCAACCTTACCGCGAATATTATTCAAGTTGGGTACGATGCAAGCGATTTTGTGGGGATGATGGTGGCGGTATTTTTCTTTTGCCCACCATGCCATCGCGCGAATTTCTTGCTCCTCGTCTTTTAATTCTACACGCGTCACGGTATGAGGGGTGAGTTGTGGTTGATAAGGATAACAGTGACTGTGTTGTTGTAAGGTGTGGAATAAAGTTTCTATCGCGGGGGATAAATCATCAAAACCAACGGTAAGGATGGTTTTGGGTAATGACAGCTGACCAGAGTGAATGAATTTTACGATTTCAGTACTGAGTTCGGCGGTGCAAAGCCAGTGATGCATTTTTTTGGTTTGCTGAAAATGTTCAGCCCATAAAATAAATTGCTCAATGTCTTGGTTGTGATGGGCATCCAGTTGTGTGGAATCCATTTGCCACAAGGTTAATGTTTGCCATGCTTGTTTTGCTAATTGCGCGGTTTTTTTGATTTGCAATAACAAATCGCTGCCAGGATTCGCACGAATGATATTTTGCCATAATAAGGTTTCTTCATATTCATTCAATAATTTTTTTTTGTTGTTATCGTTATGCTGCCATTGATGCGCAAGCCAAGCGGTCAGAGGAAAAATAGCCGGACTTTGCCAGACGGTCAGTCCTTTTTGTTGCTGAAATCGATGATAACCTTGATGTAAGTGACTTGCCAGACGTTGGTTTGCGGAAAGTACGAGAACACCTGGCTCAAGTAAGGCGAATAACTCACAATACATAAATTGATTTTTCCCTTGCAGAAATGGAGAGAGATTCCCTGATGACGCAATTTTTTGCAAAGTTGCCCACAGCTTCCAGGGGATATAGTAAAGGGTGGCTGATTTTTTGCAACTGGTAGTATGATTCGAGGCCTATAATTTTAACTCATTGAAAATATGTATAAAAATACATTTGATTTATTCGATGACAATCTGATGGCAAGCTGATGATATCAGTAGGTTGAAGCGCATTCTGACACGTTTTCCACAAAGTTATCCACAGATACAGTGGACAATGCGTTGGTGTTGCGAAATTAAACGAATTATTGGGGATACACTTCATTATTTTACAAAATTACGCAGTGGGTCGGTTGCTGCAGGTTGATCTGCATAAGTTTTCCAAACTGAGTGTTTTTGCTCGATATAAATTTTGTAATAAAACGACACCACCCAAGGCCCAGTGCGACCCCGAGCCCCACTCCGCCGCGCCATAATCAAATCCCAACGAAGAACAAGAATTAAAATCAACAGGATAAAAACTACTACCACCACACCTAAAATCAAAGGACCGCCGCAATGCTTCATTTTCTTCAGTAAGATAATAAATTCCCTGGGCAAAAGCTTCTGCATCACACGCCGGTAAAAACCGCTGTACGAAGCCAATTACCTGACGCCAGAATAAATCTCGTTTATCCCAATCCCAACCATCAAATTGAGTCAAATAGACTTCAAGTGCGCGGAGTAAATGCTGCGGATTAAACACGATTTCATGATGGCTCTTTTGCGTAAACTGTTCTCTAAAACGATTTAAGGTTTCCATCAGTGTGAGTTCATTAGCTGGTTTTCGACGAGCGCCCTCCGTTTCAGTGAATGCGCCTTTTGACGAAGGATGTGCTTTTTTAGAAACTAACTCGTTGACAGGTGACATTTTCCGCCGCATATGTCACCTCCCCAGACAGTTGCTTGGGGGCTTTGCGCGTTTTAACGGGTGCCTGAAGTAATAGCTTGCGGCAAATAAGGCTAAAAGACTGATGATCATGAGATAAAACCCTGAGGAGTACAGTGTGTGGGTTAAATCCAACAATAAAAAGGCAATTAAAGGCGCGGTGCCGCCGAAAATCGCTTGTCCCACATTGTAGCTCAATGAAATGCCTGTGTTACGCACGAAAGTTGTGAACATGTCAGAAAGAATCGTGGGCACTGTGCCATTAATGGGTCCTAACCAAAAAGCCAAAATAAGCTGACTTGTCAGTGCTAGTGCAAAGGTATGCTGCTTTAGCAACCAAAAAATGAATAACGACGTTAAGGTGAGTCCAAGGACACCAAAAAGGAAAATGGGCTTTTTTCCAATGAGATCCGCGCAAAATCCTGAAAGGGGAACCAACAGGGTTACCACAAAGAGGGAAATAAAGCTAATCAAGGAAGCTTCTTGCAAGCTGAGTCCTCCAAATTTTACTAAATAAGAAGGCGTAAACGCAATTAACAAGTAATTGCCCAATGCTAAAATGCTTGTAAAAAAGATTCCGAGGATTAGTTTTGTTTTATAGTTGTGAGTCAGTTCGCGTAATGGTTTGATGGTGTGGTCTCTTTCTTCAAGAAAAACCTTTGATTCTGCACAGTGGTATCGTAAGTAAAGACCCATCAGACCTAGCAAGGCTGCGAGGATAAAGGCAAGGCGCCACCCGTACTCTAGGAGTTGTGAGTGAGCCAGCAACGTGCTGAGTATTGTTGCGGTTAATGCACCACATAAAATTCCAAGGAATGCAACGCTGAGCGGTAAACTCCCCGCTAAGCAGCGGCGATGACCCGGCAATATTTCAATGAGGTAGGCCGTTGCACTGGGCAGTTCTCCTCCGATGGCCAGTCCTTGGAGAATGCGTAGCGCTGTCAGTAACAAGGGGGCAAAAATTCCAATTTTGTCAAAGGGGGGCAGTAAACCGATGCAAAGGCTTGCAAGACTCATGAGACTCAGGGATGCAAGTAGGGCGCTGCGGCGCCCAATCCGATCACTGTATAACCCCAGTAAGACGCCTCCTAGGGGTCGCACGAAAAAACCAATAGCAAAGACACCGAATGTTGCAAGCAACGAGACAAAGACATTGTTGCTGGGGAAAAATAAGGTTGCAAGCAGAGGGGCGATGCTGGCATAGATAACGAAATCAAACCACTCTAGCGCATTCCCGTAAAGTCCTGCTGCAAGGTTCCATCGCATTGAGGGCTGCATAATCAAACTCCTAAATTCAATAGGTAGTAGGGGTACTAACCGAGAAACCCGAAAATTTCTGCGCAATGCCCAGTCAATATGCTCAATTATCGGTCATGCCCGCGCATCAGCGTACTTACAGCAATATCTTCGTCTACATTTGGCCAATGGGATCCGTTGCAAATAGCGTTTTTATGAGTTTTCCGAAAAAATTACTGATTTAAACTCAAGGAGTTAAAAATCAGTTTAGTGGTGAAATGACAACTTTGCAACGGATCCCTACTGAGTGGTCCAAATTTCTTGAACCACTATAATTTTTATAAAATTACACAATGAGTCAGTTGCGGCTGGTTGGGCCACATAAGTTTTTCAAGCTCTGTGTTTTTGCTCGATATAAATTTTGTAACAACGCTCACGAAATCGCCACCTACGGCTGTGTGACGGCCCCACACCCTGACCCCCTCCGGGCCATAATCAAATCCCAAACCGGCGCAAGAATTAAAGGCAACAGGATAAAATTGCCCTTCACTAAATCTGAAATTAAATGAATACCGCAATGGCTCATTATCCTGGACAAGGTAATAAATACGATACTCAAATTCCTGAGCATCAGCCGCGGATAAAAATCCCTCAATGAAGCCAATGACTTGACGCCAGAATAAATCACGTTGATTCCGATCCCAATTGTCAAATTGATCCTGATAGATTTCAAAAGTTTTTAGCAAATGCTGTGGATTAAAGATGATTTCATTACGGCTTTTTTCTGTGAATTGCTCTCTAAAACGATTTAAGGTTTCCATCAGTGTGAGTTCATTAGCTGGTTTTCGACGAGCGCCCTCCGCTTCAGTAAATTGTGCCCCTGTTTTATTGAGGGCAGCAATAATTTCATCCTCGTTAGCTCTACTGATCGCCGTAATGATTGCCTGGAAATCAAAAACAGTTCGTTTCTGTCTTTCAAGATGCCCAGCAAATCCTCCTTTTGCTTCAGGAAAAAGTTTACTGTCTCCCTTTTTTTCTGGGAAAATTTCAGCAAATTGATTTCTCGCCCAGAATAATCTATTGCTTCTCCTGCTTTCCAGAATAGTAAGGTAGGATCGGTTTTGAGCGTAGTTTTGGCTGCGGCTTCTTCACCGTGGACAACTTGCCTCATTAATTCGTTGAGGATCAATTTACGACGCGTTAACTCCGGACTCATTCGATCGTAGAAAAAGTGACAAGTGTACGCCAATACACGTAGAGTGTGGCTAGGGGCTGAGGAGATCTTGATCTCTTTTTCCATAGGATCCCAAAATGCTCCGAGTTGTTCATTATTATATCTCATTAAGCAGCTCCTCACATGCCCTATTTTTCTGGTTGAAAGTGAATCATACGTCAGGCAGATTAACCTATCGTTAAGAACTGAGGTAACCGAGCCCTATTTTTTTTTGAATATAAATTAATCAAACTGGGGCAAGACTCAAAATCAATGCAAGGCGATACCCCCCCCCTCGTATCTTCATAGTGTTTCCGGTGAAATATAGGAAATCGCTGTTGCCACCGCGGATTTAGTGAACAAATTTGCCAGATTTTGTGTTAAAATAACCCGAGCTTGGAGTTTTTCGCCCCCTTCTAAGGGGTCGAAAAATCGACGAGGCGAGTAAAAACCCTAAAATTGATCAATAAAAGAGCAAGTATGATTGTTACCCATAACATTGGCAGTCTAGCGGCAGAGCTAAAATTAACGCTATTATCCAGTATCAGTGGCTTTGTGGTTCGCGAACATTTGCAATGGCAATTGCAGTCGTTCTCTTCCACGAAAAAAATGGATATCAGTGATGATCCCATTGTTTTGTTTTCTGTGACCGAAGGTGAATATTCGATTGTGGCCTTGTATCAAGGGGAGCGTTTTGAATTTGGCGCGGTGTCATTAGCGAAAAATACGCGCACAGATATGGTATTCATTCTTGCAAATGGGGCGGTACGGAGTTCTGAAGATTATTTTTCGGACTACGATGCGTTGGTGGATTTTTCACGTCGCCAACAAGAGCGTGAGTTGCAATCGAAATTTGGTTTTGCCACGTTACCGTTACGCAATCCCCATCATCAAATACAAGGGGATTATGGTTCACAGATTATGGCTCATCCCTTACTGCAAGATTCAACGCAATTTGATGGTGTACCACCCGATATTCGCCCTGATGCGAGTGAAAACACTCAAGCGCTGCAATTGACGTTAGCGCAACGTTTAGCAGCGGCTCCGGGACCAACCACCACCCCTTCATTGACGCGATAATTTCATGACATTAGCGCGTGCGATTATTCAACAAAATCTCGCGTTAGTCCAGCAATACATCAATGCAGGTGCGGATGTTAATGCGATCGATGAATTTGGTTTTACGCCATTAATTGAAACCGCCATCGTGAATCATCTTGAATTAACACGTTTACTTTTGGATAGTGGTGCGCGCGTAAACGAAAAAGATTTAGTGGGTGGAACGGCACTTCATTGGGCCGTGGAAAATAATAATTTAGCGATGACGCGATTGTTATTAACAAAAGGTGCTGACCCCAACGCCTATAATAACAATGGGGAACCCATTTTAGTAAAAGCAATTCTGCGCAAGCACAGTGAATTAAAATTAGCGCTTTATGAAAAAGGAGCGTTGGCGCGTTTCGCCATGGATTACATCAATGCTAAATTATTGGGGCATCGCTATGATTTACGTGGCAGTGTCGATGTCGTTGATGCGGCAGGTAATTATGTTGAAGTGGGCATGGAAGGCTTTTTTTTGGAATTTTCGCTGAATTTGGTGCGTTATTCCTTGGAACAGTATACGCAAAATTACGCGGCCCGTTCTGCCAAAGAAAATTTTCCCATTTTAAATGTATGCATTGAAGCTTTACGTACGGCAGGACAGTTAATTCAGTACGTTCAATATCAAACGGATATTTCGCGTCATCAGGTTATTATTGATTCATTATTAGATCGTGATTTGTTAATTATTCCCACTAGCTATGCTGGGCATGCGATTACGTTTATTTATTATCACGATATTTTGATTCGCTGCGATCGCCGTAAAATTAATGAAACCCTGAATGGTATTAATATTTTTAAAATCAGAAAACCCAACATGGTGACAAAAGAATTAATTCGACACCTGATTTTTGACAAAAAAAGCCCTGAATTTATAGAGGAAAATCTCAATAAACAATTGGGATTAGAATTGAAAGTCAGAATTATTATGCCGCCACAAATGAGCGGTAATTGTTCGTGGGCCAATGTGATTGCCTGTGTTCCGGCTATTTATTATTTATTTACGGATGGTATCGATTTGAAAAGCCAAGATGGCATTATTGATCTTGATCATCCTGCATTAACGTTTTTTCAGCATTGGCGCGATTGGGATCGCAGTCGTTCATTACAGTATTTTATTTCAGAATTTGAAGGTTCGGATAAAAAGCGCCGTGCTTCGATTGCGACTTTATTAGCAACGGTGATGTTCCAACGTTTTTATCATCAGGATAGTAAAATTTTTCCAACTGCACAACGCATTTTAAAAATTTTAAGAACACCGGGTTACGAATATATTCTGCAAAATTATTTGGATTTTTACTATTATTCCAAGCGTACACCTTCCGGTGAAAACCTCAAAAAATTGATTGATATTTGTGATAGTTATTTGTAACTCGTTGATAGGTAAGCCACTGGTTTGAGCAGAATTCAATGGGTTAAATCAAGCACGGGGAGAAAGCTTGCTACTGTATGAAAGGCACGGGTCCCAAAATTCAGATGGGGGCTCACGATGCTCCTGAGAAAGCAAATTACACGATGTACCCGCATGGTTATTACGCGATGTGTTATTACCCGCAGCAGGGGGGATACAGACAACCTGCTTTCCGTGGCAACAGGACGCGCAACAGTGTCCTTAGGCTTCACTTTTTCTATGCTTATCACAATACATATTGATATCAGCCTGTTTTAGCAATGTCTCAGTCGTCTTGCCATTATCTGGGAAGAGAGCGAGGCCAATACTAAAGGAATAATGAAGTGTTAGGCCCTGTTTCGTGATCAATGGGACAGAAGCGGCCATTCTAAGTCGATGGATAATAATATCGATCTCTTTTTGAGATGTTATTTCTGGTATCAAGACCGTAAATTCATCTCCGCCAATTCGTGCGAAAAAATCTTCTGTTCGCATCGTGTTTTTAAGTACATTGGCAACATGGATCAAAAGTTCATCACCCACAGCGTGTCCGTGTTCATCGTTTATTTTTTTGAAGTGATCAACGTCTAAGTACAACAAACAAAATTTATTATTATGACGTTTAGCACGGGAGATTTCTTCAGTCATTTTTGCATTGAATCCGCGGCGATTAGCAATCATCGTCAGGGCATCATGTAATGTTAGGAATTCTAGTTTTTTGTTGCTTTCTTCCAGCTTTTGTTTAGCGAGGTTAATGCGTTTTTTTAATTCCGAAATATGAAAAATGACTTTCCCAGAAAGTGGCTTAAGAATAATGTAAAGTCCTAAAACAAAAAGTCCCACCACAATAATAATGATAATAATATTATGGAATACGGTATTTTCTACGGCGGCTAATAAATCTTTATTTTTGGCAACAATAATGATTCCCCAATTAATGTTGGGTATTGGGGCGAAAAAAAGAGTCACTTTTTCCCTGTCGATATTGCCCGTAAAAACACCAGAGGCACCTTCTTGAGTGGCGCGCTTAATTGCTTTATTGAGAAGCGAATCATTACCAAGTACGTTGCTCCATATGCTTCGTTGGGGTGAGATAATTTGAGGTTTATTATTTTCTATATTCACCAATAACATATCACCCAGTTTTCGCGTTGAATAATTAAATAAAAGGGTAATTAAATCGGTGACATCAAAAATTTGCTGTTCACTGCCAAGAATGTTATTTTTTTTATTTCGAATGGTAGAATTAACCAGCACATAATAACGATGATTAATAATATAAGGTCCGACGATAGCCTCTTTTTCTTTTGAAAAAGGGTATTTTATGGGGCTATATTCGCCGGCGCGAGAGATTAATACCCCTTCTTTATCGAAGCGTTCCATTTTTATAATTTGCGGGTTTCTATGAATGGAAAAATTTAATTTTCCCTTAGATTGGTTTTTTAATTCTTTTAAACTGATTTTATGATCAACATAGTCTTGCATTAATTGAACGGTGCTGAAGTCGTTTGATGTTTCACGGGCAACTTCTTTGACACGAAGAATATATTCTTGAATAACCAAGGTTGCTATATCGCGCGAATACAAAAGATCACGAAATTCCAGCTGATAGAGATTACGATAAAAAGGAATAAGATTGATGAGGCTAATCAAGATAGCGATTATCAAAATGACGGCGAATGAGTAATATAACGTTCGTCGCTGTATTTTTCTTGAGTTTTCTGCCATGACCTTGTAAGTATAGGATATTCCTCATAGACTCTGGACGCACTTTAAACAAAAGACCTTCCCGTTGGTGGCACACCGACCCTCGCCGTTCGATGTGAAATATCCGGGCCAGGGAGCTTCACAGGGTAGGGGGTTTGGGGAACCAGACCTGGAAGTCAAGACCTTGGCCGGATTCTGGCTTTTCGAGCTTAATTTCTGCGTGATGTAGCGTAACGATTTGTAGTACGATACCAAGGCCCAGGCCACTGCCGGTGGCTTTAGTGCCAATGATACGGAAAAAGCGTTCAAAAACGCGCTCTTTTAGCTCATCGGGAATACCAGGACCATTGTCGATAACGCGCAACACAATTTTGTGAGGGCGATCTTCAATTTTGATGGTAACCGTACTTTTTTCTGGTGAATAACGGATGGCATTATCAATTAAATTTCGCAACAATATGCCAATGGCGGTGGGATGACCGATCATTATGGGCGAAGTTTCACAGCAGAGTAGCTCTAATTCAATTTTTTTAGCGATGGCTTCAGGAGCAAGCTCGGCGGCAATGTCGGCCGCTTCTTTACTGAGATCCATTTTAATGGCTTTATCGCGCATGGCCTCTGGGGTCATGCGATTGAGTGTCAAGAGTTGCTGCACGACATGCGTTCCTCGATTGACACCGGCTAAAACTTTTAATAGGGCATCTTTGCGTTCTTCAGGTGTTTGAGCACGTAAAGCAATTTGCGTAAATGTGTTGAGTGCTGCCAGCGGTGTTCGCAATTCATGAGCCGCATCGGCGGTAAAGCGTTTTTCACGATCAAAGGCTTCTTGTAAGCGATTAAAGAGATTATTCAGCTCTTTGACTAAAGGTTCAATTTCACTGGGAACGGAGGTTAAATCCACGGGTTTTAAATAACTCGGTGCACGATGACGCACTTCGTTGGCTACTTTTTTCAAGGTATCTAAGCCACGTCCGACGATAATCCAAATTAATAAACCCAGAAAGGGATAAGTGATGAGCATAATAAAAATAGAATCTTTGGTGAGCTTATTTTCCAGAGTTTGGCGATAGTCGGTTCGTTCTGCGACCATGAAAGTTAATTCGTTAGAAGGGTCATACAAGGTATTCACGCGCCATGAATCACCGCGGAGCCACAAATTAGAAAGGCCATCTTTGCCGTTTGATAGAGGAATTTTCGGTGTGTTGGGGGAATGTAAAATTAAACGGCCGTCGTGATTCCAAATCTGAAATTCAAGATTGTTTTGTGATTGTTGTATGGCTTTTGCAACATCATGTTGTTGATGGGTTTTAGGATTTACTATTCCAGGATAGTTACGTAATGTGGTGTCAATAGGGGTTAGTAAGCTGCGCTGAATGGAAGATAGATCCCGTTTATCTTCGTTAAAATCACTAAAAAAAGATTTAATATGCAGCGTTGTATTGATTAACTGAGCGTCAAGTTGAATCTGTATGTCTTTATGGGCTAAAAAAAGATTTCCAATAATCGCTAATGAAATAATTAAAGTGACGCTCAGTAGTAAATTAATTAATAAGAAAGTTCGAATGGATGATTTCATTCAATCTTTTCTACCATGTAGCCGACACCACGAATCGTGCGTATTAGCTTAGAGCCAAAACGTTTACGCAGGTTGTGGATGTGCACTTCTAGTGCGTTACTGTCAATATTTTCGCTCCAGCCATAGAGTGTTTGATTGAGCTGTTCGCGAGAAATCACACGACCCGCATTTTCCAGTAATTTTTGCAACAGAGCAAACTCGCGGCGTGATACCATGATTTCTTCTTCTTTGTAAGTGACCACGTGCGATGCAGGATCAACCGTAATGTCATCGTAGGTGATCACTGGTTTTGCACGTGCATTTGAACGGCGTTGCAGAGCACGCATACGCGCACACAATTCATCAAGATCAAAAGGTTTTGCAATATAATCGTCAGCGCCCTCATCTAAACCGGTTACGCGATCTTCCACGGTATCTCGCGCCGTGAGCATAACAACGGGGGTTGCGATGTTTTTGTTACGAATCATGCTTAATACGGTTAAGCCTGAAATTTTAGGTAAACCAATATCCAACACAATGACGTCAAAGGTTTCGTGATTGGAGGTAATAACGTCCGCCGCGGCTCGTCCATCTTTTACCCAGTCCACGGTGTGTCCGTAGTGTTTTAGGCCGGTGCGAATACCATCACCTAAAAATTCATCATCTTCAACAAGCAATACTCTCATGGCGCGCTCCACTTTTTTTAAAAATCGTTATGAAGAGCATCCTTGACGTTTTATCCACCTAAGTCCGTTAAGCAGAAAATCGGCGTCATTGACTTGTATATTCCATGAACAATTGAAGCAGTGAAAGCGTGGCCGTCCTAGCGATTCGTCAATATGACATTAAGTAAGAATTTTAGTTTGTTATATTTTTATAAGCAACAAAAATAATGCATTTTTTAAGGAAACTGCGCATAAAAAATCAATCAATGCTTATTTTTAAGTCAATTCTATCTTAAAAACATTTTTTTGTCTCTTTTTAGGTCAAAATAGCGAGGGAAAAGATGCTTTTCCTATTGGCAAAAATGGAAAGGGGAATTCCTGGCACATCCAGAGAGAACTCGCTTTAGTTTTCTCATTAGTGATAGAATATGGCCATTTTCAAACAGTAATCAACCTGTACTAAAAGTAATCAATTGCTCAAAATAAAAACAAAGCAACCCACTCATTTATAACGCTTTTTTGGGCGACCCCCTACTTTTGGCGACAGAGATTGTACTATTATTAAAGTAACAGCGGAAGCTTATCCCATTGAAATGGGATGAGCTGTTAAAGTAAACAAATTTGTGTGGTTGGAACATGTCCAGTTTATCTGATATGAGTTTGCAAGTGATGAAGCAACTGGAGGCTTATGCAAATACCCAGTTGCCTTCAGTTGAAGCAGAAAAGTTTAATCGATTTATTTATCTTTATTTTTCTCAAATGCCGGTTGCTGATTTATTGCAGCGTCCTATTGTAGATTTATACGGCGCTGTGCTGATGCACTGGCGTTTGATGCAGCATCGTTCACCGGGTGAATTAAAAATAGATGTGTTTAATCCGCAATTTGAAGAGGTTGGTTGGCAGTCAACGCATACCATTATTCAAATGATCACGGATGACATGCCTTTTTTAGTGGATTCGATGCGGATGGAAATGAATCGTTTGCAATTAACGACCCACTTAATGATTTTTTGTGGTGGTATTAAAGTCGAACGTGATCAAGAACATTATCTTGAAAATGTTTATCCTTACCATTCCGCGAAAGGAAATAATTGCGTTTATGAAGCACCCATCCAATTTGAAATTGATCGTCAAACGAATCCTATCGTGTTGAATGACATCAAACAAGATCTGATTCGTGTTCTGAATGATGTGCGTTCTGCAGTCACCGATTGGAAAGTGATGTGCGCTAAAATGCAAGAATGTGTTGTTGAATTAGATTCACCCCCGTATGCGCAAAATTCTTTGGATGTTAAAGAGAGTAGGCATTTTCTCGAATGGTTGATGAGTAATCATTTTACGTTTCTGGGTTGTCGAGATTATGAAGTGGTGGGCGAAGGCGAAGAGAAAGCGTTGCAATTAGTAAAAAGATCAGGCTTAGGCGTATTGCGTGATGATGCAAAAAGTAAAGTATTGCGTAAATTTTCAGAATTGCCGAAGCAAGCACGAAAATTAATTTTTTCAAAAGATCAGATTTTAATTATTTCAAAAACCAACACCATGTCGACGGTACATCGTCCTGCGTATACCGATTATATTGGCATTAAAAAATTTAGCGCTGATGGCCAATTAATGGGTGAGCGTCGCTTTATTGGTTTATATACTTCGGAAGCGTATCGAGTTGATCCGAGAAACATTCCTTTCATACGACATAAAGTAGCTTCTGTTGTGCATATGTCAAAATTACCACTGCGCAGTCACGCGGGTAAAGATTTAATTCACATTATATCGACTTTGCCACGCGATGATTTATTTCATGCAACAACGGAGGAATTATTCGAAACTGTTTCTGGAATTTTGCAAATGCAGGAACGTCGTTGCACACGTTTATTTGTTCGACGTGATGCTTATGGACGATTTATTTCATGTTTGCTTTTTTTGCCCCGCGATAATTTAAGTTCTGCGCATGTATTACAAGTCGAGCGGCTATTCAAAAAAGTATTCGATGCTATTGATATTACGCACACCACACAAGTATCCGAATCTGTATTAGCTCGCATTCATTATATTGTCCGTGTAAACCCGCGTAAACGCCATCCCTATGACATTCATGAACTTGAACAAACCATTTTGCAAATGACAAAATCATGGACGGACGAGCTTTCTCGTGAAGTCATCGATTATTTCGGAGAGGAACGTGGTAATGAGTTGATTGTTAAATATCGTTACGCCTTCCCAGCGGGCTATCGTGAAGTGTTTCAAGCGCGAATGGCTGTACTGGATATCGAAAAAATCGAGTCGTTGGATTGCAACCATCATCATTTAGGGATGAGTCTCTACCGTCCTGTAGATACAATAAAAGAAATGATCCGATTTAAATTGTATCGTCCGCATCAAACGGTGCCTTTATCCGATGCTGTTCCCATGTTGGAAAATTTGGGCTTGCGTGTGATTGGCGAACAACCGTATCAAATTACATTTCAAGATGGTGCGCAGATATGGATTAATAACTTTGGAATGGTCTATGAAAAAAATTACGCGATTGATGTTGAGCATATCAAGGAAACTTTTCAGGCGGCTTTTCAAGCGATATGGTGTGGGGATGCTGAAAATGATGAATTTAATCGCTTAGTATTAATTGCAAAATTAGGGTGGCGTGAAATTTCAGTTTTGCGTGCTTACACCAAATATTTTCGTCAAATGGGTGTTGTGTATAGCGAACAATATATTGCGACGACACTGGTCACTCATTATCGAATTTCGCAATTATTGGTGGATTTTTTCAAACACAGTTTTGATCCCGTGTTACCCAAAGCCAATGGATCTAAGCGGGAAATACTTGCTAAAATCGAAGCAGAATTAGATAAAGTGACGGCATTGAGTGAAGATCGTATTTTACGACTTTATTTGGCGTTAATAAAAGCAACCTATCGGACCAATTATTTTCAGGTCGATGAGGATGGAAATTACAAGGCCTATTTGTCGTTTAAACTGAATCCGCGCAAAATCCCGGATTTACCGCTTCCTATACCTAGGTATGAAATTTTTGTGTATTCACCCCGTTTTGAAGGTATTCACTTGCGTTCTGCGAAAGTGGCGCGTGGTGGTTTGCGTTGGTCGGATCGTTTTGAAGATTTTCGTACGGAAGTCCTCGGCCTTATGAAAGCGCAGCAAGTGAAAAATGCGTTAATCGTACCGGCAGGAGCGAAAGGGGGGTTCGTTACAAAACGGTTACCAGCGAATGGACGACGTGAAGAAATTTTGCAAGAAGGGATTGCGTGCTATGAGAATTTCATTCGTGGTTTATTAGACGTAACGGACAATATTGTTAATGAACAGGTCGTGACACACCCAAACACGGTTTGTTATGACAAGCAAGATCCTTATCTTGTGGTCGCTGCAGATAAAGGGACAGCGACTTTTTCAGATATTGCCAATCGTATTTCAGAAGAGCGCGAATATTGGTTGGGAGATGCTTTTGCTTCTGGTGGCTCTACGGGTTATGACCATAAAAAAATGGGCATTACTGCGCGAGGTGCTTGGATTTCAGCGGAACGACACTTTCAAAATCTCGGTATTAACGTCGAGGAAAGTGAAATTACCGTTGTTGGTATTGGTGATATGAGTGGTGATGTCTTTGGGAATGGTCTGTTGATGTCGCGTCATTTAAAGCTCGTGGCGGCATTTAATCATATGCACATTTTTCTTGATCCTCGTCCCGATGCGTTGCTCAGTTATGCCGAGCGTAAGCGCTTATTTGAATTGCCACGATCAACCTGGGAAGATTACGACAAAGCCCTAATTTCTAAGGGTGGGGGTGTTTATTCTCGTTTCTTAAAAGCGATCCCAATTTCTAATGAAGTGAAAGAACTCCTCAAAATTGATCAGTCGGTGATGGAGCCAAACGATCTGATTCGCGCTATTTTAAAAGCGCCTGTGGATTTATTGTGGAATGGGGGTATTGGAACTTACGTTAAAGCGAGCACTCAAACAAATGATGCCGCGGGTGATCGCAGTAATGATGCGGTACGTATTGATGGTCGAGAATTAAATGCGCGAGTAATCTGCGAGGGGGGTAACTTAGGCATGACCCAACTGGGTCGTGTGGAGTATGAAATGAACGGTGGGCGTTGTAATACGGATTTCATTGATAATTCTGCAGGTGTGGATTGTTCTGACCATGAAGTTAATATCAAAATTCTGTTAAATACCATTGTTGCCGCTGGAGAACTGACGGTAAAGCAACGCAATGAATTATTGGCGTTGATGGCAGATGAAGTGGCAAATTTAGTTTTACATGATAATTACCAACAAAATCGCGTGATTAGTTTGAATGCTTGCTATTCCAACAAAATGCTACTGCTGTTTGTTCGATATATTCAAGCGCAAGAAAAAAATAATAAAATGAATCGAGCATTGGAGTTTTTGCCGGAAGATAAAGCTATATTAGAACGTCGTTCTTCTGGTAAGGGGCTGATGCGATCTGAGCTTGCAGTATTATTAGCGTACAGTAAAATTATTACTAAGGCAGAATTGCTAAAAACAAAGGTAGTAATGGATCCTTATTTATCGCAAATGGTAAAGCAGGCTTTCCCTAAAGTGCTCCGTGAAAATTATTTGAATTCAATGCATACGCATTATTTGGCACACGAAATTATTGCGACGCAATTAAGCAATATGATGGTCTCTGATATGGGGATTACGTTTGTATTTCAAATGCAAGATGAAATGGGTGTCTCCATTGAGGCGATTGTTAGAGCGTATATGGCAGCGCGTGAAATTTTTGATTTAGAAAAGTATAACGCAGATATCGTTTCGTTGGATTATTTAGTTGATCCTGAAGTGCAATACAACATGATGTACGAAGGAGTGCGCGTTGTGCGCCGTGCAGTACGGTGGTTTTTGCGCACTCGTCGCGATAATTTCGATATTGTGGAAAGTATTCAGCAATTTCGTCAGCGCGTTGAAGAAATCAATGAGCGCTTGCCTAAATTGGTATTAGGCGGGAGTAAAGAACGTTTTGATGCGGATATAGCAAGTCTTGTTGAGAATAAAGTTCCGGAAATGGTTGCTATTCGTGTGGCGAGTATTTCTCGGTTGTATCACGCATTAAATGTTATTGAAGCCGCCTTGCAATACGATGTGGAAGTGTTTCGGGTTGCTAAGATTTATTTTATGCTGGTGGATCGCTTAGATTTATTGTGGTTCCGTGATCAAATCAACGAGTACCCAATCACGACGCATTGGTCTATTTTGGCAAAATCGGCTTATAAAGGTGATTTAGATTGGGTTCAACGTGCATTAACGGTTGGTGTGCTGTGCGGTAAATCACGCAGTATTCCTGGTAAAGTGAACGACTGGTTTCTACAGCATCAGGATGCTATCGTGCGTTGGAAGTCGATTATTTCTGATATGCGTAGTTCTGAGAACATCGAGTTTGCTATATTGTTTGTGGCGTTAAGAGAACTGATGGACTTAGCAGAGATCAGTGAAAAAGCCAATGATTTTACGGAAATGAGTATTGATGAATAGGATTGGCGCTACCCCGGATATTTCACATCGAACTGCGATGGTGGCAGGGCACTTCGTGTGGCCGTCATCTTCAAAAACCAACCCAAGGAGTGTTCCATGTCGGAAAGCCATCCCATTATATCCGCCGAGTGTCATCTACCTTCTCATGCCGTGATGGTGCATGGTTCCCAAATGCATTATTTGCAAGCAGGAAGTGGTGACCCTATTCTGTTTGTCCATGGAATGCCGACGTATTCTTATTTGTGGCGTAATGTTATTCCTCATCTCAGTGAGTTAGGTTGTTGTATCGCTCTAGATTTGATAGGCATGGGGCAATCGGAAAAACCCAATATTGAATATACTATCTTCGACCACATTCGGTATTTTGAGGGTTTTATTGAAGCATTAAAATTAAAAAATATCACATTGGTTTTGCACGGTTGGGGATCTGTGATTGGTTTTGATTATGCTTCTCGTCATGCGGACAACATTAAAGCATTAGCTTTTTATGAATCTCATTTGCAACCTAACGTGGATTGGGAAATGCTTTCATTGCCCGTGCAACAACTAGCGACATTATTAAACCGACCTGGAGCGAGTTATCGCGCCATCGTTGAACATAACTATTTAATTAAAAAACTTTTGCCGCATGGAGTGCTGCGAAAATTGACGGCAGAAGAAATTCGAAATTATGAACGACCCTTTTTAACGCCCGCTTCTCGCAAACCACTGTGGCAATATATTTTGGAACTACCATTGGGTAATGGTAACAGCCAGGTTGTGCAGTTGATTAAACGCTATTCACAATGGCTACAAAAAACGAAACTGCCCAAATTACTGTTGTATGGTATTCCTGGTTTTACGACAACCATTGAAAGCGTGCAATGGGCAAAGCAGCATTTGCCAAATTTAACACTGGTTGAACTTTTCGATTCTTTACATTTTGCTCAAGAAACAGATCCTGAGGGCTTTTCAGCTGCGTTGAAAGGGTGGTTGAACACGATTTGACCCGTGCATCGCTTTAAATAAAAATCCCCGTGGCAAGCCACGGGGTATTTTTCCTGTAATAATTTCG
>MGOZ01000046.1 GCA_001797285.1 Coxiella sp. RIFCSPHIGHO2_12_FULL_42_15
AAGGGGAGCGAGCGTTCGCTCCCCTTTGGTCGCCGTCCGCGAGGGTTTCCCGAGCAGGCGAAATTATTACAGGAAAAATCCCCGTGGCTTGCCACGGGGATTTTTATTAATTTTGTGATGCATACAAACCCTAAAAATGGATCGTGATGGGTATACATCGAGAATTTCACTGCGTTAAATAAGGATTTTTCGCTAATTGTTCACTAAAGCATTTTTGTATGATTTTATTCGTTCGTGAGTTGAGGTCATTTTTTTGGTGGGTGAGAATGTCTTGCACGGTATGCACTTCCTTATTTTTAATCTTTTTCCACATTTGACTGTTAGGATTTTTGAAAAAAGTATTTTGATAGGTTCTCTCATATTCCGTGATAAAATCCGAAACAAACTGATTTTGGTTAATTTTTTTGAGAAGATTTTCGAGTGAGGGACGTTGGCTATATTTCACTTTGATGTAACCACAAATGGCCTGTACGTCTAAGCGTTGCATGTCTTTCATAAAAAGGAGTTGTTCTTTTTCTTCTTTCAAGTTCATGAGCCAGGTGCTGTAGATGTGGATTTTGTTGATCTTAACATTTTGTTTTTCGAGTTCCTGCAATTGTTGAAGAAAAATAGGATGAGCACTAGCTTCTTTGAAAAAAGACTGTGTAGTGAATTTGCTGATGGGAAGCAATACCGAAACATAAGGTGTTAAATCGAAAAGCATTGTGATTAATGGAGCGCTGATTTTCCAATGATTTTGTTTCAGCTGATTAAACAAGTAAGACCAAGTTATATTCTCACAAACTAAATCCAAACCGATTTTATCCAGCAAGTTTGATTCGTTCAATAGAACAATACTCGACATCATTAGAAGATTGTCCCGATTGATTTCTGAAAAGCGTTGAACTAATTCGCGATTCAATAATTTTTTACTTTCTAAATCGAAAATTACTTTGCAAAACAATTTTCGGTGTTGAGCAATCGATGCTGTTTCACCGATATAATCATAATTTGCTGAAACACCATCCCAGAGACCCTGTGCCATGAGGATGAGTTTTGCAAAAAGCGCAAGTTTATACGTATTCAGTTCAGTATGATGCTCATAAGCACGATACAGCTCGGTTAATGTGTCAATAAAAGCAAACAGCTCGTCACTGTCAGGGCGAAGATCATAGTTGATGTGCTGCATTCGGTTGAAAAAAGTCAGCGTCAGTTGTTCGGTGTCGCAGGGTTCTTTAATGCATTTGTGACTCAACATTAAATGCGTCGCATTAAAAGGGATACTGGAAATTTCACGTTCTTGTGCGAGGTGATCATCGGCAGGAACAGCTCCTGTGGCGATCAACTGTTTTCGTGTTTTTTGTTTATCATAGATAGGATTAGTGGCGCCTAATACCATCATCAAAATCGGAGTCAACGAATAAATATCACTTTTTAGACCAACGGGTTCTCCTTTGGCAACTTCAGGGGCGACATAACCCGGTGATCCAGAAGGGATGACTTGTATTTTATTGGCAGGGTCATCACTGGCTAGTGTCTGGGCATTACCAAAATCAATAATATGAATGCGAGGTTCTTTTTTATGATCGAAATCGATCATAATATTTCCGGGTTTCAAATCTAAATGAAGGGTGGCTTCACTATTTTCGGCGGAGCCGTGATGCATTAATTTGACTCGTGCCGTAATGGCGCGTGCGATCTTTAAACTCTCGAGGATATCAAATTTTTTGTGATCCGTTTGACGTGTTTTTGCACGACGCTTTAAATATTCGGATAAGGTTTCTTTAGGTAAGAGCTTGCTAAATCCGTAATACACATCACGGTCGTCGACGCAGGTATCAATATGTTGATAATATTTTGCTTGAATGGTCCATTCTTGTTCTTTGAAAAATTCGGCTTTTTTAAAAATTTTGGCGGCGAGAGGGTTTTTGATATCGGGTTTTTTCCCTTGTAATAAGAGGTAAGCTTGATAAACATCTGATGTTTGTCCAGAGCCGATTTTTTTTTTGCGCTCAATCAAATAGGAGCGCTTCGGTTTATCAGGATCATCATTTTCTTGAATTTCCACAATCGTTTGTGAACCCGATTGCGATCGGTAGGTGGCCTTGTGAGTGGTAATACGCATAGTGTTCCTTACATATTTAAGCCAATTCCAAGTTGAAAATAGATTAGCATAGCTAGCTTAATTTAGTATTATTTTTAAGGACACAAATTGTTCAATAAATTCGTGACCAAGGGATTTTTTATCACGAAATATTCATATTAATACGTTATTAAGTAATCTTTGATACAATTCTGTGCATTAGCAACAATGCGAGGGATAGCTCTATTTTGGGAGACTTTGAGAAAGTTAAAAGCTCCGCCGTCGCGCTTAACAACCATGGATTTTTTAGCAACAGCAATGGGGGCGATGGGAGCGATGGGGAGGATCAACCACCTTCCAAAAGGTTGAAAATTAATCATACCTAGCTTTTAGCGATGACGGCACACCGACCCTCGCCGTTCGATGTGAAATATCCAGGTTATGTCGTGTACCAAGGAAAATTCAAAAAAATATCATCAAGCTAAGAATTTGTTAACAAACCGTATGTTATAGTGAATCTACACAGCTCAATAATCTTTTTCGGAAGGGCGCTCGAACTCGGGTGAACTAAGGAAATGTTAATCGTCAACAGAGAATTATTTAGTTGTGAGGTCGTCATGAGGGAAATATCAGAACCGGAATTTAACCCCGCAGAAATTAGCATCTCCTTTGCTACGTTAGAAAATTCTCTACGCCCCAAGTATGGCATTCGACTGTTTGGTTCTAATGGCAGCGATGTTTCAACGTTCGATAAAATTTTATTGGATTGGCTGAAATGTCATCCGGAACATTTTGAAAAATTCAGATGTTTTTGGTTTGTTGCCGAAAAAAATGAAGAAACGTTCGCGCAATTTTTAGAAGAAATCCCTTTAAAATTAAAGGAAAAAGTGCAATCTCATTTTGCTACAACGCAATGCGAATATCAGCAGATGCTGGAGAAATTATTACAAAAACTAAATCCGGCTTATCCGAAAATAAAAATTCACGCGGCTAGTCGATCACAGCATTTGTTTTATAAAGTCGCTAAACGCATGGCTTATATGAACCCTGACTACATTTACGCATTAGCGCATGCTTTTTCATGTCCGTTGAAAGAGGAAGATTTAGCAAATTATGAAAATTCGATCAAAGAGCTAGGCGGACTTATAAAAGGGGATTCTCCGTATCTTCTCATTTATCGACTGCATGAAATGTTTGCTGATATTGAAGCGTATTATTACAAAGATTTATTCAAGGAAGAAATGCATCACGTTTTTGAAATCAGTCATTATTATTTGGGAAAATACCATTTTGGCCCCGATTTCACCCAAAGTGAACTGCAGGAAAAATATCAGGTAAAAATGACCCAAGGGCTGACGTTGGCAGAAGATAATTTTCATTCGGCGGTCATGACTTATATTAAAAGCTACATCACGGGTGGTGATGATGCGACTAAAAAAGCACGTGCTGAATTATTGGCGTTGACGGAACAGAATAAAAAATTTTCGATTGAGCAACTGACGCACGATTTAAAGGTCATTCGTGACAAACAGGTTGCAAGAAAAGCAGAAATTGAAAAACAACTCGCGTTTTTGCAATCCGATATTAATCGTTTAGCGCAAGAGTGTCATGTTGGCTTGGCGATTAAAAATAAAATGATCTTGCAGCCATCCAGCGGTTTCGCGAGTGAAGAAGAACGCACGAATCGCACGTTACATGCGCGTGCTGCGCGTTTTGCACAAATAGCATCGATCATGGTGGCCATTGGTGAAGGTTCAGTGGCGGCGGTGGCGGTGGCGACGGTGATTGCGTGTGCTCCGTTAGCGATTGCGTTGGGCGTGGTAACTTTTATTTGCGGGGCGGTTGCGAATTATTATTTAATTCGTTCGGATGCGTACAATACAATTTTGTCATTTTTTATGGAAGTGAAAGTCAACGATAAAAATGGCACTTTAGTGAAAGTGCGCGCCATGTATTTGGATAAAGATGGGAATATTGTTTCCATCAAAACAAGGGTTATCATTAACATTTTTAGTATTTGTGCGCTCAGTGCGGGATTCGTGTATGGTGCTTTGGCAGCCATGTCGATGTTCAAAGGGGTATTATTACCGTTCCTTTTGAAAGTAGGCACGGCGAAAATCCTGGCTTTTGCTTTAGCGGGTGTGTTATCGGCGATACCGGTGGTTTTTTTGGCGATTGGAATGGCCGCGATTTTTTACGCGGTTATTAATGATTTTATTAAAAATAAACGTTGGATTGGCATAGCGAGCTATTTTCGTGATACGTATTTTCCAGCCTATTTTTCAGAACTGACCACATTGGAAAAATTGGCTCATGTGTTGGTGCGTGTTCCGTTTCAACTGATTAAATTAAGTTTGTGTCTCAGTATTGTTGCTATCATCACGGTTGCGAGTTTGGGTGTCTTTCACACGAGAGGGGTTGAACTTCTCAAATTATTAATGTGCCCCGATAAAATGGCTACTGTATTTGCAACCGTTGCAACCGTGCTAAATGCTGCAATGAGCGTGATTTTTGGTGTGGATAAAATTCAGGGTGTTTTCAATTTATTGAGCTTGCGAACGTTGGTGAAAGCGATTTGCTTTATTCCTTTGTTGGTAATGCCGATTTTATTTCTGAGTAAGCCTGTCTTGTCGTGGTGGCATGATAAAGTGGCTTCTCCGGTCAGTAAAGCGATTGTGAGAGGAAAAACATTTTGCGAATTAACGCCCGTTGAAAAAAGCCGATTTTTTAAAAGTGAGTCACAACGACCTAATCGTTTGCAAGAAGAATACGATAGTAAAGCGAAGAGAGCTAAAGATGTTATGAGGATTGCCATTGCGTGTAATGGTGTCGGTCAGGGCGCTTTGATGAAAGCCAATGGTCTTGTCACGGCCTGTGCGGTTGTGAATAGCGCGCTCCCCAACGCAGTAGCGGCATATGCTGAAATTGAAACAGCGAAAACTCTTCCTTTACAAAGAACAACGGTTCAACTTGTATGAAAAATCCCCGGGCGTAAGCCGGGGGATTTTTATAATTGAAAATCTGCGTTAGACTATAGTGCGCGTTATCCCCGCTAACCTGGATATTTCACACAGAACCGCGACGGTCGGTGTGTCGCCAACAGGAAAGTCTTTTGTTTGAAAGGCGTGCAGAGGTCAGGATGTTATCTTACAAAAAAAAGTTTATTCAGTTATGCCTTCAATGTAATGTATTGCGTTTTGGTGAGTTTACGTTGAAATCGGGTCGTAAAAGCCCCTATTTTTTTAATGCAGGCTTGTTTCAAACGGGTGCGGCGTTAGCAAAGGTAGGGGGGTTTTATACGCAGGCTATTCAAGCGGCGAACCTTCGTTTTGATCTTTTATTTGGGCCAGCCTATAAGGGCATTCCGTTGGTGAGTACCGTTGCAATTGCGCTTGCCGACCATCATCGACTTGACAAGCCGTATGCATTTAATCGCAAGGAAGCAAAAGATCATGGCGAAGGCGGTTCCCTGATTGGGGCGCCTTTAGTGGGTAAGGTCCTCATCGTGGATGATGTGATTACGGCAGGAACTGCCGTGCGTGAAAGCATTCATTTAATTACAAAAGCAGGTGCGCAATTAGCGGGAGTTCTAGTATTATTAGATCGGCAAGAGCGCGGGCAGCACCAGTTGTCGGCGATTCAGGAAATAGAGCAACGCTACCAAATTCCTGTGGTTAGTATTATTCAATTACAAGACATTGTTGCCTTTGTGGCGGATGACCCTGCCACACATGAGCATTTTGCACAAATTGAACAATATCGCGCGCAATACGGAATAGCAGATATGGGGTAAAGAATGAGATTTTTCATTAATGGTGTTAAGCAATGGTTTACTTTGCCTTCTTGGAAACAAATTTTTATTGCATTAATTGCAGGGATTGTCACGGGTATTTTTGCTGGTAAATACACAGACTACATTAAACCCATGGGCTCTTTGTTTATAAATGCCATTCATATGATTGTCGCGCCCGTCATTTTTACCGCGATTGTTACCGCTATTTTATCGATAAAAGAAAAATCTAACGTGCGCCGCATGACCATGCGTGCGATTTGTTTATATATTCTTTTTATGCTCATTTCAGCGAGTCTCGGTTGCTTACTAGCGTATTTCATTGAGCCTGGTCGTGATTTTCCGAGTTTGATCTTATCGCACGGGAAAATTCCCGACTTAGGTTCGGCGCCTACGGTTTTAAGTTTTATCGAACATCTATTGCCTTCGAATCCGGTGGTGCCTTTTTTAGAAGGCAATGTGCTGCAATTAATTTTATTTGCAATTTTATTTGCAAGCGCTATTAAATTAGCCGGGCATGCCGCAGAACCTGTGGCGCGTTTTTTTCTGTCTTTAAATAAGGTGGTTTATCAAATTACCGCGATTGTTATTTGGTTTGCGCCTTATGGAATATTTGCTTTAATTGCGTGGACGGTGGGAAATTTTGGCTTAAGTGTTATTATGCCGTTATTAGTGTTAGTCGGAACCGTTTATTCAGGCTGTTTGTGCTTGTTGTTTGTGGTGTACCCGGCGGCTTTATATTTCTTTGCAAAAAAACAATCGCCCGTCCAATTTTACCGTTCTATTTTTCCTGCACTGGCTTTTGCATTCACCTCTTCAAGTAGTGCAGCAACACTACCATTGACGATACGTTGTTGCGAGGACAACTTAGGTTTACCTTCACACGTGACTAAATTTTTATTGCCACTGGGGGCAAGTTTTAATTTAAATGGATTGTCGCTTTATTTAAGCGTTGCGACTGTTTTTGCGGCTAATTTGTATGGTATTCATTTAGGTATCGTTGAATATTTAACGATAGTTGTGACGATTACGATTACGGCGATGGGAGCTGCAGCGGTTCCGGGTTCTGCGCTAATTGTGATGGGGGCAGTGATGAGCTCCGTTGGGATTCCATTAAATGCCATTGCTATTATTGCCGGCGTTGATCGTTTAAACGATATGATGCAGACCAGCACGAACGTTGCCGGTGATGTCGCTGTCAGTGTCATCGTTGCTAAGAATGAAAAAATGGAAGAATTGGATGTCGATTACAATCTGGAGACGTAGTGGGTGTGGCGGCTCTTTTGATTTATCCTCATATAGCGACTGGTCAGGAGCAAAATAGCAATGAACAAAGCGGCCATAAAACTCAGTAAAGGATAAGTCATAAATCCCAGTAATTTAAAGTGTGTTTCAGCGCAGCTAGGTCCAACGCCACATAATTCAATCGGTGCAAAGCCCGGAATCATTTGCATCAAATATTGATATAAAGCGAAAAGCATTGAAATGATGGCGAGAGGTAAAGCATATTTGCAGATTTTAGTATCATTGTAGTAAGCGGCAATTCCTAAAATAATGCTTAAAGGATAGAGTGCAATACGTTGATACCAACACAAATGACAAACGGGCATATGCAACACTTCACTGGAATATAACGTCACCAATAAACTGACCACCGCAATAAGCCACGCAAAATAAAGCGCATAATTTCGCAGTGTTTTTAACATGGGTATGCCCTTTTATTTTTTACTCAGTGTATTAATCATTTGATCGACTGCATCCAGCGTAAATGTTTCGAGCTTGTGCCCATTAATATAGAGCGCCGGTGTCGCTACTTCGCCCCCCATCACGTTTGCTGCCATTTTTAAATTATTATTGATGAAATTAGCATAGCGTGCCTCAATAATGCAATTGCTGAGGTCGATGAGATTTGCTTTGGGAACAGAAACTTTAGCAAACTGAATTAAAGTGGGAACAGTCGCCCAATCTTGATTTTCGGGAGGTTGATTTTCAAAAAGATATTCAACAAAAGGAAAAAAATAATTTTTATTTTGTATATATAAACAATGCGCCGCATTGGCAGCGGGAAGTGATCCTGGGATGAAAGCGACATTAATTAACGTGTATTTAGCCTTACCCGTATCGATGTATTTTTGTTTGATCTGTGGGAAAAGAGTGATATTGAATCGTCTGCAATTTTCGCATTTTAAATCTTCAAAAGAGACAATGCTGATAGCTGCTTGAGGGTTGCCCATCGTTGGTTGATTCGTAGTATCAATGGTTACGGCAGGTTTGACGGGTGATTGAGGGCGAAAAATAAAATATGCACCGATCGCTAAAACAATAATCACGATCAACGTAATAATAACAGTCGATTTAGAAGATTTATTTTCCATGATGAAATCCTTAGGGCAGCCGGTTTGCTCGTAATCTTAGCATAATCTGTTGGGTCAGCATATCCTTTGGCATTTTAATTACGCTTTTGACTTTACTTTATTCATAACTTGTCAGCAATTCCCCAAGTTCATTATGTGGCAACTTATTGTTTTAGAAAACAAAAGATTGAAACAGTGGGGAATTCCTGATAACTTGTCATTTGTCGCCACAAAAATGTTCCTTCAGCAATCTGTCAATATTCTCGAACAGTGCCTTCACTCACCTCAATGGAACGTGCCAAATCTGATTTATTTAATGCATTCCCAGATAAATAACCTAAAGGCAGAGACATTGGCCTGGATATTTCGCATCGAACGGCGAGAGTCGGTGTGCCTCCGAGCGCAAGATGGTTTTGCAAATTAAAGTCACTTTACCTATCATGGGGGTAACCTCGGACTAACCCGAATATTTCACATCGAACGGCGAGGGTCGGTGTGCCGCCAACGGGAAGGTCTTTTGTTTGAAGGGCGTCGCGACCAGGGAGGGTAAGGAGCGTCGAGCACAGGAGGTGCGTCCCTGAAAACAAAAGACCTTCCCGTTGGCGGCAGGGTACTTCGTGTGGCCGTCATCTTCAAGATATAAAGGGCAATAATGATCAAAAAAAAATCAATCGTCGTACTCTGCGGTGGGCAATCGACGGAGCATGAAGTCTCTATTCTCTCCGCAAAAAACGTCGTCGCCGCGTTGAGTTCCAAAAAATATCACGTTGCTGTGGTTTACATTACCCACCAAGGTGCTTGGCACTACATCGACGATATCCTCGCTTATTTATCCGAAGGCCCCGAATCTTTGTTGCGTCAACATCGCACGTGCCTGGTGCTCTGTCATTTGGGTGCTGAGACTCCGTCGCTTGTCGCTTACGAAAATCCTCGCCGTTCTTTTACGATGGATTGTGTCATCCCAATGCTGCATGGGACTCATGGTGAAGATGGCAGTGTGCAGGGTCTTTTGCAGCTTATGAATGTGGCTTATGTTGGGGCAAATGTGCTGTCGTCGTCAATGTGCATGGATAAGGCGGTAACGAAGCAAATGCTGCATGCGAGTGGAATTCCAACAACGCCGTGGATTTTGTTGACGGCTGATCAAATCGTTGAGGGTGCTTATGAAAAAATAAAAGAGCAATTGGGTACGGAATTATTTGTGAAGCCAGTGAGTTTAGGTTCTTCCGTGGGTATTTCTCGCGTGAAGAATGCAGCGGAATTTTTTCAAGCAACAAAACAAGCGATGCGCTATGATCAATACATTTTAGTGGAACAGAGTATTCGGGGTCGAGAAATTGAGTGCGCCGTGCTTGGTAATCAAGATCCAGTCGCTTCTTTACCATCGGAAATTATTTCACACCATGATTTTTATACGTACGAAGCCAAATATTTAGATCCTAAAGGGGCGACCACCGTTGTACCCGCCGAAATTTCTCCGCTGGCCATTGATCGCATTCGCCAAATGGCCGTTGACGCTTTTCGAGTGATGCGTTGTCGTGGTTTATTGCGTGTGGATTTTTTCATGGTGAATGAAGACGTCATCATGGTGAATGAAGTAAACACATTGCCCGGGTTTACCAATATCAGCCTGTATCCTAAAATGTGGCAGGTTTCCGGAATTTCGTACGCAGAATTACTGGATCAATTGATTGAGTTAGCGCTGCAACAGCATCGAATTTGCCACCGATTACAGCGCGTGTACAGCGATTTAAAGGATCAAACACCGGAAAATCACGATCACAGGCTTTCATAAGGATTGTATGTCGACAGTTTTCGTTCATTTGCGCGTGCACAGCGAATATTCCATGCGGGATGGTATTGTGCGCATTGATGATTATGTGAAACAAGTGAAAACGTTACAAATGCCCGCCGCTGCAATCACGGATCACGTGAATTTGTTTGCACTTGTTAAATTTTATCGTGCCGCTTTAGCCGAAGGAATAAAGCCCATTATCGGTGCTGATATTCTTTTGCAGCATGAAGAGGAAGTGTCACAGTGCACGCTTTTATGTAAAAATCAACAAGGTTACCAGCATTTAACCGTGCTGTTATCACGCGCTTACACCGAAGGGCAGGCAACACAGCAACCGCTTATTCAATGGTCATGGCTGGCAGAACGCGCCGCTGGGTTGATTATTTTGTCGGGTGGTGTTTTTGGTGATGTGGGGAAAGCGCTGCTGCAGGGTAATGTGAATTTAGCTGGGCAGCATGTTGCTCGCTGGCAGCA
The DNA here is from genome assembly GCA_001797285.1 of Coxiella sp. RIFCSPHIGHO2_12_FULL_42_15. Lineage (GTDB taxonomy): Bacteria > Pseudomonadota > Gammaproteobacteria > Coxiellales > Coxiellaceae > 2-12-FULL-42-15. The sequence goes on from MGOZ01000046.1 coordinate 10,476, forward strand.
ATATTTTTCAAATCACTATTATTTAGAATTATGTCGTACGGCACGTTTCGATGAAGAAGCCTATATTTCAGTGGTGCTTCCTTTTTCGAAAAAAAATAACATCCCCGTGGTTGCCACCAACGATGTTCGTTTTTTACAACCAGAAGATTTTGAAGCCCATGAAGCGCGTGTTTGTATTCATGACGGTTACGTGTTGGATGACGACAAACGACCACGCCGTTACAGCGAACAACAATATTTAAAATCCTCAGAAGAGATGCAGTTGTTATTTTCGGATGTGCCTGCTGCGCTACAAAATTCAGTAGAAATTGCGCGTCGCTGTTCAATGCCGCTCAGTCTCGGTGAAGTTTTTTTACCAAAATTTCCGATTCCTGCTGGTGCTAATTTAGCGGATTATTTTAAATTACAAGCGCATCAAGGTTTACAAATGCGGCTGAAAAAAAGTATTAACCCCGATATGGCACAGTACGAAGCGCGTTTGCAGCGTGAACTTGACGTCATTATTAAAATGGGATTTCCCGGTTATTTTTTAATTGTAGCCGATTTTATTGCATGGGCTAAACGTCAAAATATTCCCGTTGGTCCTGGCCGAGGGTCGGGTGCGGGTTCATTGGTGGCTTTTTCGCTGGGAATTACAGAGTTAGATCCCTTGCAGCATGATTTACTGTTCGAGCGATTTTTAAATCCTGAACGGGTATCACTTCCCGACTTCGATATTGATTTTTGCATGGAAGGCCGAGACCGTGTTATTGAATATGTCGCGGATCGTTACGGCCACAAAGCGGTGGCACAAATTATCACGTATGGCACCATGGCGGCGAAAGCGGTGGTGCGTGATGTGGGGCGCGTTTTAGGTTTGCCGTACGGTTTCGTGGACAAAATCGCGAAATTAATTCCCTTTGAATTAGGCATGACATTGGAAAAAGCGCTAGCACAAGAAGATGTCTTGCGAGAGCGTTATGAATCCGAAGAAGAAGTGGCAACGCTCATCCACTTAGCGAAAAAACTGGAAGGTATCACGCGCAACGCCGGTAAACATGCCGGTGGTGTTGTGATTGCTCCTACCGAATTAACGGATTTTGTGCCGTTGTACTGTGAGTCGAGTGGCGAACATGTGGTGACGCAATTCGATAAAGATGATGTTGAATCCGTGGGTTTAGTGAAATTCGATTTTTTAGGATTGCGCACGTTAACCATTATTAATTGGGCATTGCAAACCATTAACCAGCAACGGGCACAACAATCTTTGCCATCCATCGTCATTGATGAAATTCCGTTGGAGGATGCAAAAACATTGGCACTCTTAAAACAGTGCTCAACAACGGCTGTTTTTCAATTGGAATCGCGCGGCATGAAAGAACTCATTCGTCGCTTACAGCCGGATCGTTTCGATGATATCACGGCATTAGTGGCTTTATTTCGACCCGGTCCGCTGCAATCTGGAATGGTGGATGATTTCATTGATCGTAAACACGGCCGCGCCAAAGTGCAATATTCCCATCCGGATTTAGAACCGATTTTGCGAACCACCTACGGTGTAATTTTATATCAAGAACAAGTCATGCAAATTGCGCAAGTGCTTGCTGGATACACACTGGGTGGCGCTGATATTCTGCGACGTGCGATGGGAAAGAAAAAGCCGGAAGAGATGGCTAAGCAACGTCAAATTTTTACGGAAGGGGCAAAAAAGCGTGGCATTGACGAACACGTCGCGGAATTTATTTTTGATTTAATGGAAAAATTTGCCGGTTACGGATTTAATAAATCACATTCTGCTGCATATGCTTTAATTGCTTATCAAACTGCGTGGTTAAAAGCGCATTTTCCGGCAGAATTTATGGCGGCGGTATTATCTTCTGATATGGATAACACCGATAAAGTCGTGGGGTTTATCAGTGAATGTCGTGAATTAGGCATTACGATTTGTCCTCCTAAAATAAATGCTGGTGATTATTATTTCACGGTCAATAAAGGCGGTGAAATTATTTATGGTTTTGGCGCAATTAAAGGAGTGGGTAGGGTGTTGATCGAGCACTTAAGTGCCGTGCGTCGTGCAGAAGGTCCTTTCATCAGTTTATTTGATTTTTGTCGACGTTTAGACGCACGTAAATTAACACGTCGTGCATTAGAGCCGTTAATTAAAAGTGGTGCGATGGATGAATGGGGTATTGACCGTGCCGTATTGTTTGCGAATATTGATAAAGCGTTAAAATACGCCAATCAGGCACAACGTAATCAACAGCGTGGTCAGCACGATTTATTTGCGTGTGATGCTCGTGAGGTTGCAACCGAAGGGGTGGATTATGACACGGCTTCTCCGTGGAGTGATCATGAGCGTTTGCAAGGGGAAAAAAAGACGCTGGGTTTATATGTCAGTGGTCACCCAATGGCAGTTTGCGAAAAGGAATTAGCACCGCTGGTGCAAACCACCATTAATCGATTACACGTGCTGGGTACCAATACGGTTGTTATTGCGGGTATTGTTTTAGGGGTGCGTGTGATTCAAGCCCGTTCTGGAAAACGTATGGCGATTATGACGTTAGAAGACTGCACTGGAAAAATTGAGGTCACGTTGTTTAGCGAAGTATACCTATCCGTGGCGACGCAATTGGAAGTGGACACGATTTTTTTAGTGAAGGGCAGTGTTGCAAAAGATGACTATTCCGGTGGAATTAAAATAGTGGCAGATGCGGTGATGTCGCTTGCACAAACACGCGTTCGTATGGCGCGGCAATTAAAAATCGTGCTTAATACATCAGATAAGGTGGATCGGCTGCTGGAACATTTACCGTCTCTTCTTCAAAAAAATCACGAGGGTCGTTGCCCGATTAAAATCATTTATCAAACGGGAGCGGTAGGCGCCGAGCTACAACTGGGAAATGCGTGGCACATTAAGCCGAGCGAAACATTATTGAATGAGTTGTATCAACTGTGTGGGCGTGAAAATGTGAGTTTGGAATATTAGCGGGCTTCACCGAGGCTATACCAATTCCGATCCATTTTTAGGTTCAAAACTGAATTGCAAAAACAGTTAAGGAAAATAAATTAACCCAAGC
>MGOZ01000047.1:0-11126 GCA_001797285.1 Coxiella sp. RIFCSPHIGHO2_12_FULL_42_15
ATACTCCTGAAGTCGGATATACGACTGCAACTTAACCTTGTTGGCATTAATAAAAAATTTCTTGCTTAAACAGGCGAGTCCATATACGACGAACTTAGGCGCAGAGCCTAACCTATTTAGCTAATTGATGACCCTAGTTAAGAAGCTCCATCATGGGCCAGCGAGGTCGAACCTCAATCGTCAAATCATCATAAAATCCATGCGATAGGCGCAACCACCCGGTATAGGCCACCATGGCACCATTATCCGTGCAAAATTCCCGTCGAGGATAGAAAACCTCAGCTTGCAATCGTTGACGCATGGCAGCCCGCAACCGTTGATTAGCGCTCACACCGCCCACCATCACCAACCGTTGCAAGCCCGTATGCTCTAATGCACGTTGACACTTAACCAACAGCGTCTCAACCACGGCGTCCTCAAACGCACGCGCGATATCTGCTTTTGTTTGCGGATCATCCCCCTGTTGTTGAAAAACATTAACCGCATACGTTTTCAACCCACTAAAGCTAAAATTGAGATGCGGCGTCGATAACATAGGTCGTGGAAAATGAAATCGGTTAGGATCCCCACGCGTTGCCAATGCCGCTAACGCAGGCCCACCGGGATATGGCAGACCCAATAATTTAGCCGTTTTATCAAACGCTTCCCCCACCGCATCATCCACACTCTCACCCAACAGAACGTATTTCCCTAAGCCCTGCGCTTCAACCAACAGGGTATGCCCCCCCGACACTAATAATGCCACGAAAGGAAAAGCAGGCTGATGCGCTTCTAGCATAACCGCCATCAAATGGGCTTCCAGGTGATGCACACCAATAGCGGGGACTGACCAGGCGTAACTGAGGGAACGACCAATCGAAGCCCCTACCATCAAAGCGCCAATTAATCCAGGACCGCGAGTATAAGCAACTCCGTGAATTTCTTGGGGTGTACAGCGTGCCTCTTGCAATACCTGCTGAATCAACGGCAATGTTTTACGAATATGATCACGTGACGCAAGTTCTGGGACAACCCCCCCCCACTCTTGATGAATAGGAATTTGGCTATACACATGATGCGCCAACAAGCCATGTTGCCCATCATAGATGGCAACAGCCGTTTCATCACACGATGTTTCAATACCCAACACTCGCATCATGAAATTAATTTTAATTCTTTTACCGCATCACGTTCAGTGCGTAACTCTTCTAACACTTTTTGTAACTGCTGTTTCGCAAACGCATTATGTTTAAAATCCTCAAGCACGACTATTCTCCCTTTTTCGGTACGACACGGGAAAGAAAAAATCAACCCGGGATCAATATCATATTGTCCTTGCGAACATAACGACATGGAATAACTGTTATCGGATGGAGTGTCATTCAATAAGCGTTGCACACCATTAATCGCCGCATTTGCCGCTGATGCGGCTGATGAAGCACCGCGCGCCTTAATGACCGTTGCACCACGTTGCTGAATCATGGGAATAAATTCATTTTGCAACCATTTTTCATCAATGATTTTTGTTGCCGATTGACCTTTAATCGTCGCGTGATAGAAATCAGGATATTGCAACGAAGAATGATTCCCCCACACAATCATATTTTTCACTTCTGTTAATAAAACACCGGCTTTTATCGCCAATTGAGAACGTGCACGATTTTCATCTAACGAGGTCATTGCGTAAAAACGATTTTTAGAAACATCCGGAGCAGAATGCATGGCGATCAAGCAATTGGTATTACACGGATTTCCCACAACGAAAACACGTACATCATCCGCAGCATGATCATTAATCGCTTTTCCTTGTGGAACAAAAATTCCCCCGTTAATTTTCAATAAGTCAGAACGCTCCATGCCGGCTTTGCGCGGCACTGCGCCTACTAAAATCGCCCAATTTACCCCTTTAAATGCAACGTTGGGATCCGATGAAATGACGATATTACGCAACAAGGGGAATGCGCAATCGTGTAATTCCATAACGACACCTTCCAATGTCGGCAAGGCAGGTTCTATTTCTAAAAGATGCAAATCCATCGTCACATCGGGACCAAAAACTTGACCCGAAGCAATACGAAACATTAATGCATAACCAATATTTCCTGCGGCACCAGTCACAGCGACTTTAACATGTTGTTGACTCACGAGTTACTCCTCTTATTTTGGATGAATTGAAGAATATCTTCTGCCATCGTTGGATCGCCTAAGGCAACAAATGGCGGATTCATCAAGCTGGTTTTGGTATTATAACTTAAAACAACATTGGAAAAATCAATCACACACCCCCCCGCTTCTTCAACAATACATTGCCCTGCCGCCGTATCCCATTCTCCCGTTTGACCTAACCGTGGATACGCATCTGCTTTGCTCTCGGCAATCCAACAAAATTTTAATGAACTGTTATGCCGATAAATATGGCAACCGGGTTCATTTTCAAAATACTGCAATATTGCGGATTTTTCTAAGTGTTTACCAAGAATAACGCGATAATTATCCCAATGAAAACGAGCCGTCGCAAGGGACTGACTTTTTTTAATCGCCGTTAATTTAAAAGCACCCTGATTTCGCATTGCATAATAACAATTTTTTTCAACCGGTACATAGATCACCCCTAAAATGGGTTTGCCATTTTCAATTAACGCAATATTTGTCGTGAAATCAGCAGATCCCGCCACGAAACCCCGTGTTCCATCGAGTGGATCCACTAACCAATAACGCTGCCAAGCATGGCGAATCGCAAAAGGCGCTATGTCACCCTCCTCCGATAACACAGGAATTTCTGGCGTCAACTTTTTTAAACTCTGCAAAATGATTGCATGCGCGGCTAAATCAGCGACGGTTAGCGGCGATTTATCGATTTTTTGCTGAATGGCCAATTCATTTTTTTCCTTGCCATAATAATGCAAAATGGCGTTGCCTGCCTGTTCTGCAATTTCAATGATCGAGTGCAATAATTCATTCACGTCGCAAATGCCTCTCAAGCAGCAATAACGCGGCTAAACTTCTCGCCTCGTGAAAGGCAGGGTGAGTGATTAACGCATCTACTTTGTTGAGTTGCCAAGGAATAACCTCTATGGGCTCTGGCTCATCACCCACCGCTTCTGCCGGGTATAACTCTTGCGCCAATACAATATCCATCATCGATGACATATAGCCAGGGGCAGCACTCACACGACCCAATAACGTTAATGTAGTTGCACCGTATCCGGCTTCTTCTTGTAATTCTCGTTGTGCAGTGCTTAATGCATCTTCCCCTGAAGCAATCGCTCCTTTAGGGAAGGCCAGCAGATAGTCATCCACCCCAGCGGCATATTCACGTATCAATAGCATTGTTTCAGCATCCAACAACGGCACGATCAACACAGATCCGCGCGCTCCTCCTTGCACCCGCTCATAACAGCGTTCTTCTCCGTTGGAAAAGCGTAAGTCCAAACCTTCGATTGTAAAAATCGCCGTTTTCGCTAGAATGGTGCTCTTGAGAATTTGCGGTTTTTTGTTTTTCAAAAGGCGTTCCATGAAGAAGTTGTAAAAGTCATTTCGTGCACGTTCTTATAGCTTTTCAGATAAATATTTCGGTGAAAATGATCGTGCCATTAGAAGCCAACCCTCTCCTAGCCTCTCCCGCAAGCGGGAGAGGGAAGCTTGAAAGTGAGCACCATTGCCGGTAAGACAATTAAAATAGTTTATTTTTACCAAAATATTTATCTGAAACACTATAAGTTCGCTTATTTGCTTCACGGGGAATTCCTGACCAAATTATTTCTCTGACGCACCATAATAACCGGTTAAACCCCCATTGTGAATTGTGATGTTAGATAACTGTTTCATTCCACTTAGCCTTTATGTTCACATCCCGTGGTGCATACAAAAATGCCCCTATTGTGACTTTAACTCCCATGCAGCACGTGATGTTTTACCAGAAAAGCAGTATGTAGAAAATTTATGCAGAGAATTGCAGCAAAAACTACCGGAAATTGAAAATCGCCCCATTCAAAGCATTTTTTTCGGCGGCGGCACACCCAGTCTTTTTTCCGCACAAAGTTATGCGACCTTTTTTGAATTTATTCACCGTCATTTGAAACAAATGCCCCATGCGGAAATTACACTAGAAGCAAACCCAGGCACCGTCGAACAACACCGTTTTCGTGATTATTTCGATATTGGAATTAACCGATTATCGATGGGTATTCAAAGTTTGCAAAATGAAAAATTAAAAATATTGGGTCGTGTTCACGATCAGCAACAAGCTTGCCGTGCTATTGATGCCGCACGAGCAGCTGGTTTCGAAAATTTTAATGTTGATTTAATGTTTGGATTACCACAACAATCGGTTGCGGATGCGCTCAGTGATTTACATCATATTCTGCAATTTAATCCACCGCATTTGTCTTGGTACCAACTGACGCTGGAGCCTAATACTTTGTTTCATAAGTTCCCACCCCCATTGCCTGATGATGATGATCGTTGGCAGATGCAACAAGAAGGGATTGCGTTATTATCAGCACATGGCTTACAACAGTATGAAGTATCCGCCTACAGCCAAGCCAACCATGAAGCATACCACAATACGAATTATTGGCTGTTTGGTGATTATCTGGGTCTTGGCGCCGGCGCACACAGTAAGATAACACGTCATCATAAAATCACGCGTCATTCGAATATTAAACATCCTAAACTTTATTTACAAAATGAAAATAAAATTGCGGAAAAAAAAATAATTCCACAGGATGAACTGCCACTCGAATTTATGATGAATGCATTACGGCTATATCGCCCCATTAAAAAAACTTTATTTACCGCACATACCGGTTTAGCATTCGATGTCATTGCAGCACCTATAAAATCTGCGGTAGAATTGGATTTTATGATCCTACAAAATGATCATTTTGAATTAACGACACACGGTCGTCATTTTCTCAATGATGTTTTGCAATTATTCTTGTGTAATTCTGCAACTCCCTCACATGACTCGGAAAAAAAGTAAAACGACGGCTAGTAAGAAGGCCTCAACGATCGCTGCTTAATCCGGCGATGAACGATGAAGCGAAAGAACCTGGGAATCACTTGACGCCCAGGGTTTGAGGATATTAATTTGCAATTTTCCATTGGCCGTCTGACATACGACACGCTTTACCATAAGCTTCCTGAACCTTACCGCCCACCGTTACGGTCGTTTGATATTCACGACAATAATGTTCTGAGCTCTTAAACTCTTTGATTGGAGTGACGGTGTAAGTCACATTGGATTTTTTATTAGTCCAACTGGCACGATCACCTGGAGGCGTATTCGTCAATGCGGAATTCATGTTAGCAAGATCTTGACGGTCCATATATCGCCCAATCTGACTACCTACTAACCCCCCCACCAGCGCGCCGCCTACGATACCTAACCAAGCCCCTTGACCATGAAACGCGGCCGCACCAAGCAACCCACCTGCGGCCGCACCGGCTAACGTTGCCCCGGGGGTATTTTGTCCAGGAGCACAACCCGTTAGGTTTGCGGATAGCCCTATGAGGATCACAGGGGCTATTGCAATAATGACCATCCTACGGATTGAATTCTTATTGACCATTTTATACCTCGCTTAACTGGTTCAGTCTACGGCTTGCTTGTCACAAATTGACGAGAAAACAAGCCCAAATAATAACAGAACGCTCACAATTTGAAAATATTTCAGCCACTCCTTTCCGCTATACTATTTGAAAGGAGTGCAACCTCATGCAAATCGATTTTCCTGTTTTTATTGTAGGCGCCGGGCCCACAGGCCTTACCATGGCAACGGTTTTGCAACGTTATGGTATCCCTTTTTGTATTATCGATAAAAAAGCAGAGCACACCAGAACCTCCAACGCATTGGGGTTGCATGCTCGCACACTGGAGCTTTTAGAAGATTTAAATTTAATTGATGATTTTCTACAAGCGGGGAAAAAAGTGACAGGCGCCAATATTTATTCCCATCAACGTGCTTTTGCACAAATTAATGTAGATACCATTAATAGCATTTATCCTTACATTTTAATTGCCCCTCAAAGTGAAACAGAAAAAATCTTAGAAGAACAGTTAGCCAAAAATGCGATTCACGTAGAAAGAAATACCGAACTCACCCATCTTGAAAAAACCCCTCACGGTTATCGAATAACGGTACAAAAAAATGGGGAAACAAAATACTTCACGGCAAAATATATCATCGCAGCCGATGGATCGCACAGCACCGTGCGAAAAAGTTGTGATATGGATTTTACCGGTAATGAAATCCCACAGCAATTTCTGCTAGCAGACGCAACCCTTCAAACAGACTTAGCGATGAATCGACTTGAAATATTTTATGCGGATGATGGTATACTGGCTCTTTTTCCATTACCCAACGGTGAAAGACGTCTTATCTGCGATGTACCTCATTCACAAAAAATGAGTCACGATACCAATGAAATTACCCGAGCAATTACGGCATTTTCTGAAAAACGCTCTAATCAGCAATTGCGTGTAGGAAATTGCTCGTGGGTTTCTACTTTTTGGATACACAGCAAATTCATGAAAAATATGCAACACGATAATATTTTTTTTATGGGTGATGCCGCACACATTCACTCACCCGCCGGTGGACAGGGCATGAATACAGGTATGCAAGATGCGTATAATTTAGGTTGGAAGCTCGCGCTCACTTTACAAGGTCACGCACCCCACACTATTCTCAATAGTTTTAATCAGGAACGCCACCCCGTCATTCGTGGCGTCGTTAACCAAACGGATAAAATGACGCGTTTGTTGCTGGCGCGCAACCCCATCACAACATTTTTTCGCAATTTTATTCTTCGTCCCCTGCTGAATATCGCTAAAATCAACGAAAAACTCGCAACACATATTGCGATGTTGGATATCCATTACCCCAAAAGTTCCATTATTCATTATAAGTCTACGATCAGTAACCAATCACCACAACCCGGTGATTTAGTTCCTGAAATAGGGTCATTTCAGCCCAAACATTTTACTCATTATTTAAAAAATAAAAAATATTCGTTGTTAATTTTCTGTGGGAAAAATGCCAAAGAAATGGAGTTATCTCAGATGAACACCATCATTGAATTGATTAAACACGATTATAAAGCGGTTATTGACGTCCACTTAATCAGCAAAATACCGCTAAAAATGGCCGTCACACAAATCAATGATGCTGAATTTCAATTGCATCGCTTATTTAATGTTGAACATTCAGCACTTGTACTGATTCGTCCTGATAAATATCTTGCTTATTGCAGTGCTTCTTTAAATGAGCGACAATTGAAAAATTATCTAAAAAAAATATTCATATCCTCAAACTCTGGGCGTTAGGCGCTGTAAAGAAATAACAGGTTCATGCGATATGATAACCTCAAAAACCCGTCGACTTTGAGTGAATAACGATACATCCAGGCTAGCCTGGATATTTCACATCGAACTGCGATAGCCGGTGTGCCGCCAACAGGAAGGGCACTTCGTGTGGCCGTCATCTTCAAAAACCAACATGAAATATCCAGGCTAGTCGCAAACGGTACGCCATGCGGTTTTAATAAAACATCCATTTTCATTACAGAATTTACGGCTCCATGCTTTTTGTTTGTAACAAGAAGGTGCTTCAGAATAATAATTATTTTGTACGTACGTCGTTTGTGAGTTTGCCATCGCACTGCCCGCCATAACACCCACTAATCCACCCACAAGTAATCCCGCTGCTAATGAGTCGCCACCACCGTAATAATAATCGTGATGATAGTAATAATCGTGATGGTAACCATACCCGTAATACGAATGCCAATAAGCCATCGCTGGAGTCGTTATGGCGATACTCATCACCCCACCCGTCAACAACAGCGCCAACCATTTTCGAACGTTGATTTTCATAGAGACCTCTTTCCTCTGACTAATGAGCACATTGTAACCAACCTTTGCAACAGAATCATGTTAACGCAGGGGAATTTTGTAACAACGTCGCAATAATATGATCACAATATATTCAAATTACTGGCTCGGGCCGCCAGAGTGTTCCAACGCCTTGAAAAAAAGCAAGCGTCCCATGATACAATTTCCTTTTGCTGGGAACGTGTGCATTCCCTAACATAATCACAATCCCTGGAGGAGCCGATATGGTTAAAAAACCCGAAAACTTTAATTTTGAAAAATCACTGGAAGAACTGAATACGCTGGTCAATAAAATGGAAAAAGGTAATCTCGCTCTGGAGCAATCCTTACAATATTTTGAAAAAGGCGTTGCTATTATTCGTGATTGTCAACAAGCGTTGCAAAAAGCAGAAATGAAAATTCAAGTGCTACGTCAAGAAGGCGCTGACGCATTACACGCTTTTAACATCGATAAAAATGATGATTAACATGACACTGGATATTGATTTCGACCTTACCCAGCAACAACAACATTTTGAAATGCAATTAATGCAACTGCTCACCACCACGCAAGAGAACGTTCCCGATCGTCTTTATCAAGCGATGCGTTACACGTTGCTGGCAAAAGGAAAACGAATTCGACCCTTATTAATCTATGCCACCGGTGCTTGTTTTGGCGTCCCCACGAAACATTTGGATATTCCTGCGTTGGCGGTAGAATGCGTTCACACGTATTCTTTAGTACACGATGACTTACCCGCGATGGATAACGATGCTTTACGACGCGGTCAATTAACGTGTCATAAAGCATTTGATGAAGCCACCGCCATCCTGGTGGGCGATGCCTTACAAAATCTTGCTTTCGAAATATTAAGTCAACCGCAACATGAATTAAATGCAGCACAACAATTAAAAATGTTGAATATACTTGCAAAAGCCAGTGGGGCAAAAGGCATGGTTGGCGGCCAAATGCTCGATATGCAATTTGAAAGGCATCAACCGCCACTGCATGAAATTGAGCATATGCACACGCTAAAAACTGGCGCATTGATTCGTGCTAGCATTTTAATGGCAGCCGTTGTGGCAAACGCTTCTACTGCAGAATTTTCCATATTAACGCGCTTTTCTGATACTATTGGGCTTGCATTTCAAATTAAAGATGATATTTTAGACATTGAAAGTAATGCGACATTATTAGGAAAAACAATGGGCGTAGATGCTACCCAGCAAAAAGCATCGATATTAACCGCATTATCGCTCACTGATGCAAAACAAAAATCTCAGTCGTTATTACAGCAAGCAACAACTTGTTTGCAAGAATTATCACACTCAACCGAACCGCTACTCGCGATAGCGAAATTTATCATCGAACGTGATTATTAATTTTTAACTCATTGGTTTTAAATATGAATCTTTTTCGACTTCCCCCAGAGCTTCTTGATAAGGTTTTTTCTGAATTAGCGCTACAGGCTCCAGTGCTTGAAATCATTCAAGATGAGGCAACACCGGAACAAAAAGCCCGTGTCGTTGCAGGAAAAGCCTATCATGTGATTAGCACCGTTAATTCGAACGGAGATAGTATTTATTCCCATCTGGGGTTTTCAAAAAAATTCAGTGACGGAAGTCTCGCTTACGCAACAGCCCCACTCGATAAAAAAAGCGTGTTTTATACGCTATTGATTCAAGAACCGGCTCGTGTCGGCCCTATGACAGACGCTAAAGCTCCTCGTGACACTTATGCGTTTTATTTTCTTGAACAAGCCATTGAAGCTGAAGAGGGCGTTGTTTTTCATCTTCAGGATCGAATTCGATTAGCGGGGGTCTGTCAGCGCTTACGGGGAATGATGAATCCCTCGCAAGAGCGCTCTGTTCGAGAAGGACAGCTCGAAATCACTTTGCGGCACGTGCTGTTTGGTGATCCAGTGAAAGCAGAACAACAACTAAAAGCCAGCCCTTCCTTGTTGTTACTCAAAAATACACACCCTATCACGGATTTTTCGGGAAAACGGGTTAAGAACTTAACACCTTTTCAGGCCGCTTTGTGTGCTGGTGATGTTGAGATGTGTGAAATGATGAAAAAAATTTTTGAGGAGCGCATTAAGGACGGTGAAACGCTCATGCAGGAGCAATTTAATGAAATTTTTCCCGATGGAATAGATGCCAGCATTAAAAAGCAACAGAAGGCTGCCTTCAACTTTGATGAAATTATTACTGTTATTTGCCGCGCACCCATTTCAGAAATAACAGCAGCACTTAAAGTTAACGAGAAAAACAATAGGAGTCCATTGTGTCAAGCGTTAAAAAAATTTAGAGACCACTTTGAGAAAATCAGCGATTCAGAAAAAATATTTAACCCTTACCATCTATTAGCCGCGTTTAAAGCATGTCCACGAGCAGTTAATGATTTTCAGTCATGGGAACAACGAAAGTTATTTTGCTGTCAAGTGATAGGTTTTGTTCAACGTTATTTGCCAGCGTGCTATATCCAGGCTTTTGCGCAGAATTTGCGTGATTTAACCGAAGAAAAAAAACCACTCCAGCGTTCTTTTAAATTTGAATGTAAATTTAAACGTATGTTGGAGATTTCTTCATTACATTTGTCGTGTCGGACATCTTGTGTTGGTCTGGGTTTTAATTATCTTGCCTACAACACTGGGTGGTACGGGTGGCTGCAGTTCGGAGTTATAAACGAACACATGATCGACACAACTCCTTTACAAAAATTTTGTCAAACAAAAATATCCGGTTTTACAAACTTATACCAATCACAGTCGATTTTTAGGGTCTAGAAAAAATTACAGCTATAGCTTTTCAGATAAATATTTTGGTGAAAATGATCGTGTCATTAGAAGCCAACCCTCTCCTAGCCTCTTCCGCAGGCGGGAGAGGGAAGCTCGACAGTGAGCACCATTGCCGGTAAGACAATTAAAATAGTTTATTTTTACCAAAATATTTATCTGAAACACTATAACATAGCGCTTATCATTTATTTATTTCGTTCAGAACGCTTACGATCGGTTTCTTTTAAAAATTTCTTGCGCAAACGAATGGATTTGGGAGTGACTTCCACTAATTCGTCATCTTCAATAAATTCTAACGCTTGTTCGAGCGTCAAACGAATCGGTGGTTTTAAAATAATATTTTCGTCACTGCCCGCTGCTCGAATATTCGTTAATTGTTTTTCACGGCCCACATTCACCACCAAGTCATTATCGCGCGTGTGTAAACCGACGATCATCCCTTCGTAAACTTCGGCTTGCGGACCAATCAT
>MGOZ01000047.1:11147-32148 GCA_001797285.1 Coxiella sp. RIFCSPHIGHO2_12_FULL_42_15
TGCAAATTCCATAATGCGTAACTCGTTGCCGTGCCAACGCTATTCGAAATCAACACCCCCCGATGACGCGTTAAAATGTCTTCGCCTTTACGTGCACCGTAATGATCGAACACGTGATGCATGACACCACTGCCCGAGGTTAAGGTTAAAAATTTGGAGTGAAAGCCAATTAAACCGCGCGTCGGTATCATATAATCTAAACGCACACGGCCTTTACTGTCTGGCATCATATCTAATAAATTGCCTTTGCGTTCCGCAAGATTTTGCATCAACGTACCTTGATGTTCTTCATCGATATCAATGACCAAACGCTCAAAGGGCTCGCTCAGCACACCATCGATTTCTTTGGTAATCACTTCAGGCCGACTCACCGACAATTCGTATCCTTCGCGCCGCATATTTTCAATTAAAATTGATAAATGCAATTCGCCCCGACCAGAAACAATAAATTTATCGGCATCTTCTCCTTGCGTGACTCGCAATGCCACATTAGAAATTAATTCGCGCTCGAGTCTTTCACCAATTTGGCGACTCGTTAAAAATTTTCCTTCCTTACCGGCAAAGGGAGAATTATTGACTTGAAACGTCATACTCACGGTGGGTTCATCCACGGTTAATGGCGTTAATGCTTGCACGTTATTGGGATCACAAATCGTATCGGAAATGCGAAGATTTTCGATGCCCGTAATGGCAACAATATCACCCGCTTCCGCTTTTTCCACCGGAGAACGTTGTAATCCCATAAAACCTAATACTTGCAGCACGCGACCCGTGCGACGTTTACCTTCACGATCCACAATCACCACAGGAATGTTCGTGCCAATGCTTCCGCGAGTAATACGACCAATACCGATAGCGCCTACGTAACTTGAATAGTCCAACGAACTGATTTGCATTTGCAATGGGCCTTGCGCATCGACTTTGGGGGGATGCACTTTTTCGATGATGGTTTCCATCAAGGGGGCCATGTCTTTTTTGTCATCGTCCAGTGAGTTTAACGCATAACCTTCTAACGCCGATGCGTAAATGACCGGAAAATCCAACTGCTCATTGGTCGCCCCCAAACTATCGAAAAGATCAAACACTTGATCCACAACCCAATCCGGTCGCGCACCGGGTCGATCCACTTTATTCACCACCACAATCGGTTTTAAACCCCAAGAAAAGGCTTTTTGTGTCACAAAACGAGTTTGCGGCATAGGCCCATCGACGGCATCCACCAACAATAAAACCGAATCCACCATGGATAATATGCGTTCAACCTCTCCACCAAAATCCGCGTGACCTGGCGTATCCACGATATTCACCCGATACCCACGCCATTGAATCGCTGTGTTTTTAGCAAGAATGGTGATGCCCCGTTCTTTTTCCAACTCATTCGAATCCATGACACGCACAGTCGGAGCGGCACGCTCGGACAACGTGCCCGATTGGCGTAACAGCTGGTCCACCAACGTCGTTTTACCGTGGTCAACGTGAGCAATAATCGCGATATTTCGAATTTTCTCTATCATGTGCAGCCTTTATTATGAGTGTGGACTAACGGCACAGAGTATAGCGCATTTTTTGTGAAAGAAAAGGAACGAAATCGGCTCGAGGGTTCCTACTCAAGTATAAATTGATAAAAAGTCCCGGGCTGACGCCCAGGGTTTGAGGATATCTATTTTTGAGCTAGCCTGGATATTTCACATCGAACGGCGAGGGTCGGTGTGCCACCAACGGGAAGGTGACAAAGATCCATTTCCTCCACTCGATTAGGGTCTGTCACCCCATAACCATGGTGGGTCAACTCAAGGTGACTGCGCGACGTTGCAAAGATCCCCTGTTGATGGAGATTGCGGCTTTCCGCGTGTGCCACGATAGCGGCATTACAAACTTCATGCACTTCTTGCAGCGGATCGAGGTCGCCAATGCGCACGATATCCGCGTGTTGCATGGTTTTTAGCACCGCCGACATCCAAAAGACTTTCATGCAATTCAACCATTCAACGACATTAAAGTCCCAATAAATTTTTGAAAACACCGTTGAAAGTACGGCCGCCAAAAATCCAATAATCATTTTTTCTGCGCTGTTGAACTTTTCCGTATTCGGAAAAAAGAAATGCACAATCAAACCAACACAACCATTAAACGACGCGAGAAAATTACCCAACATCTCGCCAAAAATAAAAATCGGCATAATACTAAAACCCAACAGCAACAGCATTTCGGGATACCAATAATCGTGATCAAAATAACTTAAATTTTTATAGTAGGGATTATTTTTCTTTAGATAACGATAAATTGTAACGGCACGATCAGAAGGAATGGTAAAATGCCGCTCTTTAATTTCCGGTAGTGGTGCTAGCATTTCTGCACATTGTGAAAACCAAAATGCCACAATCGAAAATAATAAACTCGCATCCGTAATACCATAAATTAAATTTTCCATGGCACTTTTCAAATTTTCATGCGTATCAGGATTACCATAATAGAGATTAAACAAATTTAAAAACGTGCGTAATGAATTTGACGTACCATAAAAACAACTTCCCAAAAACGCTGCGCAACCAATAACGCAAAAAAGTAAACCCCATGCTGAATACTTGAGTTCCTTATCAATCAGCTTTTTAAAATTAACCATCGATTTAGAAATGCGGTAAGAGATATTAGTAACGAAATTTGCGATAGCAACTACTGAATCCACCGGTGCTAAAACGTAAAAATTATCCGTGAAAAAGGTCATCAGTTTATTTGAACCTAAAAAAGCGGCGAGCGAGGAAGTCACTGCAGAAGAAACCCCACAAAACCCGACAAAATATTTTGCTGTTGTTAAATACCAACAATGAAAATGCACGATTTCTGAGCGATCCTTCGAGAGACCAAAAAGACGTCGCATTAATTTAAAGGTGGATGTCCCCCGCGTGACGACATTCATAAATACGTCTGAAGCACCCGACAAAATAACGATGACTTGACTGATAACCACCGGCCAGCTATTAAAAAATGTTGAGAAAATATAATTGGGATTTTGCAAAATATCTTCGACTGCATAAACACGCATTCCCAGTGAAGCAACGCCTTTGATCACAATGGTGATTCCACCAAGAATAATCACAGCATTTTTAGCGCTGCGCGAAACAGGAAACACCGCATTCGCTTCATCATGGGGATTTTCTTGATAAAAAATAATAACATTATCCTGCGCTCTGATTTTTACAGGCAAGTTGAACGCTAAAAAAGCCTGATCCATATCCAATGATGCCATGCGACGCATAAAATCCTCTTGCTCCAAAACAGATATAGCCGTCATTCTACCGAAGCCGGTGTCAAAATCGAACGGTTTAATGCGATTAATTTATCATTAATGAACATCAAAGATATTTACACCCTACCCGTTAAGAAAATTTGATGCCATAATACAGCGTCGCGATTGGCTGCATGGTATTTGGAATGGATAAAAATAGAACCGGTTACAAGTTACTTAAAATTCTCGCTGATGGTCGATTTCATTCTGGCCAAGAACTCGGTCGGGCACTTTCCATCACACGCAGTGGTGTGTGGAAAGCGTTACGACAACTGGAGAAAATCGGCATTGAGCTGCATGCCGTCACCGGAAAAGGTTATCGATTACCACAAGCGATCGAATTACTCGACCCCACCGTGATAACGCCATACCTGCAACCTGCCAACGCAAACCAGTTAGATGAATTGATTTTATTAACCACAATCGATTCCACGAATGAATATCTGCTAACACTTGCTAAACTAAAACCAGCACATACATTGGCTTGCATGGCTGAACATCAAACCGCGGGTCGCGGCACCTCAGGTCGATGTTGGATTTCACCGTTTGGTTCAAACATCGCGCTATCACTTGTGTATCATTTTAATAAAGATCCGAGTGAAATTATTGGACTCAGCCTTGGTATTGGTGTTGCAGTGATTAAAGCACTCGCGCAATACGGCATTACCAATGACGTCACGTTGAAATGGCCCAACGATGTGTTGTGGCAACAAAAAAAATTAGCGGGAATTTTAATTGATCTCATTGCTGAATCACACCGGCGCTGCTCAGTCATTATTGGTGTTGGCCTAAATCTTTATATGCCTGCACCGCTCGGTCAAGGTATCACTCAACCATGGACACATCTCACTGAAATAACGTCTCAACCTCTTGAACGTAATAAATTAGCAGGATTGCTGCTGAATGAATTACTTTCCACTACCAAAACATTTGAAACACTCGGACTCAGTCCATTTTTATCAGAATGGCAACAACGTGACAGCATGCGCAACCAATCCGTCACCGTGATCAATGCTCAAGGAGAAATGCATGGCATTATGCAAGGTATTTCCGCTCAAGGAGAACTCATCGTGCAAACCCAGCAAGGAGAAATAAAACATTTTATCAGTGGCGAAGTCCGTCTTCGTCACTCTGCTGAGGATAACAATATCCTCTTTCGAGGACCAAAACTATAGGAAAAAATGTCATGTCTTTGCGCTTACAAAATTATATCCTCAAACCCTGGGCGTTAGCTCAGGAGCTTTACGCAATGGGGGTTTCCAAAGGGGGAGAAAGCGAATTCTCTCCCTTTGTCGCCGTCCGCAAGGGTTTCCCGAGCAGGCGAAATTCATATAGGAAAAATACCCTGGGCGTAAGCCCAGGGATTTTTATTTTTTTCGTCGTTGGCACCTTTTTATGGGGAACGGCTCTTGCAACCGCAACACTACCTTCTAAACATATTGTTCTTTTTGTTTGGGATGGTTTACGTCCTGATAGCATTTCTAAAAAAAATACGCCTCACCTTTACGAACTCAAAACACAAGGCACCTGGTTTTCCGATAATCATTCCAGTTATCCCACTTTCACGATGATGAATGCGGCGAGTTTTGCAACGGGTGATCTTGCTGGAAAAACGGGATTTTATGGCAACACGTTGTGGAATCCCCGCACTTCGGGTATTGATGCACAGGGCAATACTGTGAATTTTAATGCCCCCGTATTTACCGAAGATTACCGCATATTATTAGATTTGAATCAACCTGAAAAAAACGATCCGCTATTTGAAGTATCCACGTTGTTTTCCATTGCACAAGCCGCTCATCTAAAAACAGCAACCATCGGTAAAACAGGCGCCGCGTTTATTCAAGATTATCGGCAAAAAAGCGGTATGAAAGGCATTAATATGGACGAAAGACACGTGTATCCACTGGAATTCGCCCAAATTTTGCAAAAAGAAAATTATCCGTTACCAATACTATCACCCATCGCCTATAAAAAAGGGGAACTGGTTCTCACTGCCGATAATGGCGACCCAACCGCGTTTGGAAAAATCGCCACGCTAAAAGCGATTTCAGGCAATGCGCTTGGTTTAAAGGATGATTTCATGTATCCAGACAATGTCACTTCCGATCCCACCGCGACCACCGTTTCTCCCTACAGTCGTGCTAACCAATATTTAATGAAAACGTACCTTAATAAAATTCTTCCCATGGAACATCCTAATTTAAGCGTTATTTGGTTACGCAATCCCGACACCACCGAGCATAATTACGGTGTGGGTAGCCCCAGTTATTACACCGCACTGCATGATCAAGATGAGCTGTTAGGCCAACTACTGCAAAAATTAAAGGCGAACCATAGCCTGTCGCAAACCGACATTATTATCGCTTCTGATCACAGCCACAGTAATGTTTCAGGCCCCTTGTCGCAATTTCCACTGCGTTATATCCACAACGGCACGGTCAGCGTTCTCGATGTGAATGGTTTTTCGGTTTCTGGTGATTTTCGCCCCGCGGATTTACTCACTCGTGCTGGATTTCACGCTTATGATGGTTTAGGTTGCCAATATGACCCGGTATTATCGGGAATTAAAGAAAACGGCGAACTCATTTATCCTCCGTTATTTGACAAAGAAGGCACCGTTTGCAACGAGCATCGCGGTCGTTTATACACAACGCCTTCTTACAAAGTTCCTCATCCATTACCCTCTGATGCCATTATCGTCGCTGCGAATGGCGGCAGTACTTACTTTTACGTACCTTCACACCAAAGGGATCTCATCAAAAAACTCACGCGCTATTTACAAAGCCGACAAGAGTTCGGTGCTGTATTTGTCGATGATCGTTACACTCAATTGCCTGGTACATTACCGATGTCGTTAATACACATTCAAAATAAATCGCGACGTAATCCCGATATTATTGCCGGTTCCAGTTACGATAATAACGGCACAATAACCGCAATCACAGGGATAGAATTTAGCACCGGTGGCATCAACCGAGGCATGCACGGTAGCTTTAGTCGCACCGATGTGCACAACACCTTACTGGCTATAGGTCCTGATTTCAAAACTCAATTCATTGATCCACTGCCCAGCGGCAACATCGATGTGGCACCCACCATCGCGTATTTATTAAATTTAAAGTTGCCCAACACCGATGGCCGCCCTCTTTTAGAAGCGTTGAAAAATGGTAAATCCGTCGATGATTTCACCGTGTTAAAACTACATACAAAACCCAAAGAACCCGCGATGGGCTTACAGTACCAACTCGCCACCAATCCTAATGGCAAAGACATTGATAAGAGCAAAACAAAATATACGATTGATTTGTATTCCAAATTACTGTTGATCGATGGGAAAACATATCCATATTTTGATGCCGCAAAAGAAAAACGATATTGAGCTATAGCTTTTCAGATAAGTATACTGCAAGCGTTTGGAAATTAGGCTTTGCCACAACCCTCTGCCAGCGCTGAGTTATTCTTTTAACGCAGAGACGCAGAGGTACAAAGGCGCAAAGGAAGAATATTATTCTAATCCATTCTAGAACATTAAATATTATTCTTCCCTTTGCGTTCTTTGCACCTCTGCGTCTCTGCGTTAAAAAAAATTCCTGTTGGTCATCTGAGACACCTAATTTTGAAACGCTTTTAGTATATTTTGGTGAAAATGATCGTGCCATTAGAAGCCAACCCTGATCCTTCACCGAGAATTTCTGTGCCAATAGCGCCAAAGACCGGGAGAAATTGACAAAAAGATAATGGCAAGCACGATCGGGAAAATGTAATGTTCTGCATTTGGAATCGCTTGACCCACGTAATAACCTAACAACATAATTCCACCGACCCATGCTAGTGCACCGACAACATTTAAAAATAAATAACGCCCCCGCGTCATTCCAACCATGCCCGCCACAATTGGCACAAAAGTGCGAATGATCGGCATCAAACGCCCCAGTATTAATGCCTTACTACCGTGTTTATCATAAAAAGCTTTTGTTTGTTCGAGATAACGACGTTTAAACCAAAACGATTCTTTGCGCTGCAAAAGCCAAGAAATAAATTTTTTCCCAAACCAGTAACCTAACTGATATCCCAAAATGGCCGTTATAAAAACGGTAGGAACTAAAATCCAAATATTAAATATTCGTTGCGACGCTAAAAATCCTGCCGTAAATAACAAACTATCGCCCGGAAGAAAAAAACCAAGAAACAAACCCGTTTCTAAAAAAATAATGGACAAAATCCCGACGTACCCAATAATTTCAACCCAATGCGTTAAATCAACGTGTGGTAACAATGATCGTCCTCCCTGTGTTTTTTTCATGAAGCAGTTGTAAGCGACATTATAACGAGTAATTCAAATTTCAAGTATAGTGTTTCAGATAAATATTTTGGTAAAAATAAACTATTTTAATTATCTTACCGGCAATGGTGCTCACTTTCGAGCTTCCCTCTCCCGCCTGCGGGAGAGGCTAGGAGAGGGTTGACTTCTAATGGCATGATCATTTTCACCAAAATATTTATCTGAAAAGCTATATCTCTAAAAAAAGAAAAGCTGAAAAAGCCAATTGCCCAAATAACGTTGGAACTATATACTCAAAATCGACCGGTTCACGTATAGGGAATCTTGAGAAAATATGCAATATCACCGTTCACTCGGATTTACATTCATGGAGTTGTTAATCAGTGTCGCCATCACGGCCGCCCTGATTGCCATTTCTATTCCAACCTATGTGCATTACAAACGACAATTCTATTATCAAGCGGTAGTCACCGCTGCGGAAGGTTATCAATCCGCGGTGACCAAGTGTATTCAAAACCAAAATGGAAATATAAACGCGTGCTATGGGGGGCAACATGGCATTCCAGAAAATATCACTCACGGTACAGGGGCACTCGCTACCGTGATCGTACAGCACGGTATTATTACCGCAACACCTCGTGCTGCTTACGGCATCACGTCCCATCACACTTATATTTTAACCCCAAAAATCATTCAACATCGCATCGTTTGGACGGCGACAGGCGAAGGCTGTAAGCGTGATTTTGCGCAGAATTGTTAACCATACTTGCAAACATCCACGAAGCAGTCCTTACATCACGGAGCAGCGTCCCCAAGGCGCGGGGGCATCGTCACCAGGCGACCGCTTAAGCCCTGCCTGTTCTCGCGAGCGACTTGACAAAAATAATCCAATAACCTCGCAGGTCTGCCAAATTCGGCCATCGTACCATGCGGCATAAACACCCCCTCCCAACGACAAGGGGCGGCGCTTTTAGGAGCAACACCACGGCTAACGGCATAATTATCCGCAAAAGAAGCATCAAAAGGAAACAGCGAAATACCATCGTAAAAGTGAGGCGCTCCCTCCGGCCGCAGACACCCTTTAAAACTTGACGCTCCTTGGACTTGCCACCGATCGATGTCTGGGCTCATCCAGTACTGTGCCAACAAGGGGGCCTCAAAACAGAGTCGTTGACATCGGCCAACGACCACACACCATTGTTCGACTAAAGCCGTCAGAGGAACATGTGTACGCCGAACACGGTCATACCCCTGGTAAGCGGCCAAAAGAAGGTCAATGTGATCTTTTAACGTTTTATTCTCGCTAATCTTCGTGTTACCGCCCAACTGATTTATTTCTACTTCAGCTAACCGTAACAGGGGCTTGTGCCGGACAACCTTATGAGCAAAACCCTTCTCTCGCTGAAAAAAAGAAGCATGATTAAGATCCAATACAAAGCGTTGTAATTCACCCTCTGATAAGGGGCGACGTACATACTGACCCTCTACTGAATGACAAAATCCAAGTTCAACCTGCGTTATTCTCCCTTTTTCATCTCGATGCAGAATTAAGTGATACGCATTGCCATCACATGCCTCTTTTATTTGCGCCTCTGTAGGTTCAGGGTTGGGCTGTTGGTTTGCTTCTAGCACTCTCAATCCACAAAGGTTCAACCTGTCAAGGGTATACGAAAGCCCATGTGCTTCGAGTGCTTGCAGTTGTCCATGCAAATCGGTTTTGAATCTTTCTTGTTGGCCTTCGGGAATATGGTTCAGCATCATTTTATACATGTGCCAATCATCATTACGCACAGCTAATTGAAACGCTGTAGCATCATGAAACATTAATTCTTCTGAAACGCTTTTGACATCGCCTTTGTAAGTGGACAACAAAAATTCGGGAAAACCTTTTAAAATTGATTCAGCGCGTTCTTGTGCACCCAACGCCACATAAAATAAAAATTCTTGGAAGAGTTCTTGCTTGAGGGGATCGTGCACCAGTGCATATGCCTCCTGACAAACTAAAACCATTTGCACTCTATCCACTAAATGGGATTTAACGATGCCCCCTGCTGCTTTGACAGCTTCCTCCAGGTAATGTCGTATGAATCGATCGAGTGAGGGGTCGTCTTCTTTTAGCTGTTTTAGCTTGGAAATGAGCTCCGGATCTTGGGTGATGACTCGATAAAAAGCACTTTTTTGATTAAGCGGTACTTTTACATACTCCATGCACCCATCAACATTTTTTTTAGCAAAACCCAGAAAATACGTTTGCTGACCTTCGCTATCAAAATCACTCATCAGATGATAGGATTTCAGTGCAATGACTTTTTCTTTTTGCTCAGGTGTGGTTTCATTCTCAATCACTTCAAGGTTAGACCCTTGTAGGTGGGAGACAATCTTCTCCTTAAGTTCTAACGGGAGAGGAGAAAATAAAGTTTGTTTAAACGATAGTGCACTTTTCATGACAGGCCTCACTCAAATCAATGTATGACGAAAATGGTACACCTCCATTGTTAACTAAATATTAACCAGGTCGAATAATTTTTACTTAATCTTTGTAAGGGCCCATTTTTTAAAACTCGGTATATCCAGAGCGGGTGACGCCGGAAGGAGGGCTCCCGGCGCGTGCAGCGAAGCGAGCACGACGGGACACCTGCAGGCAGCAGGACCCGTGTTATCCTTCGTTACAGAAAATTATCCCTGGGTTGAACAAGACATTGATGAAGAATTCATTTCTCCAATTCCAAAACGCCGCGCTGAATTTCTGCAATTTTATCGCGGATTTTTGCGGCTTCCTCAAATTCTAAATGACGTGCGTGCTCAAACATCTTAGCTTCCAATGTTTTCATGGTTTTTGCTAACTCCTTAGGTGACATTTGCAAATAACGCAGTTCTTGTTCTGCCACTTGCTGGGCACGCTTAACAAAATGTCTTTTTTCACCCTGATCACGTGCGCCCTCTAAAATATCTTTAATGGATTTTTCAATACCTCTAGGAGTAATGCCGTGTTTTTGATTATATATTTCTTGGATGTTACGTCGGCGATCCGTTTCACTTAA
Source organism: Coxiella sp. RIFCSPHIGHO2_12_FULL_42_15 (assembly GCA_001797285.1). GTDB lineage: Bacteria > Pseudomonadota > Gammaproteobacteria > Coxiellales > Coxiellaceae > 2-12-FULL-42-15. Next base: position 21,760 of record MGOZ01000047.1, read on the forward strand.
TGCACGTTCAATTGAACCCGTGATTTTATCCGCATACAAAATAGCTGTGCCATGCATATTACGTGCGGCCCGACCAATGGTTTGAATGAGTGAACGTTCCGAACGAAGAAATCCTTCTTTATCCGCATCCAAGATAGCTACCAACGAAACTTCGGGAATATCCAAGCCTTCACGCAATAAATTAATACCGACTAAAACATCAAATGCCCCTAGGCGCAAATCACGAATAATTTCCACACGTTCCACCGTTTCAATATCCGAATGTAAATAACGGACTTTAATACCGTGATCGGATAAATACTCCGTGAGATCTTCCGCCATGCGTTTGGTTAATGTCGTGACTAGCACACGCTCATTGACGTTGACACGTTTACGAATCTCTGATAATAAATCATCGACCTGCGTTTTTACCGATCGAATTTCAACACGTGGATCCACCAAACCCGTTGGTCGCACGAGCAATTCTACCACAGCATCGCTGTGGGTTTTTTCATAATCGGCGGGAGTGGCCGTCACAAAAATCGTTTGCGGCATGATTTTTTCAAACTCATCAAAACGCAATGGTCGATTATCTAATGCGGAAGGTAGACGAAAACCATAATTCACTAAATTTTCTTTTCGGGCACGATCCCCTTTATACATACCCCCCAATTGCGGCACTGTGACGTGCGATTCATCAATAACAAGTAACGCTTCCGGTGGCAAATAATCCATAAGCGTGGGCGGTGGTTCACCGGCATTACGACCAGATAAATAACGCGAATAATTTTCAATACCGCTGCAGTAACCCAATTCAATCATCATTTCCAGATCGAAATGCGTTCGCTGCTCAAGACGTTGGTATTCCACGCATTTATTGGCGGTATGCAACTCAGATAAACGTGCACGCAATTCCAACTTGACTTGATCGATCATCTCTAAAATGCGTTCACGCGGTGTGACATAATGTGTTTTTGGAAAAATCGTTATACGCGGTAATACGCGCGTCACTTCTCCCGTTAGAGGATCAAATTGACTGATATTTTCAACTTCATCGTCAAATAATTCGATTCGCACCGCTTCACGTTCGCTGTCTGCCGGAAAAATATCGATAACATCACCATGCACCCGATACGTCGCACGCGCCAGTGCAAGATCATTACGCATATATTGCATTTCCGCCAAACGTTTTAAAATTTTTCGTTGATCGAGTGCTTCACCACGACTGACGTGCAAAACCATCGATAAATACGCATCAGGATCACCCAAACCATAAATCGCTGAAACGGTTGCGACAATGATAGTATCTTTACGTTCTAAAATAGCTTTAGTAGCGGACAATCGCATTTGCTCAATATGCTCGTTAATCGAAGCATCTTTTTCAATGTAAGTATCGGTCGAAGGAACATACGCTTCTGGTTGATAATAATCGTAATATGAAACAAAATATTCAACGGCATTTTCAGGGAAAAACTCACGCATTTCTGCGTAAAATTGCGCGGCCAGTGTTTTATTTGGCGCTAAAATCAGTGCGGGTCGTTGCACTGCTGCAATAACATTCGCAATGGTAAAGGTCTTACCGGATCCTGTGACTCCCAGTAAAGTTTGATACGCTAATCCCTGTGATAGGCCTTCAATTAATTGAGTAATCGCTTGTGGCTGATGGCCACTCGGTTGGTAATTCGAATGTAAAACAAATTTTTTCATCGCGAAACCCGTACCTATTGTTATATAATGGCAAGTCTAATTTTCAGTCTTGAGGTCATCCTAATGAATCCCACCCTATCTGATCGAAGTAACGCCGTTCAACCCTCCGTAACCATGGCCGTCAATGCGCGCGCCACCCAGTTACGTCGTGAAGGCAAGGATATCATTAATTTAAGTGTAGGCGAACCGGACTTTGATACCCCCGATTTCATCAAAGCGACGGCCATCAAAGCCATTCAAGACGGTTTTACCAAATATACCGCCACCGATGGCATCCCCGATCTAAAAACCGCCATTATCAATAAATTACAACGCGACAATCAGCTCACTTATACCTCTAACGAAATAACGGTTTCTAATGGTGTCAAACACGGCTTATACAATCTATGTCAAGCCCTGTTGAATCCTGGCGATGAAGTCATTATTCCAGCACCTTACTGGGTTTCTTACCCTGCGATGGTTGAACTGGCCAGTGCAACTTCCGTTTATATCACGGCCAATCACCAACAAAATTTTAAAATCACCGCACAACAACTCGCTGCTGCCATTACGCCGAAAACCAAAATGTTTATTCTCAATAGCCCCAATAATCCATCGGGTAAAGCGTATTCACGAGAAGAATTGAAAACGCTCGCTGAGGTATTGAAAAAGCACCCCCAAGTGATAATCGCCACCGATGACATGTATGAATACATCTTATGGAGCATGAAGCATTTCTGTAATATTTTAACGGCTTGTCCAGAATTGCGAAATCGCACGATAGTTTTTAATGGTGTTAGCAAAGCCTATGCAATGACAGGATGGCGAATCGGTTACGCGGCAGGACCTGTCGATATTATTGATGCTATGAATACCATTCAATCTCAAAATAGCGGTAGCTGCAATTCCATCGCACAAAAAGCAGCAGTCACTGCGCTGAATACCGATCGTGCGCAATTGCAGTTTATGTTTAATGCCTTCAAAACTCGTCACGATCAACTGCTACGAGATCTGAAAAATATTCCTGGCATTGAAGTTGGCCCAGCGGATGGAACTTTTTACCTATTTCCTAACGTTGAAAAAGCAATAAAAAAACTCGGCTTAAAAGACGATGTCGAATTTGCGACTTATTTGCTTGATCATGCACAGGTCGCCACTGTTCCTGGCACAGGGTTCGGCATGCCAGGTTACATTCGATTTTCTTATGCAGTGAGTCATGAAGCCTTAAGCAAAGCAGCAAATCGGATTGCAAAAGCGTTACAGAAGTAACCCCGAGCGATTCTCACAAAAAAAAATGCTTATGCTTGAAACCATGGGGGAACGTCAAGGGGGAGTTTTGTGCGGGGTTTTTTAGAGGGGAGCAGCAGAGTATAGCATTTAACTACTTCATTTATTTTGATTTTGATGATTCCTATTGACCCTAACACTTAAGCCGATTACTATACCTCACTCTGACGCTCCTCGGTAGCTCAGTGGTAGAGCAGGTGACTGTTAATCACTTGGTCGGGGGTTCAAATCCCTCCCGAGGAGCCAATAAAATCAAGCCTTCGCGGCTTCCCCCCCTTCCAGAAAAAAATGAAAAAGCTACCTATGTGCTACTTTTCAAGTTAATTTTATGCGCTGGCCCTTCAATTTTAGCGACGCGTTCATTTATTTCATCCTCTTTTAATGGAAATAATCCTGAGTCCCATAAAAATGGTCGTGTGCAACGGGAATGTTGAGTGAAGTTAAAAAAAGGAGTGGTAAAATGAGCTTGTTTTTTTAATTTCATTTGGAGGCTGTGATGAGCGATGACTCTTTAATTTTGTATACGAGTAAGAATGTTGAAGAATGGGAAAGATGGAAAGAGGCCCTTCCAGATCAACTAGACGCTCATGAAAGCGAAATTAAAAAGCTTTTAGTTTTTTTGGAGCCGCGTTGGCAACAACTTAAGAGGCTCGAACAGGAAATATCCAAATTAGAATCAGGGAATTCAAGTGCTTCCACAGATTCAGTTCTTGGAACTGTCATGGTTGTTGACGGAGAAAATCGAGAAGGTACTCTTGGCGATGTTGAAGTAGGAATGGGTTGCTGCATGCTGATAAGCGGTTTGTGCACTCATGTAATAACAAGTGCTCAAACCAGCACATTAAAAACTCAAAAAAAAGCGATAGAAGAAAGTATTGCCTCAACACAAGTGCAGTATGATCAGCTCGTAAAAGAACAAAAAGAATGGCGTTCACAACTTGCTTTGGCGAACGAGCATCTCCCAAAAGCCCAGAAATTTCTGGATGACTTGCAAAATAATCCAGAGACTCTTTATAGCGGTCTCGTTCGTTCTATAAAAGATAAGTTAGATGTGTTTGAAAAAGATCACCCCAACAACCAGAGTAAAACAACTCGTTATTGGCTGTATCTCATTAGGAATATCATTGAATCAGCCGAGTTAGCAGATAAGGCTCATCGTGAGAAATTTGACTACTTATGCGCACTTCTTTGGGTAAGTGCTGATGATGATCGTTCGGATACTCATATGCTAGCAATGATTCGCTCACTTATTAATGAGACACATTTGGATAGGGATAGTCATGGAGAAATTTTCCGCTTGACTAACCACCCTGGACTCAAAGCCCAAGAGGAATATTTAATATCTGAACTAAACGATTTAAAAAATAAAATTGGTGATAGAATTTGTAGGTTAATGAGCTGTGAAAATCCAGCTGCCCAAGAGGTGGCAAAATGCGTAAAAAAAGCACTCGAGGCTCAAAAAGAACCGGATCATAAATTTTATCTGTTCATTTTGAATTGCGTTTGTTTTATTCAGTTTAATGATCAAAAAAGTCAAAACGATCTGAATAATCCTAGCATCCAGACTCGGAAGGAAGCGGGGGCTTTGTGTCTTAAGTTTGCTGGTCACCTACAAGGAAGATCAAGTCCTCGAGAGAGAGTTTTCGGTGCGCTTCTGATGGGTGCAGGAGGGATAGCTTTAATTCCTTACTCTATACTACTCATAGCGCTTATGAGTGCTTCTGCTCCTGTTTCTGCTGCTGCTCTTATTATAGGAGCCGTTGGTGTGGCGGTTTGTGCGACGAGTCTTTTGCTGGGAGCTGGGCTATTCAATCAGGGCCGACAAAGAGGAGCTTCAAAAGCAGTATCTCATTTTGTTACCTCATCGCAGGAGGTAGCGCAATCTGGGAGGGGAATACCAGCTTACGCCTGATCCAGGGGAGCCGTTGTCTAAATTTTCTTTAAATTCGCTGTTACAAAATCCCAATTAACCACTTGCCAAAAATTGCTGGCGTATTTAGGGCGATCGTTGCGGGTACTAATATAGTAAGCGTGCTCCCAAACATCCGAAATTACGGCCATTCCGCAGTTACTAAAAACATTAGTTTTGTCGGGTTGTATTATCACGATTGATGCAATGGGTTGTCATAGAAAAAGCGTTTATCCATGGTGACTCTATTGCATTTAAATGGTTTATGATCAGGCCGAAGAAAAGGATTTTTCTCATGTATCTAGGAAAAATATTAAGCGTCAATTAAATAGCGTGCGCTGGCCCTTTTTTCAGGAGCGTGCTGAATGTTAGACAGAGAATCACGATAATAAAAAAAGCAAACGTCATGGGCAGTGCCGATGATGTTTTCAGTAAAGTACCCAACAATGAAATTCCTGTTGGAATCAAGAAAACAAACGCACCAAATAAAGCATTAGCACTGCCATTCGCGTGTGGAAATAACGCTAAAGCGAACGAAAAATTATTGGTTAACACAATCGCGCCAAAGAAAAAGAAAATAAAATTTAATGTCATGAAAATCGTAATATGAAAAGGAAATAAAAATAAATACAGCAGTTGTATGACGTTAAGAATTAACATGGCACTTAAAAAAAGGGTGACTTTTTTGCGAGAATCCCAATGAATCATAAAACGATTGACTATGCTGCCGAGCGCCCACGCAACGCCAATCAATAAAGCCAGATGACCAAATTGAATTGCGTTATAGTGCAAAAGTGATTTTGTCAGAAAGGGCACGATAACCGAAAATAAAATTACCATGGAATACAGCAAACCATTCATGATCACCGCCGCCAAATATTTTTTATGCGTCAGTATTTCGCGGTAACGTTTTGCAATGGAAATCCAGTGAAAAGAATGACGATGCGCGCTGGTTTCTGGCATCAAAAGAAAAATCGCTATAAAACCGATGGCGCTATAAATGGTTAACGCGTAAAAACAAGCCTGCCAACCAAAATAGTGTTGCAGATAACCTCCAATAAAGGGAGCGATGATCGGTCCGATCGACCAAGCCAACGCAACGGTATTGGAGATCTTTTGAAACTCATGTCCTTTAAATAAGTCCGCCACAATCGCACGTAAGGGCACAACGGAAATGGCCACCGCCGCTCCTTGCAATGCACGCAACACAACAATTTCATAAATAGAATGTGAAAAGGGAATCCAAAGACTGGTAATAATATAAAAAAGCATGGACCCTAAAAACGGTTTGCGACGACCAAAACTATCGGAGATGGGACCCGCAAAAAATTGCATAATGCCAAGACCTAACATATAGGCGGTTATGGTTAATTGCACTAAGGATTGTTGGGTGGCAAAATCGAGCTTTAACGCGGGTAGGGACGGAACAAAAATATCCGTGGAAAGTCCCGAGATGGGAAGTAAGAATAAAACCAGAAAAATAAGGAGATACCGGTTGCTTTGAACAAATAAGGGATTGAAAATTCGATTGATCGATTGCATAGCCCCGCCGCGTTTACCATTATAAATTTTATGTTTCTTATAATAAACGATGGCAAAAAGTAGCGCAAGCGATTTGTTTATTATATTATAATATTATGTTTATTATATTATTTAGGATTTAAAAACAATGAGTTATTTTGCCAAACAAGTGAAAGAGTTACGTATCCAGCTTGGGTTTAGTATGCAGGAGCTTGCCACCAAAGCGGAAGTGAGCAAGTCCATGATTTGTAAAATTGAACGCGACGAAGTTCAGCCAACGCTCGATATGGCGGGGCGTTTAGCTAACGCGCTAGGAAAATCCCTCTCGGAAATGTTGCATACTTCCTATAAAGGGCAAGTAATTCAATTGACTAAAGCGCAGCAAGCCGTGTGGGAAGATCCACAAGGGATTAAGCGTCGTAACATATCGCCCGTTTTTGAAGGGTTAAAGTTGGATTGGTTGCACGTCGAAATACCGGCAGGCATGGTAATAAAAAAATCTCTGGGAGATCAATCCACGGCGACTATCGAAAAATACGTTCTTGTCATGAAAGGCCACCTAGATCTCACGATTAATGATGAGCGCTACCACTTAGCGGAGGGAGACAGTCTGTATTTCGATGCAAAAGCACCACATACGGTTGCAAATCCCAGCAAAAAAGTAACGGAATTCTATATTGTGATTAAACACGGGTCGTAAGAGGGAGGCGTAGTGTTATTAAAAGAAATGTTATTTGGCTATAACGTAATGTTTCCTGACGGTCACAGCTGGACTCATCGAACCTGATCATCATTTAGAAGCGATTACATCAAGACCGCTTCTATTGCATGTGGTGGGTAAGCAAATTCAACATGCTGGACACAAAATTATTCAAGTGAATAGCAACCACGCAAAATTTAAAAAGGTTTAAGTAGCGCTCTCCTGCTTAAGTGATTTTTTTAAAACACTGAAGCCTTGTGCGGAGCAGTTAAGTTTGAAAGAGCGAATGCGGCGAGTGTTATACCGCGCTTTCAAAAATTTTAATAAACGATCTCATTATGCGTTGTTTTTGAATCGCAGGGCGGTGTTCAACTGCAGAATTTAGGTTTATGCCACTATTATGAAATTAAAAAAGCAAGGCTGATGATTCGATGAGTCACTTATGAATAAATCCTTTAACTGAGCCTCAAACCAGTGATCAAATGCGCTATTAGACTTTGACCACTGCTTGAGCTTTTGAAATCCTTCTGGCCCCATATCATGAGTAAACATAAGATAATCTATGCCGTTCAAATTATGAAACCACCAACGCGTGTCATTTAAATCATAGCGTCGCAGTAACTCTTCATATTCACTGCGTTTTTCAGTCAAACACAGTGATATAAAATCTTTAACAGCCTCTAATTTATCTCTTTTAATTTGATGGCAAAATAATGTTGGTGTTCTCATGGCATCTCCATATTTGTTAGAATCGAGCAGGAGGTCAATGGCACTAAGCTAAGAGATAACACATTAATTTAATTAAAAAACGCTTCCAATTCGCGTATGTTTGTTTTGAAAAAAAACAGCAAGCAAAAGGAAGCGCCGATGAATATTATTACCACAGTTACCCCAAGCAGTCATCCAAAATCAATTATCGAATCAATCAACGAGACCATAAAAATCTCGGGGGTCATATTGACAAAATATCATGCCGCATTTTTTAACCCGTTCGATGCATTTTCTTGATTCTTGATATTAAACTTGATTCCCCGCGGCTTGCCGCGGGACTTCTCGCCATGGGGTTTCCAAAGGGGAGCAAGCGAATGCTCCCCTTTGGTCGCCGTCGCGCGAACTTGCTTCGCGCAGGCGAAATTATAACGGGAAAAATACCCCGTGGCTTGCCACGGGGATTTTGATTTCCTGGGAACCATCTGATAAAATGCTTATGCAGTTCTCCATTTAAATAGCGTGCGCTGACCCTTAGGACAGATTGGTGCACTAGTTTCCAACGAGGGATTGTCCATCTAGCAACTCACTAATCAAGTAAAAAAATTAGTTTCGCTCCAGAAATAGAGCCGATTTTTAATCAATCATCTCCTTTATCTATTCTAATCACCTGCCATCACTAACCTAAAAAATTAAACATCTTAAACCACTTGTTGCTTCGTCTCACTATATTACCCACCGCCCACTCACCTTCCGATACCTGACCCCGCCCTCTCACGTCTCTCAGACGTGGTGAGGGTGGGGTCAGGGAATTTTTGCTTTAGCAAAAATAGGAAGGTGGTGGTGGGCGGGAAAAAGCGCTAACCGTTTGCTTCTGAAAAAATAAAATATTTATGCCGCAATAGCCTCATTCGATGAATGGAGTGATGATTTAATTGCTGGAATAGTGTCGTCACCCAAATCGTCAATATTTTTTGAATTTTCAAATAGTGGTGTTGAGATAGATTGTACTGTTTCAAGATAATGTAAACTCACAGAATCAAACCACAGTGATATTTTCCCCTCCCACTCACCGTTGCGTTGCTTATCGCATTGCAGTATGGCATCAGGTTCACCGAGTGATTTATTTTTATTGCGCCATACTGTAAAAACATTATCCGCTAAATCAGTAATGCTACCAGTGCCTTTAATATCCATTTTGTTAGGAAGATAATTTTCATCTTGGCTTTTGCGAGGATGGGTAACCAAATGGATATGACAAGGATGGCTATTTTTAAAATCGCATAATTGTTCGGTAAATTGTTTCTGGGTATTGTAATCATCTTCGGCAATTCCACATTTCATCATTGAGTCAATTAAAAAAACATCGATACCATAGCGTTGCCGTGCATATTCAAACACAAATAGTAAACGTTGGATTTTCGTAGCACCAACCAAATCAAACAACCATAATCGATCGTGGTACCAATTTTGTGCTGATCGAATATTCTCTGTGTTCAATGTGTTGGTCGCATGTAATTGACGATCTAGACGCAATAGTACACGCTCCGGCTTTAATTCCAAGCTTGCAACACAGACTTTTGCGCCTTGCTGCATAAAATGCAGCATAAGGTAACCCAGCAACTGACTTTTACCATGACCATTAATGCCAGTCCAAACCGATAATTCATTGGGTCTAAAATGAATACGTCCGCGGCATTTTTGCCATGGTGTTTCATAAGCGTTAACGTGCTGTCTATCTTGAGTAACGAGCCTAATAACATCATCTGTATAATCCATTGCAGGTTTTAGCTCGTTGGGATCAGATGTTTTTGCATGCGTAAAACATTTCTGAATATTCGCTTGCTCTATTCCATTTCGCAAACAAGCATTAGCAGATTCATGAGGGAGTTGAACTTGATAACACCGATGCCTGCCTAATCGCTCGCGTAGTGCATTCGTTAAAGCTTGTGTTTTATTATTTTCATGCCAGCAAAAATAAATTTTATCAAAAATGCTTAAATCATCGTATTCTTGAGGTAACCAGGTCAATGCTTGACGCAAATTTTCAGTCAATGGGATTGCTAAACTGGGAATGCCATATTGATGCAGCGACATAGCGTCAATTTCATTGAGCGTGAGCGCCACTGTGCGCGCATCATCCGATAATGCTTGCCAACCAAATAAAGTCGTTTGATTTTTCGATTGATATTCCTCTTTAATCGGTATAATTAAATCAAAAAAATAAGCAATCTTAATTTGCTTTACGAAATCTTTTTTAAAATAAGGAAAGACTAACCAATCACTTTGTTGATGCAATTTAAACTGATTAAGAGTATCAAAGCTTATTTTATGATTTTTTTTGAGATCTTCTACTAATGACGAACATTCTTGCAGTCTCGCATAATCATTCAGATTGAATATCGCTGTGTTTTTTGTCGCTGGTGCTATTAAATTTGCATCACCAATCCCTAACCATTGCTTCGCAGAGAAAGTCGCCTCGGCGACGCTTGTTTTTCGTTTAATACGCCATAGGTCGATGAGATCTCCCTCTTGCTGATTAAAAGAATTAATCCAATACCCTTTTTTATTACCTTCAACAGTAATAAAAAAATCATTG
>MGOZ01000048.1 GCA_001797285.1 Coxiella sp. RIFCSPHIGHO2_12_FULL_42_15
CATAATGCCTCGAGCATCTCGAAAATCATTCTTGTTCCGCTGAATATAAGGTTTAACGTACTGTGCTGCAATCAACTTGACATCGCATCCCAATCTACTAAATTCACGCGCCCAATAATTTGCACTTCCGCAAGCCTCCATAACAATTTCACAAGGAGCTATCTTCGCTACAAATTGTACAAATCTATCGCGGCCACTCACTCTTTTCTCCAACACAGTTTGTTTCCTTTCACTAACTCCATATAATTGAAAAACATCTTTTGCCAAATCTATTGCTAATCGTTTAACATTCATTTCGGACTCCTCCATTCGTTGTATGTGAATGATGAACCTTCATCACTCTTGGCGCATTTTATGACGCCGTATCAGAATGGTCGAGTCCATTTCATTTGCCGTCAATGTCACGCTGTCAATGTCACGCTGGCGCATCACTTCGTACAAACTAATCGCCGTAGCCGCAGACACATTGAAGCTTTCTACTGCGCCTTTCATTGGAATTCTCGCTAAATAATCACAATGTTTACGCGTTAATGGTCGCAACCCTTTGGCTTCATTACCCATAACAATAGCCGTATTCATGCAAAAATCGATATCTTGCAAACGAGTTTCCGTATCTCCCACCATACCAACCAGCCAAATGCCTTGTTCTTGCAACCAGGTTAACGTACGTGCCAAATTGGTCACTTGAATAAAAGGCGTTACTTCTGCAGCGCCACAGGCGACTTTGCGCACGACGGGTGTTAAACCGCACGCACGGTCTTTTGTTGTTACCACCGCTTGTACACCAAAACCATTGGCAGTACGCAAACACGCTCCCAAATTATGGGGATCTTGTACACCATCTAAAATTAAAATAAGTTTGGGTGCGACACTATTTTTCACAATTTCATGCAATACAGATTCATCCAAGCCCGTAAATCGATGGCAAATCGCGGCAATCCCTTGGTGCACCACTGAGACGTCAACCTGTTGATTGAATTCAGCACGAGAAACCGATCTAATTGGGATACGATGTCGTCCAGCTAAAGCCAATAGGGGCTCCACCCGCTGTTCCGAACGAGATTCCACCACCACCAACGTTTTAATTAATTGGGGTTGCGCCCGCAATAAAGCTGCAACCGCATGCAAACCGTAAATAAGATCTTCTGTCATGATGCGCTTCCGATAGTGTTCGCAAAAAAAAATTGATAATATTATTATTGGCGCACCAAAGGAAGAGCAAAAACATGACAAAGCACATTCATCTCTTGATTTCGTTCGTCATGTTAACCCTCTTACTGACCAGTTGTAGCACTTTACATAAGGGTATACCTGATGGCCCACCCACTCAATCTGTCGACATCACTAAAGTCAAAGACCCCGTCCCTCACCCTTTAAAACTCAGCCACTATGGTAATCCTTCGTCTTATGTCATTGAGGGCAAACGTTACTACGTGCTTAAAAGTGCACGCGGCTATCATGAGCAAGGCATCGCTTCGTGGTATGGACGAAAATTCCACGGCCATTCCACTTCCAGCGGTGAGCCCTATGACATGTTATCCATGACCGCTGCTAGCCGTACTTTACCTATCCCGGTTTTTGCGCGCGTCACCAATCTTGAGAATGGGCGTTCCGTCATTGTTAGGGTCAATGATCGAGGTCCCTTTGCGCCAGGACGTATTATCGATTTATCCTACGTTGCTGCAAAAAAATTGGGGTATGCGGATAAAGGAACCACTCACGTGGACGTCACTGCATTGACGTTCGACGCGCCGACAAAACACATTCAATTTGCAGCGCAAACCCGTAAACCTCACCTTTATTTGCAAGTCGGTGCATTTCGAAAACAAATGTTGGCTGCACAATTGCAATCACGCTTAGCAAAACTCACCCATCAACGGATCGTCATTCAAACCCTGCATTATTTACATCATCCTATTTATCGCGTACAAATAGGGCCGCTGGCTGGGGTAAAGGAATCTGATAAACTACAGCAACTGCTCAAAGCCATAGGGCTTTTTGATCCTATTGCCATCATCAGCTAACGTGGGAAGCGTCAATAATAATGGAAAAAACTTCATCGTCATCCTGGAAAACCTTGCTCGGCATTGAAAAAGAAAAACCTTATTTTAAAAAAATTCTGCAGTTCATCAACGATGAACGCGCCAAAGGAAAAATAATCTATCCTGAACAAAAAAATATTTTTAACGCCCTCAAGTTAACCCCCTTTGAACATGTTAAAGTTGTGATCTTAGGGCAAGACCCTTATCATGGTCCACGCCAAGCCCACGGCCTATCCTTTTCTGTTTTACCAGGCATCAAACCACCCCCTTCGCTGATGAATATCTATCAGGAGTTGAAAAACGATCTGCAGATTCCTCCTCCTTTGCATGGCTGTCTGGAAAAATGGGCTAAACAAGGTGTGTTGTTACTCAATGCTGCATTAACGGTTGAGGCTGGCAAACCACAATCGCACGGCCAAATTGGTTGGGAAGCATTTACCGACCAAGTCATTCGTAGTCTTAATGAACATCCCGAAAGTATCGTCTTTTTATTGTGGGGTTCGCATGCGCAAAAAAAAGCGAACTTAATCAACACATTAAAGCACACTGTGTTGAAATCTCCTCATCCCTCCCCTTTATCAGCGCATCGCGGATTTCTGGGTTGCAAACATTTCTCAATGGCCAATAACCTCTTAATCAAGAAAGGTCGCGAACCAATTGACTGGGGTCTTTGAACATATTATAAATGTCAGCCATTGGCCTTAATTGCCGAGGTGGTGAAATTGGTAGACACGCAAGTTTCAGATGCTTGTGGGGGAAACCCTGTGGAGGTTCAAGTCCTCTCCTCGGCACCAGTTAGTTTGATAGCCTATTTTTCGGAGATAACACGGCAATGACCGTCCTGCGTATCCTGCAATACCCTGACCCACGTTTAAAGATGGCAGCCCATAAAGTTGAAACGTTTGACAATGCTCTGCAAAAAATCATCGATGATATGTTTGAAACGCATTATCAATCCGAGAATTGCGCTGCGTTAGCAGCCACTCAACTGGATCTTGTTGATCCTCCACACATTACTGTGATTGATTTTTCAGTGGAAAAAAATCAACCACTCTGCTTGATCAATGCCGAGATTACACATCATGAAGGTGAGACTTATGAAGAGGAAGGCTGTATGTCGGTGGGACACGATCGCAGCGTCTATGCCAAAGTGAAACGTGCTAAAAAAATTTCCGTCCGAGCCCAAGATCGATACGGCAAACCATTTGAATTTGACGCTGACGGTTTCATGGCAAAATGTATTCAACACGAGCTAGACCATTTGATTGGAAAGCTCTATATCGAACACCTTTCACCGTTAAAGCGTCAACGTCTGCTCATAAAGCTGAAAAAAAGCGGTTAAACGACCAGAGACCGATTTATCTCAGGAGCTGACGAAGAAAGAACCTCATGTCGTTTCACTTTCAAGCGTTCAGCAAAAAGAGAGTGGCCCATGTCATAACGTAACGCATCTGCAGCAGGCACATAATTAAAAGATTCCCACTCCGAATTTGCATTACAAAAAGCAAAATACCCAAATAATGGAATGAGCACGCTAGCCCATGGCATAGTGTCAACAGTAATGCTAATGCCATCATTCATAAAAAGCGGTAAGAGATCCTTCACCACAATCCCTGTCAACATGAATGGTCTTGAAATTAATTTAGAAATTCGCAAATAATCAAAGCGATCCTGTACTGGATCACCTGAAGAAAAACCAGCACCGTAAATATGGTATCCTATCCAAGAAAATACACTTAATATCTTACCAATGGGTGAGGTGTACCAATGAAGTTGAACATCTAGATTTTTACCAAGCGTCCAATAAAAATAATTCATTCTTGTTAAATTTACTAAATAATCGGCATACACAAAGGGAAGATTGAGTGCCATAACGGCTATGGCAATATTGTTAGCTATTGTTGGGTATTGATCATCGGAAAAATACAAAAATAAAGACCGCGTCGAAACAAATATTCCTCCGAAATATCCTAACGTTATATAGGGTGGTGACAATAAACTGATTTTTCTGAGAAAAGCATAACTTAGCGATTTTAAACAGGTATCATGACGAATGAAATTCGTTTTTGGCAGAATTCCGTTTTTACGTAGCACTTGCGCATTAGTACCCAACCCATCGGCTAGGCCATCCGCCAATGACACGAGTCCAATGACCAGTTGAATCACCAAGAAGGTATACCAAGGTAGTGAAGTAAAATCTACCGCTGAGCCAATGCCAAAATTAAGTGCGAAAAAGTCGAGAAAAGCCTGTGTGATACAGCCCCACCCGCAAAACAGGACAGCACTGATTGGAATATCTTTCCATAAGTTAATGACTCGTTCAGAAGATGAGGCGGCCTCCACCTCAATGGGAGAACCATGCTGCATCAGTGTCTTGTACAGGTAGGACTCTAAAATGAGAAGCACAAAACCTACTGGCCAAATAATCGCGTTGGCGATGGGGCTTGGAAATCTCTGCGACTCTAAAGCCAAGCGAAGTGTAATCATGTTTTCAATCGCGATAGGTAATGCGGCTTTACAAGCAACGATCCAACTGACGGTTGAAGCGCGTGAACCTTCATGCGTTTTCTTAGCATAAATGCTAAGTTCATGTAAAATTCGCGGAGTGGTTCCAAACCAATTCGTAATGCCAGAGGGTCCGTAGCCTGCACACCTCAGTAACCAACTGAGATACTTTGTTTTTTCGGCTTTACGTAAATCGGATTCGGAAAGCTCGGCATTCTGCGCGTTGAAACGCATTATTTCTTGCAATGTATCACCAATCCTATTTTTTTCTGAAAATCCGGCAAGAGAGTTTTCGATATTACCCTCTAATAGCAACGTATAGATAAAACTTGCGCAATTATGTCGAACGTGATCGACCATGAAACGCTGTATGCCGGAGGTATCTGGCAGAAGGCGAGGAAGTAGCAACCCCATTTTCGGATGCGTTTGTAGAAAATCGTCCAGCTTCGGACCTATTTTTGCGTACCACAGTAATTTTTGATGGTGCTCTATTTCTTGCAATAGAGATAATTTACGTTGAATTTTTTCACGATCCAAAAAATCAAGCTCAATCTCATCATCGGGTTTTCCTTTTTCGATACAAAAAGAGATAAATTGTTCTGGCTCGTGCAAAAGCACCCATTGAATCAGTGCCTTTGTTGCTTGAATCACACTGTCCGTGTTAAAACCCCATTCGTGCAATGCTATTTCCACCTCATCTTCCAAAGTAGTACCTGTTTTTTGTTTCAACGAGTCAAATATTTTTTGATAAATAAAATAACCCGAAGGTAATCGAAGCTGTTGGCTATTCAAATGAGTAAAAGATAATTTCCGTATTCCAGCGATAAAAAATTCGAGCGTTTTATCCGTATTGATAATCCCACGAACAGGCTGAGTGGATTTAGGCAATGTCATCTGTGGCCAAAATGCCGCAATATTCTCATCAATGATGAGGGCACAATGCCCAGCAGGCTCTGCGGGACAAGAATTCCAATGAAACAATCTCATGTTAATGCTTCTCACAGTAAAAAAACAGTGAAGAAAAGATGTCTAAGATATCACAATACAGCCAGTTCCATAAGCACATAACAGCCTAAAAAGGATCTTGCAGCACAATCGTTTCATCACGCTGCGGGCCGGTGGAGACAATTTTAATCGGGATTTCCATGAGTGCTTCTAAGCGTTGGAGGTAAGCTTTCGCTTCTTTGGGTAGTTGTGCGAGATTTTTAGCGCCAACGGTTGGAACCTGCCAACCAGACATTTCTTCATAAATGGGTTCACACGCCGCTAATTCTTCTGGATCAAACGGCAACGCTGTGATGTGCTTGCCCTGCAAACGATAGCCACGGCAAATTTTTATAGTATCAAACACATCAAGCACGTCTAATTTTGTTAATACAATTCCAGATAAACTATTGGCTTGAATGGCACGGCGCATGGCAATCACATCAAACCAACCACAACGTCGCGGTCGACCCGTGACAGAACCAAACTCTTTACCTCGTTCTGCAATGGTTTTACCAATACCGTCATTGAGCTCTGTTGGAAACGGGCCAGAACCTACGCGCGTCACATACGCTTTAGTAACACCCAACACTTCATCAAAAAATAACGGCCCAAAACCGCTACCCGTTGCTGCAGCCCCTGCAGTAGTGTTAGAAGAAGTCACATAAGGGTAAGTGCCTAAATCGACGTCTAACAAGGCGCCTTGCGCTCCCTCAAAAATAATGTTTTTTTTGTCTTTGCGTAATTGCTCTAATAGACTGAGTACATCGGCAATCATGGGTTTAATTTCTTCGATTAACGTCGCTAACATATCCAGCACTTGCTCTACAGAAATGGCCGATTGCTTGAAATAATGCGTCAAAATAAAATTGTGATAATCCGCAACCTTTTCTAGTTTCTCACGTAAATGGCTAGGATGTAATAAATCGACGACTCGAATTCCACGTCGTGCAACCTTATCTTCATATGCAGGACCAATACCACGTCCCGTCGTGCCGAGTGCATTATTTCCGAGTGCTTTTTCACGCGCTTTATCAATCGCCACGTGATACGGTAATAAAATATTACACGCGGCGCTGATGCGTAAACGTTCTGTCACCGGTATGCCGTTGGACGTGAGTTCTTCAATTTCTATTTTTAATGCTTCAGGCGATAACACAACGCCATTACCAATTAACGATAACACACCATCGTGCATAATACCCGATGGAATCAAACGCAAAACCGTTTTTTTGCCGTCAATAATCAACGTATGACCAGCATTATGCCCACCCTGAAAACGCACCACCGCCGCAACACGATCCGTCATCCAATCGACGATTTTGCCTTTACCTTCGTCGCCCCACTGAGTGCCTAATATGATGATATTCTTTGACATGATCAATCCTGATATGAAAATGGGCAGCGTGAACACCCCACGCCAAACCCGACATTCTACGAGGAGTGCCTATCATTATCAACTAGTAACGATATTGATCAGCGAGAACCACTGTGAATTTTTTCTAATTCTTCCCATCGGGCATAAGCAGACGACAACTGTTGTTCGCACTGCTGCAATTGCTGTTTAACTTTCGCAATTTCATCACTCGTTTTTTGATAAAAGCGGGTATCCATCATGGTTTGCTGCAAACGCTCGATTTCTGATTCTAATTGTTGAATGCGTGTTGGCAGTTTTTCTAATTCGACTTTTTCTTTATAAGACAGCTTTTTTGCATTATCGTTCGTTGCTTTTATGGTTTTTACAACTGCCTTTGATTTTTCAGCCACGGGTTCAACGCGTTGTCTTAACCAATCATCATATCCTCCCACGTATTCACCCACACGGCCATCCCCTTCCAATACCAAGGTACTTGTCACAATATTATTTAAGAATTCTCGGTCGTGACTCACTAATAATAATGTGCCTTGATAATTTAAGAGTTGTTCTTCCAATAATTCCAATGTCTCCACATCTAAATCATTGGTCGGTTCATCCAACACAAAGACATTGGCTTCTAGCGTAAATAATCGCGCTAATAACAATCGATTTCGTTCACCACCCGATAATACTTTCACTAAAGAACGCGCACGCTCCGGAGAAAATAAAAAATCTTGCAAATAACTCATCACGTGCCGAGATTTTCCATTGATCGTCAAGGTCTCTGCGCCTGGAGAAACATTTTCTTGCACGGTTTTGTTATCATCCAATAAAGCACGATGCTGATCGAAATACGCCATTTTTAAATGAGTGCCTTGTTTAACAGTCCCTTGCTCGGGAGGCAGTTCACCCAATAAAATACGTAATAACGTTGTTTTTCCTGAACCATTGGGGCCAATAATCCCAATTTTATCGCCGCGCAAAATCGTGGTGGAAAAATTTTTTAAAATCGAACCATAGTGCACTTTTTCCGCGGAAAAAACCACTTTTCCCGATTGGCTGAATCCTTGCGCAGTCAATGTGACATTTCCCATGCGTTGCTGACGTTCTTGACGTTCAACGCGCATTTTTTCCAATGCACGTACACGCCCCTCATTACGCGTGCGTCTCGCTTTAATCCCTTGTCGTATCCAGACTTCTTCTTGCGCGAGTTTTTTATCGAAAAGGGCTTGCTGTGTTTGTTCTGCCGCTAAACTTGCCGCTTTATGTGTCAAAAAATCATGATAAGAACCACTCCAATTGATGAGTTCGCCGTTATCTAATTCCAAAATACGGGTTGCAATGGATTGCATAAAAACTCGATCGTGACTCACAAATAAAATAGCTTGCTTATATTTTTTTAAAAAAGACTCTAACCATTCGATCGCAGTAATATCTAAATGATTGGTGGGCTCATCAAGAATTAATAAATCCGGTTCCGTGACCAGCGCCTTTGCTAACAATACGCGACGCTGCAACCCTCCCGATAAAGTGGTTACTTCCAACGCGCCATCCAAAGTCATTTGCGACAGCACTTTACTCACGCGTTGCTCCAAATGCCATCCATTTTGGTTCTCGATACGTTGCTGAATATCCGCTAATTGATGCATGAGTTTAGGATTTTTATGCAGTGCTAATTCACGATTAATATGTTCATATTGAACTAACCACTGCCCTAACTCACCGAGCCCCTCTGCAACCACGTCGTAAACGGTACCTGAAAAATTTTCGGGTGCCGTTTGCGGTAAATACGCAATAACACTTTGACCACGGTCTACTATACCTGCGTCCGGTTGCACATCACCCAAAATTAATTTTAGAAGCGTCGACTTACCCATGCCATTGCGGCCCAGTAAACACACGTGCTCACCACTTTCAATTTGTAAATCAATATGATCAAACAACGGATGAAAACCATAGCTTAAATAAATTTGTCGTAAATTAATGAGTAACATAGGGACTTACCGCTTTATTTTTTTGCGCTTCTAGGTAAAGAAATACCTTGCTCAGCCAACAATTTTTCAAGGTCCGCACGTTGCAACACAATGGTCAAAAGAATATTGCCGTCTTCAAGATTTTTTTCTGCTTGCACCACCGCTTTTTGATAAAGCTCCGCACGAACGCGATGTGCTTCAGGAGCAATCACAATGTCGCATTCAATCACTGCCTCTGCCAAACGTTTCAAAACTGCCTCATTAATTAAATCTAAACCTGCACCCGTTAACGCAGAACACCACACCCGCGTTGGATTTTCTTGATCGTCGTAATTAATATGTGGTTCGACATCCGCCCGCAAATCAATTTTGTTATAAATTTCTAATACGGGAATTTCATCCGCACCAATTTCGACTAAGACGTCATGCACGGCACTCACCAATTGATTTCTTCCCGTATGATTTGCATCAATCACGTGCAATAATAAATCCGCTTGTCGAGTTTCTTCCAATGTTGCACGAAAAGCAGCTACTAAATCATGTGGCAATTCTCGAATAAAACCCACCGTATCAGCCAAAATGACCTTACCGAATGGTGGCAAATAAAGGGTACGCAACGTCGGATCTAAGGTGGCAAACAATTGATGTGCCGTATAAACATGCGCCGTCGTCAATGCGTTAAACAAAGTTGATTTTCCTGCGTTAGTATAACCCACAATCGCCACTGTCGGAATATCCGCACGAACACGACGACGACGGCTTTGATGACGCTGTTCCAATACTTTTTCAAGGCGTTTATTAATGGATTTAATGCGCGCACTCACTAAACGACGATCTGTTTCTAACTGCGTTTCACCCGGTCCACGCAAACCAATACCCCCCTTTTGCCTTTCTAAGTGAGTCCAACCACGTACTAACCGCGTGGCCATGTGTTTTAACTGCGCCAATTCAACTTGCAATTTTCCTTCAAAGGTTCGTGCGCGCTGGGCAAAAATATCGAGAATTAAACCCGTGCGATCCAACACGCGACACTCAAGCACTTTTTCAATGTTACGTTCTTGCGAAGGCGATAAATCATGATTAAAAATCACGACTTCGGCTTTTAACGCCTGCACGGCCTGACGAATCTCATCGACTTTGCCACTGCCAACAAAAAATTTAGATTCAGGTTTACTGCGTTTACCCGTAATGACCGTAAGAATTTCAGCGCCCGCAGAGCGCACTAATTCTTCAAACTCCGCCAGAGCATCCGCATACGTTTTTTGAAATAAATCCATATGCACCAGCACAGCGCGATCGCCACCGGCATACCGATCAATGAAATATTTATTGGTTTTTCTCATCACGAAGCTGCTTATTCGCCAATACCCATGTGCGCTGCATGCGACTCGCTAATAGTTTATTATGCGTCACGATCACAAAACTGGTCCCCAACGACGTGTTGAGTCTTAACAACAAGTCCGATACATGTCCTGCCGTCACTTCATCCAAATTACCCGTGGGTTCATCCGCTAATACGCATTTGGGTTCTGTCACTAAAGCACGTGCAATGGCAATACGTTGCCGCTCTCCACCCGAGAGCTCACCCACACGATGATAAAAGCGCTGTTGCAATTCGACTTGTTCGATGTAAAAACGTGCTTTTTCCAACGCCTTTTTTGGCGCAACACCACGAATGAGCAGCGGTAAACAGACATTTTCTAATGCATTAAATTCCGGTAATAAGTGATGGAACTGATACACAAAACCTAAATCACGATTGCGCAATTCGCCTTTGGCTTTTTCACTCATGCCCGAAAACGACACCCCCCCGACGTTAACTTCACCCGAAGTGGGTTTATCCAATCCTCCGAGCAATTGCAATAAAGTGGTTTTTCCCACTCCAGAAGCACCGATGATGGCAATCATTTCACGCACTTGCACAGCAAAATTGACATTCTCAAGCACCACAATACGTTGGCCCACTTCCGTAAAAATTTTAGTGAGATTCACCGCGCTTAATACGTTATTCATAGCGCAATGCCTCCGCCGGTTGGGTACGGGAGGCTATCCACGCAGGATATAAGGTTGCCACCAGACTCAATCCCCACGACCATAACGCAATACGCACCACGTCCATCCCATCCAACCGCGACGGTAAATAATCAATAAAATAAACGGAAGAAGAAATAAATTGCCGCCCTGTTATATGCTGAATCCAATTGACAATGTCAGGCGCATAGGTTGCTAGCAACACACCACTCACGATACCTAATCCAATACCAATAAATCCCACAAATCCACCTTGCACCATAAACACCAACAAAATACTACGTGGACTGGCACCCATTGTGCGTAAAATAGCAATATCCATACGTTTATCGTTGACCGTCATCATGAGTGTTGACACTAAATTAAATGCCGCCACGGCAACGATCAATAGTAAAATAACAAACATCATGGTTTTTTCCATCGCCAGCGCTTTAAAGAAAGTCCCAAAGGTTTCTGTCCAATTGGACACGACATAATTATACGGTAGCCGTTGACTCAATATATCGGATACTTGCTGCGCTTGATAAACATGACTTAACTTGAGATGCAAACCACCCAGAACCTGGCTGGCGGCATAAAGTTTTTCAGCATCTTGCATATTGATATAGGCAACACCGCTATCAAACCCAAAACCGCTGTGCGTGTAGAAAATACCAGTAATCGTAAATTGTCGAAACCGCGGTAAAACACCGAAAGGTGTTGCGGTTGTTTGCGGCGTGAATAAATTCACTTTATCTCCTAATTGCAATCCCAAACTTTCTGCTAACTTAACACCAATCACCATGTGAAAAGAACCGGGGGTTAATGAAAAGAAACTTCCGTTTTGCATTTTATTGGGAACTTCTGAAATTTTAATTTCTTCTTTTGGTAACACGCCGAACGTCTCTACGCCACTGACGGCACCTTGATTAATCAGCATCCCTTTACCATCAATAAAAGGTGCGCTGGCGATCACTCCCGGAACAAGGGCAACTTTTTTGCTAAGTGCTTGCCAACTCGTGCTAATGTGATCATTGGTGCTGATTGTGACAGCAGGAGCGACCGAAAAAAATTGAGCTCGAATTTGGTAATCAAATCCATTCATGACAGAAAGTACGGTAATTAAAGCCATTACGCCCAGCGCAATGCCGATCACGGAGACAAACGAAATAAAAGAGACGAATCGATTACGCCGTTTCGCTCGGACATATCGCAAACCAATATAAAGGGGGTATGGTCTTATCATACCGATCACTATACTGAATCTTCAGAAGATTCGCTAGCCTGGATATTTCATGTTGCTTTTTGAAGATGACGGCCACATGAAGTGCCTTGCCACTCGTTCTAATTTCATCGTTAGGAAAGATCAATAAGCGTTTCATTGGCGGATGCTGCGGAACCAGCCATAATTCCGCCATCAATTAATAGTTCAGCACCCGTTACAAATGAAGACTCATCTGAAGCAAAGTATAAGGCAGCATAAGCAATATCTAAAGGCATACCCATACGTTTTAGCGGTATGTTTTTACTGAACTCGGTGATACGTTGTTCTCGCAAATCATCTTTGCCAAGTTCTTTGTCCCACATTTTTGTAAGAATGGCAGCAGGATGAATAATATTGCACCGGATTGAATAAGAACGACTGGCACAATAGAGAGCCACTGTTTTTGTGTAATTACGAATAGCCGCTTTACTGGAAGAATAGGCCGCTGATGATGGAATACCCACCAAGCCTGAACGAGAACCAATATTGACAATAGAGCCGTTAGTGTTTTTTTTCATTATAGCAATAGCGTGTTTGCAACCGAGAAATACTCCATCGCAATTTGTTTTGTGAACCGTCATCCAATCATCCAATGAACAATTTTCGGGATTTTGTTCAGTTGTGGCATTCAAAGGATATTCAATTCCTGCATTATTAATTAAAATATCCAATTTTCCATGCTTATCTTGAATGTATGCCATCGTAGCTTGCCAATCTTTTTCTTGGGTAACATCCAATTTTAAATAAGTAGCGTTCGTCCCTATTTTTTTAACAAAAGATTCGCCCTCTTGGAGTGATTTTCTTCCTGTAACAATAACGTATGCCCCCTCTTGGTGAAATAAAGTAGCAATGGATTCACCAATCGATTGGGTTCCACCGGTGATAAGGGCAATTTTTGATAATAATCGTTCCATGAATTTTCCTTTTTATTTTTTTTATATCCTCAAACCCTGGGCGTTAGCCCAGGAACTTTACGCAATGGGGGTTTCCCAAGGGGGAGAAAGCGAATTCTCCCCCTTGGGTCGCCGTCCGCGAGGGTTTCCCGAGCAGGCGAAATTCATATGGGAAAAATACCCCGGGCGTAAGCCCGGGGATTTTTATTGTGCTGGAGAATTAAAACGTAACCAGCCTGACTTAAATTCTTTAAGCAATAAGTTTATGCTGGTGTAAAATAAAATAGCTACAATAACCCATTGTAGCAACGACACATTTAATCCTTTTATACAAAATATGGCAAAAAATACACCAATAACACCAAATATAGAGGTAAATAAGGTAATTTTCCTGCTGTATTCTCCATATTTAATAATTTGTAGGCTACCAATGGAGGTTGAGAAAGCGCAAGCACCCATCATGATGGGGAAAGAAACTAAAGGGCTCATGCCTAATGCATAAAGAGTTGCCATCGTCAATGGATAAGAACCGATTCCAACATTATTGAGGGCGCCAAAGAAAAACAAACTGATTGCTGCAATAAATAATTTTGTCCCAGTAAGTTCAATGGCCATACCACCGGCAGGCATCCAATTCAGTTTTCCAGCTATAATAAAAAAAGCCGCGATAAATAGACCTATTCCAATAATTTTTCGTATAATTCCTGTTGGAAGCTTTACCACAAACCTTGGTCCTAAGTAAGCACCAAAAACTTGAGAAACAATGCAGACGATTAAAGTAAGGAGATCCACTTGAATGGTGGAAATAAAACCTAATGCCATTACGGCAACTGGAAGAACACACTGCGTATTTAGAGTTCCTGGAAGTTTTTTATCGGAAACTAATTTTTTTATCCTATAAAAAATGGTTGAAACAGCAAAATCACAAACGCCAAAGGAAGAAAAGAAAAATATCACCGTTGAGAAACCAGCTAACAATAGGTTGTTGCCTTTTTCTTTTCGAAGATCTTCTTTGTGACGCATTAAATCTATAATAAATCGAACAATAAAGGTCGCACTCGTAATACCGATCAACCCTAAAATAAAATGTAGCGTAGACATTCTTTATACTCGTTTTTTTAGGCTAAAATACCTGTAGTTATTTTGCCCATTATAGGGTTTTGTTCATTTTTAAACAAGTTGAAGAGTGGGTTAACTATTTGAATTTATAAATTAAAAATGGAAAATCAGTTTTTACCCTATGAAAAAATTGTGTTGGCACCCATAAGGTAGAGACGGTGATTGATGTTGATTTATTTTGTTCAGAATAATTTTATGTGATAATCGCTCATTAATTTAATCACGAGGCATTTTGTGCGTTTTTTTTTCATTATTTTTGCTTGGCTTGGAGTGAGTGCGAGTTACGCTGCGCCAGTTTCTAGTCTGAATTGTCATTCAGAAATAAAAGCCGTGCGTTGCATTCTGACAAGCCCTATTAATTTGCATATGAAACATTTTTTTCTGCAGGCACCACCGCGTCTGGTGATCGATATTCAGGAAGGAGATCTTTTAAGACCCGCAAATATTCATATTCACAATGACTTCGTTGTTAAAAATTTTCGTTTTTCGCGTCACAAAAACAACAAAAGCATACGTATTGTATTTGATCTTGATCATTTGCCATCATTTAAGCTGTTGCAAAATAAAATGGGTGGTCAATATCAATGGCAATTCATTTTAACAAACTCCTTTTCTTCGAATATCGCTCAGCTGAAATCGCCATCATCAACGAATCGAAAAATTATGGTGGTTATTGATCCAGGACACGGTGGTAAAGATCCTGGTGCGATCGGCTCGAAGGGGCAGCACGAAAAAAACATTGTGCTTGCGATTGCTCGTCAAATGCAACGCCAAATCAACCAGCAACCAGGATTTTCCGCTGTTTTGACGCGTAATGGCGATTATTATTTAACGTTGCGACAACGTTTAGCAATTGCACGAAAATATCGTCCCGATATGTTTGTGGCCATTCATGCGGATGCGTACCCGCAAAAAAATGCGGCTGGTGCTTCTGTTTATGCGTTATCGTTGCGTGGTGCGACCAGTGAAGCGGCACGATGGCTGGCAACCAAAGAAAATGAATCAGAATTAATGGGTGGTGTAGATTTGGGCGACAAATCGCATTTATTGAAGTCTGTTTTATTAGATTTATCGCAATCGGCGACTATCCGAGCGAGTTTGCAATTAGGTAGTGGCATTATCCATTCGCTCAGTCAAATAGGTCCCTTACATCATGAGAAAGTGGAACAAGCCGCTTTTGTGGTATTAAAATCACCTGATATTCCTTCGCTTTTAGTGGAAACAGGTTTCATAACCAATCCAATCGAAGAGCGTAAATTGAGTTCAGATCAATATCAAAAGCAATTGGCATGGTCAATAAGTCGCGGTATTTGTAGTTACTTTGCCAGAGAACGTGCACGAAATCACTTTTACAACTTCCGTTTTTAAATCCAAAGCGAGTGACGCGAAAAATTCTTCATGTTAAGATCAGAATCACGTTAGTTACCTACCTGGGTCAATGCAGTGATAAAAAATCATTTCCATCGATGGTATGACAAACTTACATTAGCACATAATGCCAAGAAAATTCATCAACAGTTTGGACCTATTTTCTATCAATTTGTTAAAAACAGTGATTATATATATTGGTTACGCTCATGTGATTTTGCTACGCAATATTTTGTTAATGGTGCGTTTGAAAAATTATTTGGCTGGACATGTCAGCAACTTTATGAAAATCCTATTTTATGGTTAGAAGCGATTGTTGAGCATGATCGTGATCGAATACAACAAGAAATATCAAATTATTTGCACTGCCATGACAACAAGCCGAGGATGCTATCCTATTCTATTAGGAATAGGACGAAAGAGGTCATTCCTGTGATCGATCATGTTATGCCAATTTTAAACGGTAAGCGCTGCCTTGGTGTTATGGGAATGACGGCGTGGGCGAAAGCAGAGTCTGTTGATGAATATGATCATCATGCCAGTGAGTTTTTCCGCTATTTTATTGAAAAGTCGGATACTGTATTTTGGATTAAAAATCTTAAGAATCAAGAACAAATTTATATTAATTCGGCGTATGAAAAAGTGTGGGGTTGTAGTGCCGAAAGCTTAAAGGAAAATCCTGATTCGTGGTATGAAGTTGTTCATCCTGATGATAAACCACATACGAGCATTCATCCGTTAGTAGAGTTCGATAATGATACAGAATATAAATGTTCTCGTCGTTATCGTATTGTAAAACCAGATGGGCAAATGCGTTGGATACACGAAAAAAGTTACCCCGTCTTTGATGATGTGGGTGAGGCAGTAGGATGTGGTGGTATTGCGGAAGATATTACCGAAGATGTATTGCGTGAAAAAGAATTGCGACAAGCAAAAGAAAATGCGGAGCGAGCAAACAAAGCAAAATCAGATTTTTTAGCGATGATGAGTCATGAACTGCGGACACCACTCAATGCCATTTTGGGAATGGCGCAAATTCTGGAGCGTTCGAAGCTAAATCGTGATCAGGAAGGTCAAGTTGAAGTCATTACACAAGCAGGAAATAATTTGTTATCCTTGCTCAATGATATTTTGGATTTTACCAAGCTTGAAGTTGGCAAACTTAAATTTACGAATGAAAATTTCGAGTTGCATTCTTTAATCAATCAATTAATGACTGACATGCTGCCGCAAGCAAAAAAGAAAAATTTGACGTTAACACACATGATTGATCAGGATGTGGCGCGATATCTCATTGGTGACAGTAAGCGAATTCAACAAATATTAACGAATTTATTATCCAATGCGATTAAATATACGAAACAAGGTTACGTTAAATTAAAAATTACTTGTTTGCAGCGTAATAATAAAGAGACAGCATTGTGTTTTACGATTGAAGATTCTGGCATTGGCATTGATAAGACAAAAATAGACGGAATTTTCCGACGTTTTCAACAAATTGAATCCGTCTATCAACGCAAACATGATGGCGTTGGTTTGGGCCTGGCGATCGTGAAGGAATTGGTTGAGCGTATGGGTGGAAGTACAACGGTGAGCAGTGAGCTGGGGGTAGGTTCGCAATTTAGTTGTATTCTTCCTTTTGTGTTGCAAAGCACCGAGATGGAACCAATCACCGCCTTCCTTTCAGAATCGATTAACGTTGTTTCTGACCCTAAATTTGATTTAAATGTGTTGGTGGTTGAAGATAACAAAATCAATCAAAAAATCGCTCGTATGATGTTAGAACAAATTGGCTGTCAGGTGGATGTTGCTGAAAATGCAGAACAAGCATTAGCTATGAATTATCTCAAATATGATATGATTTTTATGGATTTGGGATTGCCGGATATGGATGGTTTTCAAGCAACACAGCAGATTCGTTTGCACGAGGGAACGGGTCGACGAATTCCGATTGTTGCGATGACCGCTCATATTTTTTTGCATGATAAAGAACGTTGTTTTCAAGTAGGAATGGATGAAGTCGTTGCTAAACCCATTATGCGCGATGACCTTATTGCGGTAATCAGTCGTTGGGCGGCGTAACACAAAGACTTTAGTCGCTGTAAAGAGGTTTTTGCATGAATGCTGATATAAGCCAGTTATTCCCTTGGGTGGTGATCAAGTTTGGTGGGACCAGTGTTTCAAACCGTCATTGTTGGCAGAATATTACAGCGATCATTAAAAGTCACTTAGCAAAAGGCAAACGGGTATTGGTGGTCTGTTCAGCACCGAGCGGAGTTTCCAATTTATTGGAAAAATTGTTGCAAAAAGCGATTGAAGGCGATATTGCAGAGATTTTGCGAGTCATTCGAGAGAAATATATTGCTTTAACCGAACAGCTGGGAATAGATTGTCGCAATTATTTATCGGATCAATTTAACAAATTGGAAAATTTGGTAGAAGGTATTCGTTTGGTGGATGAAGTGACGCCGCGTGTACAGGCACGTGTGATGGCGTATGGCGAATTTTTATTGACGCATATCGGATCGGAATATTTAAAACAGCAGAGCATTCAGGTTCGTTGGCAAGATGTGCGTGAATGGCTATCTACCGAAAAGCATCCTGATTTTCGTCATCCAGACGCCTATTTAAGCGGGCGTTGTAGTAGTGAAGTGGATATCAACTTACAAAAAACATTACAAGCGGTATCAGAATCTGTTGTGATTACGCAAGGTTTTATCGCTCAAAATGAACGAGGTGAAACAGTTTTATTAGGGCGTGGTGGTTCAGACAGTTCGGCAACGTATTTAGCTGCAAAAATTCGTGCTGAATGTTGTGAAATTTGGACCGATGTTCCTGGAATTTACACGGCGAATCCAAAACAAATTCCGCAAGCGCGTTTAATTCGTCGTTTAAATTATGATGAGGCCCAAGAATTAGCATTAATGGGTGCTAAAGTATTACATCCAAAATGCATTGCGCCGGTTAGTCGACAAAAAATCCCACTTTTTGTGCGTTATACACCCGAGCCTGAACGTCTTGGCACTGAAATTTTTGACAATGAAGCTAGCAATATTTCGCAAATTAAATCGGTGTTAACGAAGCACGATATTATTTTAATTTCTATCGAAACTGTACAAATGTGGCATCAAGTGGGTTTTTTGGCGGATGTTTTTCAATGCTTTAAAAAACAGGGTATTTCCATCGATTTGATTTCCACCTCGGAATCTTCAGTGACGGTTTCATTAGATAAAAATGCTAATAGCAAAGAATCACACGTATTGGATGCGTTATTAGCAGAGTTAAATTATTTTGCGAAAGCGTTTGTGATTGCGCCATGTGCTTCTGTGAGTTTGGTGGGGCGCAATATTCGTGCAATATTGCCGCAACTGGGAAGCGTTTTCTCAGTATTTAAAGAACAAAAAATTCATTTAGTGTCGCAAGCGGCGAACGATCTTAATCTGACCTTTGTGGTTGATGAAGAACAAGCGCAACACCTGGCAAGTAAACTGCATCATTTGCTGATTGAGCAACGTCATGCGGAAAATGCCTTTATTTTTTAACATGGTATTTCATGATGCGTAGTTCGGGAAGTTATTTTGTGCCCATTCCTTAGAAGGTGTTTTTTTCACTTGTTGAATATTTGCAAATACGATACTTTTGATGCCGGGTTTTTTCGCATTAAATTTTTTTTGATACACCATTTGAAAAGTCGTCGCCATTAATACCAGCGTCGCGCCCACGAGTAAAAGCGGAATTATCTTCGAAAAAACAGACATGACAGGAATCATAGCAATAAACAAAACCGTTGCGATTGAAATATTAAAAATCTTTTCTCGCATTTTTTGTCGCGAATAGTCTTGTATTCCTTGACAATAAACCTCGGGCACAGACTCGCGCAACATATTGTTAACCATCACTCGTTTGTGCAAACGTGATTCAATGCAACGCTTAATATTGTATGCCACCATAAAATCCATCACGGTATTTAACACATCAAACGCGTATAACGCAGCAATCAACATCATCCCAATCGATCGAACGGTAAAATACACAGCAAGATCAGTAGCAAACCATACACCGTCATTTTTAATTTGAAAACAACGCCGCTCCCACTGAATTTGTAAGCGCAAACGCCATCCTAATGCTTTTTCTTCGGGTGTCATGCTGCTGTTGGGAATCACGTGTTTACCAATCATAAAAAAATTCACCAGCAAACGTGGCACATAAAACACAAAAGATAAAATATTCAAAAACAATAAGTTGTATATTTTATCAAAAACAAATGCCGCTAATTGAATGGCCGGATTATTCGATAGCAAAGCAAGATCAGTAAAAAAGCGGTTCCAGCGAACGAGATATAATCGAAACCAATTCCAATTAATAAAAAGCGCAGTACGAAAATAATTAAGGCTCCACCACGTCAAGTGAACTAACGGTGCTTTTGGCTCCACACCGTGTACTTGTAGAACAGCAGAATACGGCTTATCACTCAGATACGCATATTGATAACTTAATAAAGCTTGAAATGCCGCAATATCAGCCTGATATTTTGCAGCGTCTTGCGAACACTGTAATAAATGACAATAAATATAATTGAGAAAAATCGCCAAACAATACGCTTCTTTAATGACGTAATCGCAATTCTGCTGGGCGATACATAAGCCAGCATAGGTCATTTCTAAACGACGATAATTTTTATAAAGGGCTTTGTTTTCTTCAACACTCAACGCCAGCGTCATCTCATCGGAATCAGCATCTTCTGGTTGGCTTTTTAATAACGGATCTTTTTCCGCAAATTGATCCGCCATCTTACTGGCAACTCCGCTCAACTCTGCCGGCATCAGTAACGCTAAATTCGCGACTTCTTGATAGGTCAACGTAATCGACATGCACAATCCCTAAAAATTGGACTGTCGTCGAGTGTAGCAAAGCAATATTAAATTTATATTAATCAAATTTCTATCGACTTAACACGCTAATTTCGCTACATTACTGCGTTATGAACGACATCGAGCACCACTTAGCCGCCATCATCCAAAACCTGGGCGAAGATCCTATGCGCGAAGGGTTGCGGGAGACCCCTAAGCGTGCCGCTAATGCCTTGCGTTACTTAACAAAAGGTTATCGCGAAAATTTGCAACACATTATTAATGGTGCTGTTTTCCAATCCGATATCAGTGAAATGGTGATCGTTAAAAATATTGAGTTGTACTCCTTGTGCGAACATCATCTGCTGCCATTCATCGGAAAATGCCACGTTGCTTATCTTCCGAATGGTAAGGTACTCGGCCTTTCCAAAGTGGCCCGTATCGTTGAATTATATTCACGCCGCCTCCAAATCCAGGAAAATTTAACAAAACAAATTGCTGATGCCATCATGGAAGTCACTGCTGCTAAAGGTGTCGGCGTGATCATTGAAGCCAAGCATTTGTGCATGTTAATGCGCGGCGTCGAAAAGCAGCAACCCGACATGACCACTTCCGTCATGCTAGGAACTTTTCGTGAAGACAGCCGTACGCGTATGGAATTTTTGAGCCTTGTTAAATAAGAAGTCCTTGCCAACAATCAATGCTTTGCTATACTACGAACCTAAAATAATAAGCCGGGGTGGCGGAACTGGTAGACGCGCCGGATTCAAAATCCGGTGATGGCGACATCGTGTGGGTTCGAGTCCCACCCTCGGTACTCTAAATCACCTAAAAATTTGTAGGAAAAAAGCCCAATTGATTACATTTCAATCAGATCAAATCAGTGGGTTATAATGCCTTCTCAGCGGACCTATACATAACTCTTTCATTTTCAATGAAAAAAAAACACGATCCTTAGGGTATATCTACTCTCACTGTTCATGCACGAAATTGGATAAATTATATCCATATTGACGAAACAGAAGAAGAGTGAACGACAGTATGTGCCATAGAAAAGCGGACAACCTTTTACTTTTTAAAAGCATCGTAGACGCGGGGAGCCTATCAACAGCAGCCAAGATTTGTAATATATCAATTTCACAAGTCAGCAAACGTATGACCTACCTAGAAAGCAGTCTTGGCTTGCAACTCTTGCAACGTTCAACCCGCAAATTGGCATTAACGCCTCCAGGGGAATTGCTTTATAACAAACTGACCGCTATCAAAAATCAAATTGACGAAGCATGGCAAAGTTTACAGGAATACGGTAATGAACCACGTGGCGAGCTACGTGTTGCAGCCCCCATTACTTTTGGTACTCACAAATTAATGGGCATGATTAAAAAATTTAAAGAATCCCATCCGCAAATTAATGTGAATTTAGATTTGAATCATATGGAACAACCTCCTGAAGGATCAAATTACGATGTTCATTTACAAAGTCATGTGATTGAACCGAATGAACTGATTCCTGATTCGAATTTATGTGCGAAAAAAATTGAATCAGAGCAATTAGTGTTTGTAGCGAGCAAGACATACATCGAGCAACATGGTAAACCAACATGCCCAGAGGAGCTTAATCAACACAAGTGCCTTACTTTAAATGGCATTCAACGCTGGGCATTTTACCAAAATGGAGAAACAAAGACACAAAACCTTGAAGTGGAGTTCAGCACCAATAATTTTAAATCTTTACATCATGCCGCATTGGAAGGCATGGGTATTGCGTGCATTCCCGCGAGTCTTATGCAAGATGACGCAGAACAAATGGTGCAATTATTTGATGAATATACAACAGATACGTTAGACACATACGCATACTATCAATCCAGTCAAATGTCATCGAAGAAAGTCAGTTTGTTTATTGAAAGCATCAAGAACCATAGGAGTTCAGAAAAATAAAAATCCCCGG
>MGOZ01000049.1 GCA_001797285.1 Coxiella sp. RIFCSPHIGHO2_12_FULL_42_15
AAAGAGTGTGAGACAAAATGGAGAGATAAGCATTAATTAAATCGAGGCACTACAATTGTAAAAAGAAACCATCATGACGGTGTTGCGGACACTGTAGAAAAAGAATTGAAAAAAATGGATTCGAAAGACGGATCTCATCGGCCGCTATACTTCAATATTCCGGAAGATTTTTATAATCCCATTATGGATCTGTGGTATTCTCTCTTAGAATATCGAGATGGGATATTTTTCCCCTTGAAGCCCGAGCGTCTTTCTGAAACACCAGTAAAAAAATTTCATTTGGATGTATTACTGTTTGATATCGTAAGAAAATTTGATCCATTGAAAAACGTTGTTCTATCTCCTGCTGTGCTTTTTTACAATAAGTTAGTTTGTTGTATTTTAAACGGTATGAAAGTGCCTGAGCATCTTACGCCGTTGGAGCGAATCGCATTTCATGGCCTACTGGCTGGATTGAATGAGAGTATTTCGAGGATGTGTGGTTCCACGCTACTATTTAACGTTTTTTTTGAGCACTGCCAGATTGCATTGGATCGAATTAAAAATTTGATGCATTTGTTTCCCGATTTTTCTCAAGTTAATTTGACTTCTCGATGGTTGGCGAATTTTATTCAAGACATGCACGTAGGGTCTGACCCTAGAATTTTCAATCAAGAAAATCAATGGATAGGACGACCGATCCCAATACATACCTCATTAGGTTCCTCGGGCATGGGGTTGATCACGGAGGCGCTATTACTCATAAAATCAGCCTGGGGAAATGAAAAATTAACGATCTTATTGACTCAAGAAATTTACTACGAACTGCAGTCGGTGGCCCAAGATATTTTTTTTGATGACCTATTGTTATCCACTTATTTAGCCTGTGAACAACTTACGCACGTTATTATCACTGAATATCAAACGAATGTGAATCGTAAAAAATCGGGCCATCATTCTAATGATGTGTGCCAACTTATTTCTTCCCAATTTAATCTTCGCCAATTGTATGAAAGTGATATCCCTTTGATTGTCGTGTTAGATTCCACGATGAATAGCATTGCGGATGATAATATGGCGACCTTATTGTTGAACCATAGAGAAAAAATCACATCCGGTCAGCTCATCATCATCGACATCTACAGTCTGAATAAATCTTTTCAATTGGGGTTAGACATGTCGCCTGCTGGATGCTGTACGTGTTATTTTAATCCTCATCGTTTGTCAGAGCATCCTCAATTTCAAAGAATAGTTACACATTACAACTCAACACGCATCCTAGCGTCCGATATGAAACAAGAAGATATTACCGTAAGATGGATTGCGCACATGATGACGTATGCGAAGGACGCACCCTTGGCTTTTCATAATTTACTGAGGCAATCAGCGTTAGCCATTGGAAACATTATTCCTGATACCCTAAAAAAGTTAAGTGCGCCGTGTCGGGGGCCTTTTATTAAGCTGGATCCAATGGTTAGCAAAGAAGGGGATGAGAGTTGGGCGTTTATTAGCTTGAGACCGTACAACATGAAAAAAGAGCTGCAGGATGCGATTGAAACTGAGATTGCAATTGAGCTCCGTAAGTTATTTATGTATCGAGATGGGTATGCATTTGGCTTGACGACTTATGCATTGATCAAAGCACCACATTCACCTTTTATCTTCAGAATTTCTATCGGTGCTGAACCGGAAGAAGCACTCATTCCAAAAATGTTGTCGTTATTTGATTATTTACAGCAGTTGAATGCGCGTATGAAATCTGACGAAAACAAAACGTCACCGGTGACGAGATCATTACTCATCCGGAGAGAAGGTATATTTTTTACAGGGATAAAAAGACATCTTGAAGAGCCTCACGATGAAAGAGGCGCAAAAAGAGTCGCTCTCCCGCGATGAAAATTTTCGT
This sequence comes from Coxiella sp. RIFCSPHIGHO2_12_FULL_42_15, assembly GCA_001797285.1. Lineage (GTDB taxonomy): Bacteria > Pseudomonadota > Gammaproteobacteria > Coxiellales > Coxiellaceae > 2-12-FULL-42-15. The sequence continues at coordinate 1,886 of MGOZ01000049.1, forward strand.
CGAGCTATAATGACTCCCTACACCCTTAAAGTAGGGCCCATTATCTGCACGGAGGGTTAAGCCATGTCCAAAAGCACTGTCGCCACAACGAGCAAATCCTGATTGGCATTATCAGCAAAGAATTCTTTATTTAAACATGACAAATTGAAATTTGAAAAACTCGTTTTTAATCATCGGTCTTATTTACTTAATATAGCTTTTCAGATAAATATTTTGGTGAAAATGATCGTGCCATTAGAAGCCAACCCTCTCCTAGCCTCTCCCGCAAGCGGGAGAGGGAAGATCGAAAGTGAGCACCATTGCCGGTAAGACAATTGAAATAGTTTATTTTTACCAAAATATTTATCTGAAACACTATAGTATTAAAAATTGTTCCGCGCAAGATGACCCCACACATTTTTATGCTCTCCAATTACAGTTGATAAAGAAAACTTATTAAGTCATTTATCGATTGATAATGTGCTGTCGCGTTGTAACCAAGATGATAAATATTTCCATCTTCATCCTTCAGTTCCACTGATTCAGGTAAATAAGAATTATCAAATCCATGTTTTGCATGAGCATAATGGAATAATCTGATATCGCTTCCTTTGGCATTCTTAATTAATGCTAGTGCCCCGCTTAATGGGGCGCGATCGTCATCCTCTCCCCAAAACAACGCAATTTTTCCAGCAAAATTTGTTTGGCCAAATCGATGCGCATGACCATAAAAAGATGCCGCTAACTTAAAAGGTGGACAATAGATTGGAGATGAGGAATTTCGTTCCATGGCCTTTAAAACAGAATATCCACCTAATGAATATCCAATTAAACCAACACGATTGGCATCAACTTCTCCAATGTTAATCAACAGTTGATAGGCATAATTTAAGTCTTCAAGCTGAGCATAGTACGCTTTATCCCAACCTATCGTTTTTCTATCAACGTATCCACGGGGTGTAAATGAATCCAGAATAAAAACAGGATAACCACGCTTTTTTAACTGTTTAGCCCAATCGTAATCCCACTCTTTAACACCAGAACTTGTATGTAATAAAATAACCCCTGGAGAACGTCTTTTATTACTGGTCGCTGGCAAATATAAATTTTTACTTAAACTATGTTTTAAGAATGACATCGTCAAGTAAGAGCGTAATCCTTCTTCAGTTAAATTGAGATCTAAGGAATTAGAAAATGCTTTTTGTAATTCGTTTAAACTCCCAAAATCTTCAAATAAAAACGAATCTACTTGATCATAAGCATTCAATTTAGTAAAAAATGGAATGATAGAAATATTTTTAATCTCTGAGTTATCTCTCAAACTTTTACTATAATAATCTAACATGGCTTTGACAGGATATTGATCCTGTATTTCTTTTACTAACGCTGGCAAGTGATTCATATCGCTTTGTGTATCTGAATAACTAATATTTAAGTGATAGAATTTATTTCCGATCTTAATCCCACCGTGCTGATTAACAGCATCGCGAAAAAATTCATAGCCTAACATAAGATTTCTTCCATATTTCCAGTCATCGCCTGTTAATGGCACAAGAGCTGCAATCGAAAGATAGTTTTTAGTGTCTATTTTTTTAGATGGGCTCTCGATTTCTTTTGAGAATAGGGCAATACCATTTGATCCGGGTCGGGAGTCAATTTCTGAAATAACAAAATTATGTAAATTAATTTTGCTCACATGTGAATTTCTTCCGTTTGTTACAAATGCAAATTGGCTATCTGAACTGACGCTAATATTAACTGGATCGACACCAGTTACGATTCGCTTAATGACATTTTCTTTCTGAGCGTCAATGACCAGAACTTCATTGTTCCACACAGCTGGAGATAGAATATATTTTTCGTCAGGCGTGACAACAGAATATAAAATTTGATCCACATTGAGATGGTTAATTTTATGGTCTACCTGTAAAGAAGTTGGATCTAGAAATATAATTTCATTATTTCCCGATAAAATTAGTTTTTGGTAATTATTCGTATAGCTTAGTCCGCGGATAGGCGTATCACTTTTATACTGCCCCACTATTTCGCCCGTTTCAGCATGAATTTTACTGACACCATTTTTTCCCGACATGATCCATAACCATTTTCCATCAGGTGAAAAAATAAAATTATGTGTTCCCGGGACAACAGGAAATCGACGTTTGATTTGGTTCGTATTTAAATCAAAAACGATAATTTGATTGTCTATCTCTGTATTGACATACAATTCACTAGAGTGTTCTGGCCGAATTTTTAATCCGTGAGGAGCATTTTTATCTCCGGTTATTAATTTATATTTTTCTTTAAAGGTTTCTAAATCAATGACAGAAATTGAATTGCCTGGGGTTCCAATCGTTTGATCATAATCATGAATACCGAAATTTGATACGAATGCTAACTTTCTATCGTTAGATATTACAATTTCATGTGGGAGCTCCCCCACTTCCGTTCCACCCAGTAAATCACCAGTGTCAGCACGGTAAAAATCCACTCGGTTTGCTTTTTCTTCTACAACGGCCAAAACCGTTGTCTTAGTCGTCGAAAATGCATATGCGCTTATCAAAGACAATAAAATCAATAAAATTAATTTATATTTTTTCATATGTTGAACACCTAAAATATGTGTATTTTCTGCATGATATACGATATTATAAAAAAAAGATAATTAAGAATTTCATAAATAATTTTTATATGAGAGTAAAATGTCATTATTACGCATTAGCTTAGCACAGTGGCAAACCTTCATATAGTGTTTCAGATAAATATTTTGGTAAAAATGAACTATTTTAATTGTCTTACCGGCAATGGTGCTCACTGTCGAGCTTCCCTCTCCCGCCTGCGGGAGAGGCTAGGAGAGGGTTGGCTTCTAATGGCACGATCGTTTTTGCCAAAATATTTATCTGAAAAGCTATAGCAGTAGTACGAGAAGGCGGGTATCTTAATGCTTCATTAAAACTAAACAAAACCCAACCGAGCGTGAGTTACTCTATACAAAAAATCGAGCAATCTGCGAAATAACGTAAGCCTGGGGATTTTTATTTCTGCTGTAAATAAGCTTTGAGCTCTACGGGATACAGCGGAATGGAAAAATAAAAGCCTTGGCAATAATCACACTGTGAGGGAATGCGTCTGAAGATTTTTTCGAAAAAAGAAAAATTTGCGACAGAACCCAAAATTTTATAAAAATACCCCAGGCTTACGCCCGAGGTATTTTTTCCATATGAATTTCCTCTTGATGGTTCTCCTCGACTGCTGCTGAGGGCATCGCGACGGAAAGAGAGTGTTTAAATAAATTAAAACTATAGCGCGAGTGAGCCGGTGATGCCGAAATTTTCTGTTGAAAACAAGGCAACGGAGCGAGTTCAACATCAACTGCACAGTCAACAAAGGCCTTAAACTCTCTGGAATGAATATTCGAATAAAGCTCACGAAATTCTTGGTAAACCCATTGAGTGACTTGAAATTGGATCTCTGGCCAGATAACGGCAATATTTTTTGATTCCGCAAGCCGTGCGTGAATATAAAAAAATCGTCCGAGATTAAACGAAAGCAACCATGTTAAATATCTCACCATGGCTTCATTAACAAGGATAGGAAATTTTAAAGCAGCCATTGCTGGAGAAATATCATGTATCTGCACCGCAGGATTTAAAGTGCTTTCTTCCGGATTAAATCGCTCCTTCGCTTTGAGCAATTCCGTACGGTGACAGAGTTGTCCAAACAAATCAGGAACATTCGGCAGAGAAACATCCAAAATATACTCTATACTTTCTCGCAAATTTAACACGGAATTCGCTTTCTCGAGAGAAGCTAATTGATCTCTCGTCAAATAATCAATACTGAATGCCTGACTAAGATCGATATGGCCTTGTATAATCAAATGAAAAATTAAATCCACTTGCACATTTTCTCGCTCAACATAACTGAGACCCATCGCTCGTTTAGCAGAAATTTTTCTTTGTCGAATTAATTCTTGAATATTGGTTTTACTGAGATTTGCTAAGCTTTCAAAATTCAACGTTAAGATATCTTTTAATTCGAGAACCCCTTGCTGCAATAAGCCTTGAATAGCCGTGCTTTTTAATGCCTCACGCGCATAACGATTAAGCTGCGTCGCCTCTCGTAACGTCATTTTTTTAGCTTCAATTAAATGTTGCACCATCTGACATTGCAATCGCTCACGTTGACCGAGCGTCAAGGATAACGCCTCGGCGACAGAGATCAAATTCTTCATCACCAAGCATTGAACGTGCGAATCAGACAAATTTTCGATATTCGTGACATTCAGTTTTCGTAACGTCTTTTGCTTTAATTTACCAGTACTCATTAAGTGATGAACAAAATTATCCGTCCTTTCATCCATGGAGTATCGAAAAATATTCTTTTTCATTTCGTGTTAACCTTATCACTAAAAATCCCCGAGCTTACGCCCAAGGTTTGAAGATATTAATAAAAATCCCCCCGGCAAGCCGCAGGGAATCAAGTTTATAATGAAAGAAAAACTAAAATATTGAGAGGGTTTAGGATAAAAAAATTTATTTACGCCCCATTTTCCGCGAATTTTAACACCTCAAAAAATCAAAGTAAAACGAGCATTGTTAAACTTATTCAAATAATATTATTTTAATCCTATAGTGTTTCAGATAAATATTTTGGTAAAAATAAACTATTTTAATTGTCTTACCGGCAATGGTGCTCACTGTCGAGTTTCCCTCTCCCGCCTGCGGGAGAGGCTAGGAGAGGGTTGACTTCTAATGGCACGATCATTTTCACCAACATATTGATCTGAAAAGCTATAGGTTGTCAGACTTATGGAACGTGCACGTTCCTATCGTTACTCCATTTGTTGCACGTAATCAAAAAGATCGGCATACACAGGAACTTCTGCATCGACTAACGACAAATCAACCTCCGACCCTTTACCGGTTTTCACGAGGATGGCTTTACATCCTGCGGCACGAGCCGCTTGTAAATCTCTAAGGGCATCGCCAATCAAGACCGCTTGTGGAAATAAATCCGGGTAATCTTTTTTGATTTGCAATAACAAACCAGGGCGCGGTTTTCGACATGCACAATGATCTTCTGGCGTATGTGGACAAAAATAAATGCCATCAATATGGCCGTGTTTTTTTAATAATTCTTGCTGCATTTTTTGATGAATGGCCTCTAACATCGATCGTAAATAATATCCACGACCCATCCCCGACTGATTGGTGGCAATGACCACCGTATGTTTTTTTTGATTTAACATCGCAATAGCCTCGAGACTACCGGGAATCGGAATCCATTCTTCCGGAGATTTAATATAATTGTCGGAATCAAAATTAATGACTCCATCGCGATCCAAAATAATTAACATGAAGAAACCATCCCTAATACAATAGGACCACTCATCCATTTTTGTTGCTGCGAATTAATAAAATCACGCGCTGAAACGATTTTTCCACCCGATAATTGCAGTTTTTCCAGTTTTAATCGCCCTTGCCCACAGGCAACATACAATTCATGATGTTCAATCAATAAAGTTCCTGGTGCAAAATCTGTTTCTGTTTTAGCTGCGCTCGCTTCCCAAATTCTCAACCTGTGGCCGTTAAGAAAAGTGAACGCCACCGGCCAACCGTAATAAGCACGCACTTGTCGTGCGATCATACTGGCCGTGGCGTGCCAATGAATTTCCGCCTGGTGTTTTTCAATTTTTTTTGCGTAGGTCACCGCATTTTCATCTTGCGTCTCTGGCTGCAACAAACCTTGTTCTAATTTCAATAGGGTCGGTAATAATAATTCCGCCCCCATTTGACACAATCGATCATGCAACGTTTGACTATTGTCGTTGTCTTTAATTTCTGTTTCTGCTTTTGCGAGCATATCTCCCGCATCCAATGCCGCCACCATTTGCATAATGGTCACACCGGTTTTTTTATCGCCCGCTAAAATCGCTTGCTGAATGGGAGAAGCCCCCCGCCAACGCGGCAACAACGAAGCGTGCACATTGACGCAACCCCATTTTGGAATGGTAAGAATATTGTTGGGTAGCAACATGCCATAAGCAACAACCACCATCACATCCGCATTCCATTTTTTTAACGTTGCCTCTGCGGCCGCTGTTTTCAGCGACAACGGTTGTTCTACAGAAATAGAATGCGAAAGCGCCATTTGTTTTATCGGGCTCATTTGCAATTGCTGACCACGCCCTTTTGGACGATCCGGTTGTGTGTAAACCGCCACTACGCGATGTGATGAATGCACAAGTGCTTGTAACACGGGGCAAGCAAATTCAGGAGTGCCTGCAAAAATAATATTTAATGTCATAAAAATCCCGGTATTGTATCTTTTGTTAATTAGCATACGGTATAGCCTTTTCTTTGAGGATCCATCACCGTATGCAAACGAAACAAACAGCACCGAATGATATCACTGCCTGGCTCATTTTACATTTAGCGCCTTTCATCAAACCATCCGTCTTGCAGCAAAGCCTGCAACACTTTTCATCGCCACAACACCTTTGCCAACTGGATAAGCGCACCCTGCAGCAATGGGGTTTTTCAGACGCCGCCATCGCGGCAATTTTACAACCCGACTGGAATCAACTCGAAAAAATTCTGCATTGGGCAGCAGAACCTCATCATTCTCTGCTGTGTTTATCCGACACCCATTATCCTACGCTATTGCGCGAAACGACTAACCCTCCGTTACTCTTATATATTGATGGTAATCCGGCTCTGCTGAATACTCCCCAAATTGCCGTTGTGGGTAGTCGCAAAGCCAGCCACCTTGGCAAGGCGCTGACTCACCATCTCACCCTGGCGTTATCTCACGCGGGATTGGTCATCACCAGCGGCTTGGCGCTCGGTGTTGACGGCGTCAGTCATGCCGCAGCCGTAGGCATTCCGGCCCCCACCATTGCTGTGATGGCAACGGGAATTGACATCATTTATCCCAGACAACATGCCGCATTAGCCGACAAAATCCGTGAACATGGCGCGATCATCAGTGAATTTCCGCCATTAACACCACCTAAAGCCTTCCACTTTCCTCAGCGCAATCGCATCATCAGTGGGTTGAGCCTGGCGGTTCTCGTGGTTGAAGCAGGCTTACAAAGCGGATCTTTGATTACGGCACGTCTCGCCGCAGAACAGGGCCGCGATGTGTTCGCGGTGCCTGGTTCCATCACCAATCCTATCGCAGCAGGTTGCCATTATTTGATTCAACAAGGCGCCAAACTCGTCACGTGTCCTGACGATATTTTAGCTGAACTGCCGCACGATTTACTGAATCCAGTAGCAACAGAATTAAAAATGACCCCCTCAAAACAGACAAAACTTGATAAAGATCATCGGAAGCTGCTAGAGTGTATCGGCTTTGATATGCTTAGATTTGAACAATTGGTTGATCGAACGGGGTTTTCCACTCAAAAAGTATCTGCTATGTTGTGCAATTTAACTTTAAATGGTTATATTAAGGAAGAAATTGGCGGTTATTCACGAGCAACACTATGAAACAAGAAGAAAGCGTACTCAATGTCTTAATGTATTTATTCAAAAATCATCTTTATGATGGCATTGAGGCCGATAATACCGACTCCGAGCTCATTGACGAACTGGAAAGTGCGGGCTTTAAACGTCAAACCATTTATCAAGCGCTCGGTTGGCTTGGCCAATTGGGCGAGCAAAGCCAAACTCCTGCAGATCTCCCCTCTGAAACACAAAGTTTACGAATTTACACAGCGGAAGAATGCGAAGTATTAAGCACAGAATGCCGCGGACTTCTCACCTACTTAGAAAGACACGGCATTTTGAAACCCCACACCCGTGAGATGGTGATCACCCAAGCGCTTTCGCTGCAAGAAGAAGGAATCGATAGCCATTTAATTAAATGGGTAACTTTATTAGTCCTCTTTACGCAGCCCAGCGAAAAGAAAGCGCTGGCCAGTATGGAGTTTCTAGTGCTCGACGACCCTTTAGGATTAATTCATTGAAACAAGTTGGCAGCTCAACATGGCAAAAAATCTTGTAGTTGTTGAATCGCCCGCAAAGGCAAAAACCATTGAAAAATATTTAGGAAAAGACTTTAAAGTCATGGCGTCTTATGGTCATGTCCGTGATTTAATTCCTAAAGAAGGCGCGGTTGATACGGAGCATAATTTTGAAATGCACTATCAACCCATTGAAAAAAATGTTCGGCACATGGATGCCATCACAAAAGCAATCCGCACGTGTGAAGCATTGTACCTCGCCACCGACCCGGATCGCGAAGGTGAAGCCATTGCTTGGCACGTGCAAAACTTATTAAATGAGCGTGGTGTACTCGAAAAAAAACAAGTGTCTCGCGTGGTTTTTCACCAAATTACGAAAAAGGCCGTTAAAAATGCCATTGAAAATCCTCGCGATATCTCGATGGATCTCGTCAATGCACAGCAAGCACGTCGCGCGCTGGATTATTTAGTCGGTTTTAAACTTTCGCCGTTATTGTGGCGAAAAGTTCGGCCCGGCTTATCCGCAGGTCGCGTACAAAGTCCTGCACTGCGCATGATTGTGGAACGCGAAATCGAAATTGAACGTTTTGTGAGTCAAGAATATTGGACCATTCACGCCGATTTAACCGTGGATGCGCAAGCGTTTGTGGCTCGTCTGGTGGAATATCACGGCGAAAAGGTCGAACAATTTACCATCACCAACGAAGAACAATCCAATAAAATCACGCAAGCATTATCGAAAGCCGCCAAGGGACAACTGCACGTGATCAAAGTCACCAAGCGTGAACGCAAACGCAATCCCACGGCGCCCTTTATCACATCGACATTACAACAAGAAGCCGCACGCAAACTTGGTTTTTCTGCTTCAAAAACCATGCAAATTGCGCAGCAGCTTTATGAAGGGATCGATACGGGCGATGGCCCCGTGGGTTTAATTACCTATATGCGTACTGACTCGGTGACGCTCGCCACAGAAGCCGTGGATGAAATTCGTCAAGCCATCGCAGAAAAATACGGCAAAGAGAATTTACCCGATGAGCCTCGCATTTTTAAAACCAAATCCAAAAACGCGCAAGAAGCGCATGAAGCCATACGCCCCACTTCCGCATTAACGCATCCCGACGATATCAAATCTTATTTATCGACGGATCAATTTAAACTGTATCAATTAATTTGGCGCCGTGCGGTAGCGAGCCAAATGATTGAAGCGACATTGAATACCGTTGCTGTTGATTTTTCTGCGGGCCATAGTGTTTTTCGCGCCAATGGCTCGACGATTGTTACTCCCGGGTTTATTGCCGTTTATCAAGAAGGTTTTGACGAAAAACAAAAAGACGACGATGATAAAATGCTCCCTTCAATGGAGGAGGGTGATGCTATTCCTGTTTCCGCCATTCGTGGCGAACAACATTTTACAGAGCCACCACCACGTTTTTCAGAAGCCAGTTTGGTGAAAGCATTAGAAGAACACGATATTGGTCGTCCTTCGACGTATGCCTCTATCATTAACACTCTCAAAAATCGCAAATACGTCGACCTCGACAACAAACGGTTTAAAGCCACCGATGTAGGGCGCGTCGTCAATCGCTTTTTAACCCATTATTTTACGCAGTACGTTGATTATGATTTTACAGCGCATCTTGAAGATGATTTAGATGCGGTTGCGCGAGGTGATCGCGCCTGGATTCCACTGTTACAAGATTTCTGGAAACCGTTTATTCGTTTGGTACTCACCACTGATAAAAACGTCAAACGCAGCGATGTCACACAAGAAAAAATCGATGAAAAATGCCCGAAATGTGACGCGCCGTTGTCCATTCGCCTCGGAAAACGCGGACGTTTTATCGGTTGCACCACGTACCCAGAATGTGATTACACCCGTAACTTAGAAGATGACAGTAGCGAACCCGAAGTCGTTGAAAATCGCCAGTGCCCAAAGTGCAAACACGATTTAGTCATAAAACACGGACGCTACGGAAAATTTATTGGTTGCAGCCATTATCCCGATTGCAATCACATGGAACCATTAGAAAAACCCAAAGATACCACCGTGGAATGCCCCAAATGCAAACAAGGCCACATTTTACAGCGTAAATCACGTCGCGGGAAAATTTTCTATTCTTGTGAACGCTATCCCAAATGCGATTATGCGATTTGGAACGAGCCACTTGCAGAACCCTGTCCAACTTGCCAGTGGCCAATTCTATCGATTAAAATCACCAAAAAATCTGGCCGCCAAAAAGTTTGCCCGCAACAAGATTGCAAATATATCGCCGCATTCCCTGAAGAAGATGGAGATTCCAATAATGAATAACGTTTTTGTGTCTGTGCTCATGGGTTCCGACAGCGATCTTTCTGTATTGCAAGAAACGTTCAACGAATTAAAACAATTGGGCATTCGTTACGAAGCCCGCATTTTATCGGCGCACCGTACACCCAGTGCCGTTGTCAGTTATGTGCAAGAAGCCGATCAACGGGGTTGTGCCGTATTTATTGCTGCGGCAGGGCTGGCGGCCCATTTAGCGGGTGCTGTTGCGGCTAACACCATTAAGCCCGTCATTGGAATTCCCCTGGATACAGGGTCACTCGGCGGTATCGATGCGTTACTCGCCACCGTACAAATGCCGGGTGGAACACCCGTCGCCTGCACGTCGATTGGCAAAGCAGGCGCGAAAAATGCCGCGCATCTGGCTGCACAAATACTCGCGATTACTGACAAAGCCATCGCCGATAAATTAAACGCCTTACGCGAAGAAAAGCGCGATGCCTTGCGCAACGCTGACAAAAAATTACAAGCCGAAACAGCGCATTCATAATGTCGAAGGATATTGATTTACAACTTTTTGAAGCTGCCGAAATTTTAAAAAAAGGCGGTGTGATTGCGTATCCGACAGAAGCGGTTTATGGCCTTGGTTGTGATCCCTTTAATGTGGATGCTGTATCACAAATTTTACAACTCAAACAACGCGCGATCACCAAAGGTTTTATTTTAATTGCCTCCAGTTGGGAACAAGTCGGATCATTGGTACAGCCCATCGGTCCAAAGTCTTTGTCACGCGTTTTTGCCAGTTGGCCAGGCCCAGTGACGTGGGTTTTTCCATCCCAACCTCACGTCCCCCATTGGATTCACGGCAAACATTCCTCCATCGCCATTCGTATTACGGATCATCCCATTGCCGCAAAACTCTGCACGTTGTTTGCGGGTCCGATCATTTCCACCAGCGCCAACATCGAGGGATTCCCCCCCATTCGCGACCGCCGTACATTAGAACTCACGTTCAATAACAAAATCGATTTCATTGTTCCAGGAGCGTTGGGCAGCAACATCAACCCCACGCAAATCCGCGATGCCATCAGCGGGGAAATTCTACGACCATGAAAAATCGCTTGCAGCGCAAAAGCAGCGCATATAAAATACAGGTAAATTTGATGGGCGGCTCGTGGAATTTACATGTATAGAAATTTACAAAATAAAATCAATGTGTTGCTTGAAATGTTTCCCTGCGTAGTGCTACTCGGCGCTCGTCAAAGTGGAAAAACTACCCTATGCAAAGCACTGCGACCAGACTGGCTATACCTGGATTTAGAAAAAACCTCCGACTTAAACCGCATTGAATACGACCCTGAATTTTTCTTCCAAGAGCATCCGCACCACCTCATCATCGATGAAGCACAACGCCTGCCAACATTATTTGAAACATTGCGTGGCGTCATTGATCAACAGCGTGAAATGCCTGGCCGCTTTATTTTAACAGGATCGAGCAGTCCTGAGCTTTTGCAAAATGTATCCGAAAGTTTAGCCGGTCGTATTGCCATTGTTGAACTTGGAACTTTTAAGACAAATGAAATTTTTGCTGCTCCGCTAAGTCCGTTTTACGAATTATTCGCAAAGAAAAATATCACTCGCGAAAGCTTATCTCAATTATCTGCACCCTTATTAACGCTCGAGCAAATACAATTTACTTGGCAACGGGGTGGATATCCAGAACCTGTACTCAAACCATCTACCGTGTTCTATGCACAATGGATGGAAAATTACGAAAGCACTTACATTAATCGCGATATTGCGCATTTATTTCCGCAATTAAATCGGGTGGCATATCAACGTTTTTTGACCATGCTGTGCAAATTATCCGGCACCATTTTGAATAAATCCGATGTCGCCAGAGCGTTAGAGGTGAGCGCATCTTCCATCCGTGAATTTTTACACATTGCTCATGGAACATTTTTATGGCGACAGCTGCCGAGTTTTGAAGGCTCTATTTCAAAATCCATCATTAAAATGCCCAAAGGTCATATTCGTGATAGCGGCTTACTGCATTCATTGCTCAGGATTTCCGATAAAGAAACGCTTTATAAAGATCCCATTGTCGGTGCGTCGTTCGAAGGATTTATTATCGAAGAAATTATAAAAGGACTACAAGCAACGCTGTTAACGCAGTGGTCGACTTATTATTATCGAACCAGAGCGGGTGCAGAAATCGACTTGATTTTACAAGGTCCTTTTGGCACTTTACCGATAGAAATAAAGTACGGCGCAACCGTCAATCCACGCCAACTGAGATCACTTGAATCTTTTATTATCGATAATAAACTCGATGTTGGGCTGATCATTAATCAAGCTAAAAATGCGACCTGGTTAAGCCGTCATGTATTCCAACTCCCCGCGAATTATCTTTAACCTGGCAGCAATTTCGTTTATATTGCTTTTAATCCTTTTAAGTGACTCTTTTCAGGATTTTAAAAATGCCATTAAAACGGATACTTAACTTAGCGCTACCCGCTCGCCAGTCTGCCTTTTTATGGGGCGCTCGAAAAACAGGCAAATCAACTTTTAGAAGAACTATGGCATCGAAAATATTTTTAAAGCCACTTCCATCCCCAGCAACAACAACGACACGCTGATTAACACCAGCAACAAAAATTTCCCGCCAAGCACACGATATGCATATGGAAATTGGCGATAATAACGCCCCACCCATGCCATCCATGCCGGCTGTAAAATCAGCAGAAACACACAAAAAATACCGGCAAAACTGAGGGCATAAATAAATACTTTTTGCGCGAACAACGCTAGTAATAAAGGCGGAATGAACGTTAACAAATACAGGAAAATTCCACTTCCCCCATTTTTCTTCACGTTTAATCCATCCGCCAAAAAATCCAATAAACACAACGACACGCCTAAAAACGCGGTAATCACACAAACCGATGTAAAAATATTCGCGAAAACACCAATTATCGTAAAATGCGACAAGTGCCCCAGCGTTTGCATCAGAGTTGACACGGGTTGCTGCGACTCCGCCAAAGATTGCAAACTATTTGCGCCCCTTTCTGGCAGCACGCCAAAAATTACACACTCCCACAGCAAATAAAAAATAAGAGGAATAAAACTGCCGATAATCACCGTACGACGCAATACTCGAATATTATTATTTAAATACGTTCGCAAGCTCGGAACAATAATGGCAAAACCATAAGAAGTGATCATAATCATCGCTGTTGACATCGTGATGCCAAATGTTTTCACTTGAATCAACGAGCTACCATGCACAAATGGCAACGCAAAAGCAATCATCGCAAGATATGCAACGAGCTTAACCGCCATAATGAGACGATTCATCCAATCCACGTGACGAATACCGCTGTAAACAACGATCGAAAAAAGAATTAAAAAAATAAATACAGCCGTTGTTGGGGTGATTTTAATTTTCATATAGTGCAATATCGTCACCACAACCTCCTGACCACCGGCAATATAAGCGGGTAGCAAACTGTATAACAAGAGTAAATAGGCGACCCATGCGAGTGCTTGGCCGAATTTCCCGGTCGTTTTACCCGCCATTGAAATTAAATTACTGCTTTCAGGCAACCACGCATTAACCTCAACAATTAATAATGCACCCACCACCATTAAAAACCACGTTAAAAAAAGATAAAAAATCGCGGAAACCAATCCCATGGTTGCCGTTGCAATCGGCAAGGCTAACATGCCTCCACCAATAGACGTTCCTACAATTAATAACACTGCACCAAAACGGCGCAACCCACTGACGGAAGTAGATGAAGATGACATAAACTTTCTCACTCATTGCTATAGTGTTTCAGTTATTTCTACACGATGCATTGATACTACCTTCTGGGAGCGCCGTTTGGCAATGATGCAGGACAACGAGCTATCCCGGATATTTCACATCGAACGGCGAGGGTCGGTGTGCCGCCAACGGGAAGATCTTTTGTTTGAAGGGCGCCGTGATCAGAAGCAACATGCAATATCCAGCCTATTGATATTTATCACCTTTGATCTCATAATTACAAATTACGAGTTGAACTCTTAATTTGTAAATCTCAGGAGCATATCATGATAGAGCGCATATTAGGCAGCGCGCTGGCTCGTCTCGCAAAACAATATCCAGTGATTACACTGACTGGCCCAAGACAATCAGGAAAGACAACGCTATGCAAGGCCATGTTTAGCTCGCATGATTATATGAGCCTTGAAGATTTGAATAACCGCAGTTTCGCAACAGATGATCCACGTGGTTTCTTGGCGCAATTTAAGAATGGCGTTGTGCTGGATGAAATTCAAAGGGCACCTGATCTGCTTTCTTATATCCAAGGCATTGTTGATGAAGTGCAGTTACCAGGACAATTTATTTTAACCGGTTCGCAGCAATTTGAAGTAACCCATACCATTAACCAATCGTTAGCAGGTCGAACAGCCATCTTACGATTACTCCCCCTGGCCTATAGTGAGCTTTATCCCTCCTTGCAGCGCCCTGAAATTGACACTTTGTTATATCAGGGCTTCTATCCCCGCATCCATGACAAGCAACTGAATCCAACGGAAGCGTTGGGATTTTATTTAAATACCTATATCGAACGAGATTTACGCCGCCTAATAAATATTAAGAATCTTACTTTGTTCGAAAGATTTTTAAAAATATGTGCTTCTCAAATTGGAAAATTAACCAATTATTCACACCTGGCAAACGACTGTGGCATCACTCAAAATACGGTTAAAGAATGGCTTTCTCTATTGGAAGCAAGCTATATTATCTTTCAACTACGCCCTCATTTCGAAAATTTCCGTAAACGATTAACGAAATCATCAAAGTTATATTTTTATGATGTTGGTCTTGCTGCTTACTTGCTTGGGATCAGTGATTCAACACATGTAAAAAGCAACCCTATGCGCGGTGAATTATTCGAAAATTTTATTATAAGCGAATTTTTAAAGAATCGATTTAATCATGTTAAAGATAATAATTTATATTTTTTTCGAGATCATGCTGGCAATGAAATTGACTTGATCTTAGATTACGGATCTCAACTTGTGTCAGCCGAAATTAAATCAGGAAAAACTATTTCAAGCGATTATTTCAAGGGTGTTAATTATTATTATCAACTGTGTGAAGCCAAGAATAAAAAACGCATCGTCATTTATTCAGGCGAGAAATCCATACGATATAAAGAGGTTGAGGTTTATTCTTATTTTGATCTTGAAAAATTATTTGATGATTTGAAGATGATATAGTTTACAATCATCCGACTAATTTCTTGAAAAAATCCT
>MGOZ01000050.1:0-886 GCA_001797285.1 Coxiella sp. RIFCSPHIGHO2_12_FULL_42_15
AAAAGCTATTAAGCAGTTAGAATCATTGACGCATTATATTCCTCCTTTACCATTACCAACAGACGTGGCTGATTATTATGGAAAGAATAGGAACCTTCTTGCAAAAAAAGGAATACCTATTGGAAATAGTGACTTATGGATTGCTGCGCATGCATTATCACTCGATGTCATTTTAGTTACAAACAATGAAAAAGAATTTAAGCGGATTGCGGAACTAAAAATTGAGAATTGGGTATAAGTCGGGGAAAGGGGAGTGTCATTTAAACGGATCCGTTGCAAATTTTATCGGAAAAATTAAAATTTGCAACGGATCCCAACAGAACACTGTTTTTCAGTAACCGATAACTTATGTCACTACACCCAGGGAGGGTAAGAAGCGTCGAGCATAGGATGTGCGTCCCTGAAAACAAAAGACCTTCCCGTTGGCGGCAGAGCACTTCCTGTGACCGTCATCTTCAAAAAGCAACATGAAATATCCAGGCTAAATTGCCGTTTGTAATACCTTGTTATTGCTTAAGCTTGTGGTAAAATCTCACCTATTGCCAAAGAAGTGCAATTTTTTAAGCAGACGATTCAAGGAGTAGATATGCAGCCAAACGTAAAGCACGTTCTCATCACCGGTGGTGCTGGCTATGTCGGAAGTTTATTAACCCCACAATTATTAGATTTGGGTTACCACGTTACCGTTTATGACATTATGTATTTCGGCCATGATTTTTTACCGAAACATCCTCACTTAAAAATGATTGAAGGCGATATTCGCGATACCGATCATTTTAAATTTGCGTGCCAGGGCATCGATGCGGTAATTAGTTTAGCGTGCATTTCAAATGATGCGAGCTTTGAATTGGATGAAAATTTAAGTACCAGCATCAACCTCAATGCG
>MGOZ01000050.1:893-108710 GCA_001797285.1 Coxiella sp. RIFCSPHIGHO2_12_FULL_42_15
CCATGGTTAAAGCAGCAAAAGCCGCAGGAGTAAAGCGCTTTATTTACGCTTCTTCCAGTTCTGTGTATGGCGTTTCTGATCAACCGAATGTGACTGAAGATCATCCGCTGGTTCCGTTAACGCTATATAACAAGTACAAAGGTATGTGCGAGCCTTTGCTGTTTAAATACAATGATCCAACCTTTACTTGCGTGGCTATTCGTCTAGCGACGTTGTGTGGTTACGCACCGCGGCAACGGATGGATTTATCCGTGAACATCCTGACCAATCATGCGATTAATTCGAAGAAAATCACCGTATTTGGTGGCGCACAATTGCGGCCAAATTTACACGTGAAAGATATCTGTGATCTTTATGCTTTGTTGCTTACGGTGCCGAGTGAAAAAATTGCGGGTGAAATTTTTAACGTGGGATATCAAAATAAATCCATCACTGACATTGCACTGATCGTTAAAACCATTGTGGAAGAACAATTTCCTGAGCATGGGGATATTCCTGTGGTTTTTACCGACAGTAATGACAATCGTTCCTATCATATTAATTCGGACAAGATTTTTCGTTGCTTAGGTTTCGCACCAAAATATACCATCGAAGATGCCGTTCGTGATATTTGTCAAGCGTTCAAACAAGGGAAGTTGCCCAATAGCATGACCGATGAGCGTTATTTTAATGTTCGTCGCATCAAAGCACTGGAAGCGGTGTAATGAAGAAACCCATTGCTGTTGTGACCGGGGGCGCTGGATTCATTGGCAGCCATATGGTTGATTTGCTGCTTGATCAGGGGTTTCAGGTTCGTGTGCTGGATAACTTGATGGGGGGCCATGAACGTAATCTTTCGCATCGCAAAAATGACGCTCATTTACAGTGTGAATGGCTCGATATTAATAATCTCGCTGAAAAACACCCGATTTTTTCAGAGGCAAAATTCGTTTTTCATTTTGCGGGTATTGGTGACATCGTTCCCTCCATTGAAAAACCCATTAATTATATGACAACCAATGTATTGGGCACGGCTAATGTATTGGAATGTGCGCGCCATGCCAACGTGGAAAAATTTGTGTATGCAGCTTCGTCTTCTTGTTATGGCTTAGCGGATGTTCCCACGCGCGAAGATCATCGCATTGCGCCACAATATCCATATGCACTCTCAAAGTATCAGGGGGAATGTGCTGCTTTTCATTGGCATCACGTCTACGGATTACCGGTCAATTCCATCCGCATTTTTAATGCCTATGGCACTCGTGTGCGGACAACAGGCGCCTATGGGGCTGTATTTGGAGTTTTCTTCAAACAAAAGTTGAGTGGTCGTCCTTTTACTGTCGTTGGTGATGGCACACAACAGCGAGATTTCCTGTATGTGACCGACGTTGCAAAAGCGTTTTATGCGGCAGCGGCAACAAAAAAAACCGGTGAAATCTGGAATTTAGGCGCTGGCAATCCACAACGCATTCATTATTTAGTTGAGCTCATTGGTGGGGAAGTGGAATATATTCCTAAACGACCCGGTGAACCTGATTGCACATGGGCAAACATCAGTAAAATCCAGCGTGATTTAAGTTGGCAACCCACGATTCCTTTTTCTGAAGGTGTCGCGCGCATGATGGCCGAAATTCAAAATTGGCGAGATGCACCTTTGTGGGATAGAATCTCCATCGCAGCGGCAACGGAAACGTGGTTTAAATATTTAGGACAGGAAAGCAAAGGAGTACAACAGGATGTTTTTCAATAAATTTCAACACAAAATTAAAACCATCGAAGAATTACAACGAATTCTTAATCAGCGTCCTAAAAAACAAAAAGTCGTCATGTGTCATGGTTGTTTTGACGTTGTTCATCCTGGCCATGTCCGTCATTTAGCGTACGCTAAAAGTAAAGCGGACATTTTGGTGACGAGCATCACGGCCGATCGTTTCATTACCAAAGGAAAAATGCGTCCGCATGTGCCACAAGCCTTGCGCGCGATTAACTTGGCGGCATTTGAAATGGTGGATTACGTCATTATTGATGAGAATCCAACACCGTTACAGGCAATTTCAATATTAAAACCTGATTTTTTTGCAAAAGGGTATGAATACATTTCTCAAGGCATGCCCACCAAAACAGAAGAAGAAGAGCGAACCCTGGATGTTTATGGTGGGAAAATGCTTTTTACGCCGGGTGATATTGTTTATTCTTCCTCATCACTCATTCATTTAGCGCCACCTTCGATTCGTTACGAAAAATTATGGGCATTGATGGAATCCGCGCAAATTACTTTTGCTGATTTTCAGCGTGTATTAGAACGGATGAAAGGCGTGAAAGTGCACGTCGTGGGCGACACCATCATTGATGGATTTATGCAAACCACAATGATTGGTGGTCAAACCAAAACACCGACGGTCAGTGTTCTTTACGAAAGTCAAAAAAATTATGTTGGCGGCGCTGGAATTGTTGCTGAACATTTGCGTGCAGCTGGTGCCGATGTCACGTTGACCACACTACTGGGTAACGATGCGTTAAAAGATTTTACTTTGGAAGAGTTGACGAGTCGTGATATTAAAGTGAATGCGATCCTCGATGAGAATCGTCCTACTACGCATAAAAATGCGGTGGTTGCGAAAGGATATCGTCTTATTAAAATTGACACGTTAGATAATTCTTCTATTAACGATGCACTGTTAGATCTTTTCGCTGAATATATTGAAAAAACTCCCTGCGATATGATTATTTTCAGTGATTTTCGGCATGGAATTTTCAATCGTCGCACAATTCCTGCTTTAGTGAGTGCGATACCCAAACATTGCTATAAGGTCGCTGATAGTCAAGTGGCCAGTCGCTGGGGAAATATCACGGAATTTAAAGGGTTTGATTTAATTACCCCGAATGAGCGTGAGGCGCGTTTCGCTCTCGCTGATCAAGATTCCGGAATTCGTCCTTTGGGTTCTGATCTTTACGATGCCGCACAGTGCAAAACACTCATTTTAAAATTAGGTGAAAAAGGCATATTGACGTGTTTTGGCAGGGATCATACGGCATTA
Organism: Coxiella sp. RIFCSPHIGHO2_12_FULL_42_15; assembly: GCA_001797285.1. Lineage (GTDB taxonomy): Bacteria > Pseudomonadota > Gammaproteobacteria > Coxiellales > Coxiellaceae > 2-12-FULL-42-15. The sequence goes on from MGOZ01000050.1 coordinate 3,911, forward strand.
GATTCTTTTGTGGTGTTGGATAGTTTTGTCGACCATTGCCAAGATGCCGTTGGTGCTGGTGATGCCTTATTGGCATATGCCGCGTTGGCACTCGCTATGGGTGAGTCTCCCATTATGGCCAGCATTTTAGGGACAATGGCAGCTGCTTGTGAGTGTGAGTACGATGGCAATATTCCTATTGCAAAATCCGATGTCATGAAAAAATTAGATACGGTTTCGCGTCACATGGCATATTCCGAAGAAACACAAATGAAATCATATCAAAAAGTTGGGAATACTCAGGTTCCCGTCGAGTTGGCATGAAAGTTATTGTTGTTGGGCTAGGAGTACAAGGACACAAGCGCCGTGCCATTGCGGGATCTGATTATGTCGCGTGCGTTGATCCTATCAACGTGCAAGCTGACTATAAACACGTCAGCGAGGTGCCACTCAACAATTACGACGCAGCGTTAGTGTGTACGCCCGACCAAACTAAAATTGAAATTTTGACTTATCTTATTCAGCATAAAAAACATATTTTGGTGGAAAAACCATTATACGCTTCAGATCCGATTTTAGTAGAATTGCAAACGTTGGCGCAGCAGCAAAAGGTAGTGTGTTATACCGCCTATAATCACCGCTTTGAGCCGCATCTAATGCGTATGCGTGACGTGATTCAATCGGGTGGGTTGGGCGCGTGTTATCATGCGCGCTTTTTTTATGGTAATGGAACAGCGCGACTAGTGCGAGATTCAGCGTGGCGTGATCAAGGGGCGGGGGTATTGCCTGATCTTGGTTCGCATCTTCTGGATTTAAGTGATTTTATTTTTGGTGTGCGCGGCAGTCAATTTCAAGTCATTTTTTCCAATTGCTTCGAAAATAACGCACCGGATCACGTGACCTTTGTGAACCGGACAACGCAGCCGCAACTGGAGTTTGAAATGACATTACTCTCGTGGCGGAATCATTTTTCTTGTGATGTGCTTGGAGAAAAAGGTTCTGTACACGTGGAATCACTCTGCAAATGGGGGCCAAGCACGTTTACTTTGCGCAAACGAATTTTGCCGAGTGGAAGACCGCCAGAGCAAGCAATCACATTAGTACAAGAAGATCCAACGTGGGCATTGGAATATGCGCATTTTAAAAAATTAATTATTGAAAGTGTTGCAACGGATTTATCGCGTGACCGATGGATGAGTCAGCAGTTGCAGCTGTTAAATCAAACCGCAATAAGGATGGCCAGCACGTGTCAGACAGTTTGAATTATCCCATCGTTGGTGTTGCAGGAATGAGCCACTTAGGTTTAGTTTCTGCAGCGACCTTTGCTGCAAAAGGTTTTACGACGGTGTGTTATGACACCAATACGGCATTAATTCACGATTTACAGCAGCGCAAATGGCCGGTCGAAGAGCCAGAACTCGATAGTCTGCTGAAAAATCACGCGCAACGCATGGCATTTACCGCTGCTATCGGCAATTTAAAAAATTGCGATGTTATTTACATCGCATTAGATGTGGTGACCAACGACACGAACGAAAGTGATTTAACGTTTATCCAGGCATTAATTGATGAAGTTGCCGATATCATGGATGATGGCACCCTTGTTGTGGTACTTTCTCAAGTTGCTCCAGGGTTTATGCGACAGTTACCGATTCCACATCAACAGTTATTTTATCAAGTAGAAACATTGATTTTTGGACAGGCGGTACATCGCGCATTACATCCCGAGCGTTACATTATTGGTTGTGCTGAAGTTCATGTGCCTTTGCCAAAAGCATTGGAAACATTATTAAAAGCGTTTCATTGTCCGATTTTACCGATGCGCTATGAAAGCGCGGAACTTGCCAAAATGGCGATTAATTTATTTTTAGCGTCATCAGTGACGACCACCAATATTCTTGCCGAAGTGGCCGCTAAAGTGGGTGCGAACTGGAATGAGATTGTGCCCACATTGAAATTAGATAAACGCATTGGTCCCCACGCGTATTTGCAACCGGGGCTGGGTATTGCAGGAGGTAATATTGAGCGAGATTTGGCGAGCATTATTAAGCTGGGCGATCGTTTTGGAACCAATACGGAAGTTGTGCAAGCCTGGTGTGAAAACAGTGAGTATCAAAAAAATTGGATTTATCGTTGCTTGCAAGACAATATTTTTGCTCGCCAACAAAATCCGAGAATGACTTTACTGGGGTTGGCGTACAAAGCCAATACACACAGCGTGAAAAATGCTCCTTCGTTGCAGTTATTACCGAAATTAAAAGGCCATGTAGTCACGGTGCATGACCCTATTGTTAATGGGCGCCATTTAGCGGATTTTGTTAACGTTGCGCCGAACTTGTTGGATGCATTGGATCAAGCAGACGTGGTTATTATTTTGACGCCATGGGCAGATTACGCAAGATTGTCGGCAAAAACATTAAAAGAAAAAATGCACGGTCGATGGATTATCGATCCTTTTCAAGTGTTAAATCAGAGTGAATTTGAAAAAGAAGGATTTCACATTTTTACGTTGGGTCGTGGGTCTTCTGTTTCTCATAAGGTAGAAGAATATGCTTAAACATCATCATATTAATGCGCTTAATCCCCATCGGGTCGTGGTATTAGGTGCCAATGGATTTGTAGGGAAAGCGACGGTGGCGCGCTTGCAACGAGAAAACATTGCCGTGTTACCGTTGGCACGACAACACATCGATTTATTGCAGCCGACTGCTACATCCGACCTCAGTCAACGGTTGTTGCCGAATGATGCGTTAGTCGTTATTGCGGCACAAGCGCCGTGTAAAAATATCGATATGCTTGCCAATAATATTGTGATGATGCAGGCCATTTGTCAGGCGCTTGAAAAACAACCGGTCAAACACGTGATTTACATCAGTTCGGATGCCGTTTATGCGGATTGTGCAGAGCGACTTACGGAAAATTCCATCACCATGCCAGGTTCGTTGCACGGTATGATGCATGTAACGCGTGAAATGATGCTACAATCGGTGGTTAAATCCCCTCTAGCCATTTTGCGACCCAGTTTGTTATATGGTGAGTGTGATCCCCACAACGGTTACGGCCCCAATCAATTTCGTCGTTTAGCGATAAAGGGGGAGCCTATTGTTTTATTTGGCGAAGGGGAAGAAGAGCGAGATCATGTTTTTATTGATGATGTAGCGGAACTCATTTATTTAACGTTAGTGCATCAAAGCGCAGGAATTTTAAATATCGTTACCGGAGAAGTTACTTCCTTTCGAAAAATTGCGCAAATGACGAATGCGTTAGTCGATAAACCCGTTGCTATTCAATCGCGTTCACGATCAGGACCGATGCCACATCGTGGTTTTCGACCGTTTGACAACACAGCAACTGATCGCGCATTTCCACATTTTCGTTATACTTCGTTGAGTCGAGGATTGGCGCTGTCGATGCATCAACCGGAGGTGACTGTTTAATGCAACAAATTGATTTACTGCGCGCATTGCCGCAAACCAAACGTAACATTGAAAAGCGCCAACAAGCGAAAGATCCTGAAGTCATTCGCATTTCCAAGCAATACGGAGAGATGTATTTTGACGGTCCGCGTGATTATGGTTATGGGGGCTATCGTTACGATGGGCGATGGATTCCAGTGGCAAAAGAGATTATTCAGCATTTTCATTTAAAACCAGGTGATCGTGTATTGGATGTGGGTTGTGCTAAAGGGTTTTTGGTGAAAGATTTAATGTTAGCGTGCCCTGGGTTAGAAGTGTTTGGTGTGGATATTTCGCGTTACGCGTTGCAACATTGTGAACCGGAAGTAGTAGGTCGCCTGCATTTAGGCAGTGCCGATGATTTGCCTTTTCCCGATCATAGTTTTTCGGCGGTCCTTTCGCTGAATACCATCCACAATTTCAAACGTGATCGTGCTATTGTGGCGATGCGAGAAATACAGCGTATTTCTGGGGGTCGGGCCTTCGTTCAAGTTGATAGTTATTACACGCCCGAGCAAAAAGCAATTTTTGAAAGTTGGGTGCTGACTGCTGAATTTTACGATTATCCGCAGGGATGGATCACTTTATTTAAAGAAGCGAGTTACACCGGTGATTATAACTGGACGGTGGTAACATAAATCCAAATTATTTTAAGGAATTTTCATGGGAAAAACATATGCGATTTTAGGTGGCGGTGGATCTTTTGGAATTCACACTGCGATGTATTTGCTCGATCATGCAAAGCCAAAAAAAGTATTGGGAATTGGTCGTAATTTACTGCGTTCAGAACCGTTTTCATTAAACATTGAAAAACGCGATGGCTATGAATACCACGCGCGGCATATTACGTACGAATTAGATTTGCTGTTGGAATTATTAGATAAAGAAAAGCCGGAAGTTATTATTAATTATGCAGCTCAAGGTGAAGGTGCGGTGTCGTGGAAAAACAGCTGGCGCTATTTTGAAACGAACTCCATGGCGTTAGCGCGACTGACCGAAGAATTGATGAAACGGGATTGGCTAGAACGTTTTATTCAGATTGGCACTTCTGAAATGTATGGTTCAGCAACCTATCCTTGCACAGAAGAGGAATCGATTAAACCTTCCAGTCCTTATGCTGCATCGAAGGTGGCGTTTGATATGCATTTAATGTCGATTCATCGCTTTTTAAAATTTCCGATGAACGTAATTCGTCCGTCGAATGCGTATTGTTCGGGACAATTATTGCATCGCGTCATTCCAAAATCGTTATTGCTGGGTCGTTTGGGGAAAAAACTTCCGTTACACGGAGGCGGTCGTGCAGAAAAATCGTATATTCATGCGCGTGATTTAGCACGTGCGATTCATCTCGTCGCAGAAAAAGCACCGTATGGAACGATTTATAACGCAGGTCCGAAAGAACCTACTTCGATTCGTCGTGTTGTTGAGTTGTGTGCGGATGCATTAAAAATGCCGTTTGAACAATTGTGCGAAGTGACGGGCGATCGTTTAGGTCAAGATGCGCGTTATTGGTTGGATTCTTCGGCGATTAAACGCGATGTGGGTTGGGAACCGCAAATGACTTGGGAGCAGGGATTGAAAGAAATGGTGGAGTGGACGGATAAATACTTAGATCAATTAAAACTGCTTTCCACCGACTACGTGATGCGCGCTTGACTACTAAGGACATAATGTAAATGATCGACATAGAACACACCAAGCAACGCTGTAATCGCTACCGCCACGAAATTCTGGATATTTCGCAACAAGTGGGCGCCCTTCACATCGCGCCGGCATTTTCCTGTTTGGAAATGACCGACGTTATTTACCATCATTTAATGCGTCGTGATCAAAACAATTGTTTTATCGATACGTTTTTGATGTCGAAAGGCCACGGTTGTATGAGCCAATACGTTATGTTACGCGAATTTGGTCTTTTATCCGATGAAGATCTCCTTAATTATTGTCGTCCAAATGGTCGTTTAGGTGCGCATCCAGATTATGGATTACCCGGAATTGCTGCTTCAACCGGTTCGTTGGGTCACGGTTTAGGAATCGCAACGGGTATTGCGCTTGCAAATCGTTTGCAAAAACAAGATAGCCATACTTATGTGATCTTGTCCGATGGAGAGCTGCAGGAAGGTTCGACGTGGGAAGCGATCCTCATGGCGGCCAATTTAAAACTGGAAAATCTCACGGTTTTTCTCGATTTAAATGATTTTTCGGGTCTTGCACGCATGAGCACGGATCACCCGGCTTTTTATCCGGTGGTTGATAAATTGAGTGCTTTTGGTTGGAGTGTGCAATGCGTTGATGGTCATGAAAGTGAAGCCATTTATATGGCCGCTAAAACAATGCAAAGCGGTAAACCGCATTTTGTGGTTTGCCATACCGTGAAAGGTAAAGGCATTTCGTACATGGAGCATGTGCCGATTTGGCATTATCGTTCGCCCAACCCAGAAGAATATCAACAAGCAAAACGAGAATTAGCTGAAGCATTAATATCATGTTGAAACGTCGCTTCCGAGCCGCGGCCATGAAGGAGCGGTATACAAAGAGATCTATAAAATGAGAAATAAATTCGCAAAAGTATTTTATGAATTGGGAAAAAAAGATCCACGTCTGGCCATTGTGGTCGCTGACATTTCACCCGCGGGTTCGATTGCGCAATTTCGTGAAGAATTTCCTGAGCGATTTATCAATACAGGTGTTTCAGAGCAATCCATGATTGGTATTGCTGCGGGTATGGCATTGCGTGGCATGCGACCTTTTGCTTACACCATTGCCACATTTGCTTTGTACCGACCGTTTGAATTTGTGCGCGATGATATTGCGTATCAAAATTTACCGGTTACGGTTGTCGGTGTGGGTGGTGGCGTTACGTATTCCACCCTGGGGGGGACTCATCATGCGATGGAAGACATTGCCGTTGCGAGTGCGATTCCGGGGATGCAGGTATTGGTGCCCTGCGATCCGATGGAAACGCAGCAGATAACTGAGTGGTGTGCGCTTAAAAATGAAAAACCAACCTACTTGCGTTTAGGAAAAGCAGGAGAGCCAGATTTAACGACGCAGGCGATTGACCCTTTTATTCCTGGAAAAATACGTCGTATTTGCCAGGGTAAAGACGTCTGCATTATTTCGTATGGCCCTACCGTTAAAATGGCGCTGGATTTGGCGCAACACATTAAAAAAACCCATCAATGGTCATCCACCGTTGTTTCTTGTCATTCCATCAAACCGCTGGATGTCGATGGAACTCGTGAATTGTTACATCAGCATCGCAGAGTCATTGTCATTGAAGAGCATGTTCCTCACGGTGGTTTGGGTTCAAGAATCAAAGAAATTGCATGGGACATGCGTGCTAACTGTGAATTGACGTGTTACGCTTTGCAAGATAAATTTATCCACCATTATGGGAGCCATGAGCAATTACTGGATGCACATGGGCTCAATATGGCTAAAATTCATGAAGGAGTATTTGCATGACGGGACACACCAAGCCAGATGCAAAAGCAGTTGCGGAGCAACCGCTACATTTTAAACCGAGATTGAGTAAACCCTTTGAGCCTCCTGCCGACTATAAACCGTTGCCGGTTGATCCTATTCCCGAACGCTATTTATTGGATTTAGCGACCAAGTGTAATTTACGTTGCCCAATGTGCCCCGTATGGGGGTCGCCGGATAATGCCGCGCAAGAAAAAGTAAAAGGGGTGATGCCACTAGAAGAATCCAAAAAAATACTCGATGAAATTATGGCGCTCAAACCTTTAATTCAGCCTAATATGTATGGCGAGCCTTTATTGGCGCCCAATTTGCGAGAACGTATTATTGATATGAAGAATCGCGGTATTGCGGTGGCCATGAATACAAATGGTCTTACGTTAAACGAAGATTTGGCAAAATTTTTTGTGGAAGTGAAACTCGATTCTATTTTTTTTAGCATTGATTCCATAACGCCTGAAACGTTGAAAAAAATTCGCGGCATTTGGAAACTCGATCGCATCGAAAAAGCCGTACATATTATGTTGAATGCGCGGGGTGAAAATACTTATCCGCGCATTGGTGTTTCTTTTACGGAGCAAGAGGACAATCGGCACGAACGTGATGGCTTTGTGCAACGCTGGATACATTTAGTGGATTGTGTGCGTGTGGGTTTGATCTTTGAAAATGGTCGTTTTAAAGATATGCCGGATCCGGGTCCACGGAAGCCGTGTCCTTCCATTTATAACACGATGCCGATTCACAATGATGGTACGGTGACCATTTGCTGTTTAGATGGTTTTAAAACTACGAAAATGGGCAATGTCTTTAAAGAGGGTAGTGTAGAAGCCGTATGGAATGGCGATAAATTTAAACGAGCGCGTTATTATCACGAAACGGGACAGTATGACAAAATACCGTTTTGTAAGAATTGCAATGGCTGGGCGCAGTATGAATTTAAAGAAGAAGTCAAAGACGGTTATTTGATTCGAACCTCGCCGCAGTTTGTGTATTACAACAAGATTGCGCGTCTGACCAATTGGCAGGGCGCTTTGATGGGTGGTCATCCTGAAATTGAGATCGCCGAATTACTCGAAAATTAGTAACTATGACGCAATCATCACTCTTAACAAAAATGCGATCCAGAGGGATGGGGTGGTTTTTAGCGCGTTTGTTGCAAGAAAGCCAAAATCGCGCCTCCATCATCGGGAAAACTATAAAACCATTTATGATGATTTTATTTTGGGGATTGATTTTACCGATGAATAAACTTAAAGCAATTTCATCGTTGTCACCCAAAGTCTCTTTACTAGATACACTCTATCTTTTTTATGATTTAGATGTTTCACCCGTCACCTATGATTTTTCTTGGGCGCTTGTGCTGGCCGAACAGGAACGAAAACGCAGAAATTTAGCGAGTGTAACCGTTGTTTTTGTTCCCGGAAAAAAACAAGGATTGCGTGAAGAAGATCCCGGCTACGAAGCAGAAATTAATTATTTTTCGCGGTTGTGGCGGCGCCATGAGATGTTGTATGCCATGTGCCATCTGCTTCCGTCTTGTGCGGGGGTCACGTTATGCCAAAGTCGTGAACAAGCGAATGTGTTATGCGAGTCGGCACGCCCCAACCTTTTTCCAAAACAGTACAACGAAATTTTTCCCATTACGCATGAAACATCGCAAGTTTTGCAGCATAAAACCAGTGACATAATGGCGTTGCGTTCTACGCTGCAGGCACTAAAATACATGGATCAATGGTTAGCGCCACGGCTGAAACAGCGAAAATTAATTACCATCACGCTGCGGCAATCCAGTTATATGCCAGCGCGTAATAGTAATATCTCTGCTTGGGCTGAATTTGCGCGATCATTAAATCCAAGAGAATTTTTTGTGGTATTTATCGCCGATACGGACAGTGCGTTGGAAGGTATTCCCGCTGAGTTAGCTGAATTTGTCTTTTTTAACGAAGCGTGCTGGAATTTGAATTTGCGTTCCGCTTTATATGAGCGGAGTTATTTAAATTTGGGCGTGAATAATGGTCCTATGGCGTTATGCTGGTTAAACGCAAATTGTCGGTATATTACCTTCAAATTGTTCACACCGGATGTTCCTCAAGCGTCATTAGCTGCTTATAAAAGGCATGGCATTGATATCGGGAAATCGCTGCCATTTTCTACTGATTTTCAAACGTGGGCGTGGGAAGAAGATCAGTTGAATGTGATCACACGAAAGTTTGGTGAAATACAAAGGATTATGGAGGTCGCATGGAAATGAATGCGCGCGCATTTTATTTTACGGTAGTTTTTTGGGGGAAGGAGTTTCGAGATTATTTTATTACCTTGCTGCTGGCCTCGCTTTTATCACCTAACAATATTCCCGTATTAGAAAATAAAAAAGATTCTCGATTTGTCATTGCAACGACGGAAGAAGATTGGAATGCTATTCAGAATGAAACGTTATTTCTTTTATTAAAGTCCTTTATCGATGTTATTTACATTAATCTTGATATTTCTACCGATATGTCAAAAATGCGCTTAATGTCGCAAGGACATAAACAGATTTCTGAAGTTTTATTTGCAAATAAGGCCATAGGAGTATTTGTGACCCCTGATTTAGTGCTTTCAGATGGGGCTGTTGTTGCGTTACAACAACGCGTGAGTGAAGGAAAAAAAGTGGTGTTGTGCCCTGCTATTCGTTTTGAATATCAAGGCTGTATGAGAGATTTTAATCAATTAGGGGTAATGCAACCGGGAAAACCCATGATCTTGCCACCGCGACAGTTGATGACCGTCGCGTTGCGAAACTTGCATTCTGAGACTAAAACGTGGTTGTGGGATGAGCCTTATTATGCCCATAATCCAGTGTGCAGTATGTGGCGCCTTCCAGGGGGCGATAATTTTGTTTTGCATGGCTATAGTTGGGCACCACTGGCCGTAGATTATGCATCTTTACAAACGCATGATACTACTACGTTTGATTTTTCGACGTTGGATCAAGATTATGTGTATAAAAATTTTGGAGTTAGTGAAGATATTTATGTAGTCACGGATTCGGATGAGATGGCGTTAGTTAGTTTTACAGACGAAAATGATTTGCATATTCCTTTGGTGCCGCACGTGAGTTATCAAGTGCCTGGGCTGAGAAATTGCATTAATAAGGATAAATTACGTCGTTTTCATTATTCTTCCCTTCATGGTATGGATCCGTTAAAGCGTGAGCTGGTGCAAGAAACGGTATTACTACATACGACAAATATTGAATCTTCTTGGGATGCAATCATTCGTACCGCTAATGTTAATGTCGCTTCAGCCATCAAAAAGAAACCAAAAGCAGAGGGTAGTGCGGCAAGCATTATTTATGACTTAGAGTATTTCTTCAATTTCAGAGTCCCTGCCCTTTTTAGGGCAATTTTAATTAATCGATTGTTACAATACCGAGCTTATTTTATACAATTCGGCCATTACTTTTTGGGTCGTAGCACTATTTTGAATCACATTATTTGTTTGGTAGTGAGAAAGCGTGCTCCTGATGCAAAATCCCAAGTGGAAGCATCGTCACCTTCCTCGGAAAAAGTGAGCCGCCTTAGGCATTTTTATTTATTTGCGCATCGATTGGATGGAGGGAGAATTTTTCTTGTTATATATTGTGCGACGTATTTTTTTATGAAACTGATATTGTTGAGGATCTGTTCCTTTTTTAAGGTGCGGCCTCATCAGGATGTCACCTAAGGCATGGTAAGAATCCCACATATTGATCGATTAGCGATTCCCGCCGGCTAATAACGATGGAAATTTCCCAAGGGAGAAATTGTAATCTCTCCCTGGGCGATTGAAAACAAATTCATTGTGAAGCTCATTCCGTTCCAAGGGGTGAGCTTCACAGTCCTTTAGTTTGGCGTTGCAGGGGTAGGAATGTTGCAGATTACCCTATCTGGTGTTCCTCCAATAACACCATCAATGTTGTCCGCATTGAAGGAGATGGTTTCCGAACCGACGACCCCATCAGAACCACAGGGGTACGTGGTGGTCTTACCATTGGCTTCAATTTGAACATGGGCCTTTGAACCAAGAAGCGTGGGGTTTTTCGGGTAGAATTTCACAGTATTAAGCACGCAGACTCCTGTACTATGGTCCTCAGGTACACACGAAGTCTGAACCGTAGCAGTTCCGTCAGGATTTTGCTTCAAATTTGTCCAGGCGCCTGGATCGCCGCAATAAAAGGTCACGTTATCGAAAACAAATTTATCAGAACAAGACTTCATCATGCTCCCACCAACGGATATTTTTACTGCATAGCCGCTGAAACCAACAACCGCCAAAAGAATACCTCCTAAAAACAGGGAGATATTACGAACACGAAAACGGTTACTGATATTAACTCTTTGATTAGAATATTTCTTTTTCATTTTACTATCCCTCTTAATGTTTTTTTTTCGCTCAACAAGAATATAGCATAAATTATACAAAAGACCTTCCCGTTTTGGTGTCATTTTTTGTGATGCAATTCGACAGTAAGTTGAAGGGTTAATTTAGTTCCCTCGCGTGATATGATCCTCACTGGCATCACTGACCCAACCAGTAGGAGTAGCTACCTCATTTGATTCATTTTTTAGCCGCCTCCTGGTGAGGCTACACCCCTTTTTTAAAAAAGAAGCCATTATCTTATGATTGGACGCATCGTTAAAAATATGTTGCAAACAATGCGAGTACCTCAAGATGGAGTGCTCCTCATGCATAGCGCTTTTAAGGGTTTTGCACGAGACGGATATCAAGCTGATGAGATGTTACGTGCCTTGTTTGATTATTTGGCTCATGGTACTTTGCTACTGCCAACCATGTCATGGCGTTATGTAAAATCAGATAAACCGCATTTTGATGAACTGGCGACACCGTCGAATACGGGTATTTTAACGGAGCTGTTTCGTCAGCAGTATGCGACGCATCGCAGTCTTCATCCGACACACTCTGTTGCTGGGATCGGCAAGCAAGCGGGTGTTTTATTATCGGAACATCAACACTGCATTACTCCTTGTGGCTTGCAAAGCCCTTTTGGCAAACTCGTTGAAGCGGATGCTTATATCATTATGCTGGGAGTAGGAATGGATTGCTGCACGTTGGTTCACCATGTTGAAGAATTGTTTGCTCCACAACTTTATGTAAAACCAGAATCAGAGACAGAGCAATACTATTGTCGCGATCGCTCTGGTAAACTAACGACGGTCGGATTACGGCGGCATTTATTTTTGCCACGCAATTATTGGCAATTTCAAGATATATTGGCTGAAAAAAATCAATTATCCGTTTTTCGATGTGACAATTCTATTTGTTTAGGATTTCGAGCAAAAAACTTATTTCAAATTGTCGCAAATGCATTAAAATGTAATCCTGCTGCGGTCATTGCTAAACCAGGCCAGCGTTATCGAATGATGTAGGATAAAAAGGGAAAATTATGATTCTGTTAGGACTTCATGGCGGTATCACATTACGTCAGCACGAGCCTGCCGCGGCATTGGTGATTAATGGCAAAGTGGCGGCGCTTTGTGAAGAAGAGCGCTATCTCCGCATTAAATCGGCTTATGGTTACATGCCTTATTATTCCATCAAAGCGTGTTTGCAAATGGCGAATATTCGATGGGAAGATGTTGATCTTGTGGTGATGCCGGGGGAAACCTATGTGGGATTTGATGATCATATTCGTCAGTATTTGCAGCACAACTTTGGTAGCTGTCCCAAAATTCAATTAATTCATCATCAATTAGCGCATTTGGCGGTTGCATTTTATAGCTCTGGATTAGATGAATCTTTAGTATTGTCGTTAGACGCCTCTGGTGATGGGGATTGCTCGATGCTGGGATATGCCACGCGCAAAGACGGTATTAAAGTTTTGGAAAAAATACCGGCGGATAAATCCCTCGGGTATTTTTACACCATGATGACGTATTACTTAGGTTTTGCCGATGGTGATGAATATAAAGTCATGGGATTGGCTCCTTATGGAAAACCGTCGATTGATTTCAGTGCAGTCATTCGTCCCTCTATAGAGGGGTGGGAATTCGATACTTCGTTTTTACGGCAAAAACCCGCGCCACATTCGCCATTTGAACATACCTATTCGGAAAAATTAACAAAACTTTTGGGACAACCCAGTCGGTTGCCAAGTGGTGAAATGACCGATTATTATCGGAATGTTGCGCGTTCAACGCAATATATGTTTGAACAATGCCTATTATCACTGATTAAAAAACTTCAGAGAATGGCGCCTGCAAGTCGTCATTTATGTTATGCCGGAGGTACTGCATTAAATTGTTCAGCCAATAAAGCCTTATTGTATTCTAACGATTTTGATGTTATTCATGTTCCAGCCATGTCTTCGGATCGTGGTTTAGCGTTAGGTTGCGCTTATTATGGTGCGGTGCAAATGGGAGATTCTCCATGGCAATTGTCTTCTGCTTATTTAGGGTCGAGTTATTCGAATGATGGGATCCGCAAGGAATTAGAATCCAATGGTATTCATTTTCAAGAAGTGGATAATCCAACGGAAATAGGAGCACAATTACTTGCAGAAGGAAAGTTATTAGGTTGGTATCAAGGCCGATCTGAAGCGGGAGCGCGTGCATTAGGTAATCGCTCTATTTTAGCGTCGTGTCGGAATAAAAATACTCGCGACAAGGTGAATAAAAAAATTAAATATCGTGAAGAGTTTCGGCCGTTTGCTCCGGCGGTAATGTTTGATAAAAGCGAGCAATATTTTCAAACGCGAGGTCGAGATTTACCGAACATGTGTTTTACGGTGGATGTCAAATCCGACAAAGCAGATTTAATTCCTGCTGTTGTGCATCAAGATCAAACGGCACGTGCGCAAACCGTAAAAAGTTCTGACAATGAATTATTTTATGACTTATTGAAAAACTATTATCAACGCACTGATTGTGGCGTGATATTGAATACCAGTTTTAATCTAAAAGGCCAGCCTATTGTGGAATCCCCTCGTGATGCGCTAATGACTTTTTATGGATGTGGCTTGGATGCGCTCATTATGGGGAATTTCGTGGTGAAAAAGCCAGTTGTAACAGTTTAAGGAAAAAGATGGACCCAGCAGTGTTAGAAGCGGTAGAAGAAGAGGCGATAGCCCCAGCGCGTACACGTTTTTTTGCAAAACCGTCTGATTTTGCAGACACTGTTGCTGATTACTTTAGTAGTTTTAAAAGTTGGCGAATGTGGAATTATATGGCGCTTGCCGATATACGACGCCGTTATCGTCGAACGCTCATAGGTCCATTTTGGACAACGTTAAGTTTAGCAATTTTTATTTCCAGTATGGGGGTGCTTTTTTCTATTTTGTGGAAGACAGATATAAAATCTTTTTTGCCGTATTTTGCTTCAGGTTTCATATCGTGGACTTTTGTTTCTTGCATTATTACTGAAGGATGCCAGACTTTTATTAATATGGAGGGCTTGCTAAAGCAAATATCGTTTCCATTTGCGGCTTGTGCGTGGTTGGTAGTAACAAGAAATTTTTGGATTTTTTTGCATCAAATCACGATTTATATTGTGATTGCTTTTATTTATCATGTACCGCTAACAAGATATACCTTTTTAGCTTTTCCAGGATTGATCTTGCTTTTCCTAACAGGAAGTTGGGTGACGATGCTATTAGGGAGTTTATGCGCTCGTTTTCGCGATATGCACCAGGTTGTTATTAGCCTTTTGCAAATTTCCATGTTTGTTACGCCTATTTTCTGGCCAGAAGCGCAATTGGGCACTGGATTTAAAGCGTATTTAATTGTGAATAGTAATCCGCTGTACCATTATGTCGTGGTGGTGCGGCAACCATTGATGGGGCAATCACCCCATTTAATTAGTTGGATTATTGTCAGTGTGATGACGGTGCTAGGTTGGTTAATAACCATGTTGGTTATGTCAAAGAATCATAGAAAATTGATTTTCTGGTTGTAAAGTAATTATAGCTTTTCAGATAAATATTTTGATGAAAATGATCGTGCCATTAGAAGCCAACCCTCTCCTAGCCTCTCCCGCAGGTGGGAGAGGGAAGCTCGACAGTAAGCACCATTGCCGGTAAGACAATTAAAATAGTTTATTTTTACCAAAATATTTATCTGAAACATTATAGTTAGGGATGAAAGTGGTCATGACAACCTTTGTAGAAGTTAATCAGTTAACATTGGATATTCCGGTATTTAATGTGAGTCGCAGTTTCCGGTCCTCATTGCTTAATCGATTTGTTGGCGGAAGGATAGAGAGAGATGTCAAGTCGAATGAAGTTATGGTTAGAGCGTTGAATTCTATTAATTTCCGTTTGGAAGAAGGAGATCGTTTGGCATTGGTTGGGCATAATGGTGCAGGAAAAACAACTCTATTACGCGTTTTGGCACAAATTTACAAGCCGGTATTTGGTGTTTATCGATTTTCGGGTCGCATTACTTCCCTTTTTAATATGAGTATTGGTTTGGACTTGGATGATTCTGGGATAGAAAATATTTATACGATTGGCATGTATTTAGGAATGTCAAAAAAAGAAATTGATCTTAAAAAAAATGAAGTTATTGAATTTAGTGAGTTAGGCGATTTTATTCACTTGCCTGTACGGATTTATTCGGCAGGCATGCAAACGCGATTAAGTTTTGCCATTGCAACAGCAATGGAACCAGACATTTTACTTTTAGATGAAGGCATTGGTGCTGGCGATGCAAATTTTGCAGATAAAGCTAAAAAAAGACTCGCAGCATTTTATGCTAAAACAAGCGTTCTCGTTATTGCTTCTCATTCAAATGATTTAATCACAAAGTTATGTAATAAGGCGCTGTTGTTAGATCATGGTAGTCAAGTGGCACTAGGTCACATTGATGAGATACTAGAACTGTACGAAACCAGTCAGTGTAAATTGTAACAGCGTCAAGTTGAAGGAGAAACTTTATTTTCACAATTACGCTCAATATTACTCAACGAATGAGCAAGCCATGGCGGTTATTGAAGTCTTTCAATTTGAATATGGGATGGCAGGGTTGGACCGTTTTTTTATTTGCGACGTTGGTCATGTTCTATGTGCAGAGAGTTTATCCTTTTTTTCATCCCGGCGGTGACTCAGATGGTAATATTTTTATTGCGCGTCACATCTTGCATCTGCCAGGAGGCGCTTTTATCTCTTCTCATGGGCCTGGAATGGCTTTATTTTTAATTCTCACTGGTGTTGTCCCTTTTAATACGTGGAAACTCATGATGGCGGCGTATGCGGCAATGAGTGTGGCGATGCCCTGTTTGCTTTATAGTACGCTGCGTTTATACAGTAAGTACGGAGCTTTTTTGGCTGCCTTGATCATTATAATGAGTGGAATTCCCTATGCATATTCACGCGTAGATTCCTATGACCATCTTTTTCTTTTTTTGGAATTTTTCACTTTTTTTCTGATCGCACGGTATTTTTATGATGCTCGTCAATATGCAAAATATCTTTATTTTATCGTTATTTTATTTGCAACAATGAACCTCGTTAAACCGTTAGCGGCATTTCTATTGATTGTTTTTTTTTCGATTGTTTTTTTTCTTTCCGAAGTAACTAAAAAAAATTTAGTTAAAGCAATGTGCTGTTATTTTGCCATTATGGGGCTGTGGGTGGTCTTTGACCGTGGTTTTAGTGTAAGCAGTTACCCGGAATGGAATCAACCTGACAATTTGCTTCAAAGACGTTTTGCGGAAACTTATTATCAGCCCTCACATTATTTATTTACCCCCCAGTTACTAGGAAAACCTGTCGTATCTCAGCAAGATGGCCCGGCTTCTAACGCGTTGTATCAGGCCATCATAGAGTATGTCCATTTACACAAAAACGATTTGGTTTCCTCTTTGCGGGTTGCTGATATTCCTAAACAGTTACCCTATTCTTTATTTGGGAAATATGCTCATGATCCAGAGAGTTTAGTCAAGACAATTTTTCAATTTCCTAATGCTTTTTATTTTAATTTTATTCGTAAGGTAGTGAAAGAAAAGTGGGGAAGATCGGGCGATGGTTTACTTTATTTAGTTGCAGTTGAACATGGCAATACTGGATTTTTAGGAATGGTGAATTATTTATGGCATTATCCTAGCAAATTGTTAACGGGGCCAGTCGTGTCGATGGGATGGCGAAATTTATTGGCTGTATTTTCATTTGCGCCTTTACGGGAACAAGCAGATTTTAATATTTTAGTGCGTCCACAGTCCGTATTACAATCCTTAGTGCGACCCGATTTTGGGCCTTATTCTGGCGAATTTTATGCGGCATTGCGTTTTTTTGCGAGAGAAATTCCTGTCAGTTGGCAAAACACCAATTATGTGTTTAATCGATTTTCAGATCCCGAAATTTTGTATAATGCCATTCTAAATTTCAAAGCCGAACCTGTGTTGGCTGCATCAGATCTTAAAAATAAGATCCAAAATGGAGATATGACTATTGTTGAAGGTTGGTATTATACTAATTTTTTAGGAATATACGGGCCTGTTTTAAGCAGTGAGTTGTTTAGGCGGGTCGTTGGAGAGATTATTTCAGTTTATCCGTCTGCTTTATTTTTATTTGCAGATAATTTTTTAAAGGAAGCTTTTTCATTTAGAAAAGTTGATATTTCTTCATCGCTGTTAAATTACGACTATCGCTATTTTTCAGAAACATCACCGATTAATTATAGTTTGAGAGTCAATGATTTTACGAATTTAGGGCCTCAATTATCGGCACAGTTGCAGCATGAAATTTATCCAGATAAGCACTCGCGATTTATTGCAGCTGCATATTCCTTTATTCATTATGTATCACCTTGGTTTTCTTGGGCAGCGTTATTTTTCTTTAGTTTTGCCATACTCGGTCGAGCGCGTTATTTTGCATTATTTTTAATTGGTGCTTATGGGTATTTTGTTGCTGTGATGACAGTATTCGGAAATTTTGGTAGTGATCGATATAGCGATATGTTTTTGTGGATTCCATTAATGATTGTAATGCTTGGATTTAGTAGTATATTCCCAGTCTGGAAAATACTTGCTCAGCATTTTAATTTTAAAAAATAAGAGAGTAATAATGATTGCAAGAGCATGGATGTGGTTTGAAAATTTTAATAAGTCAACGACATTGCTGATGCGACGTAGTGTTGTGATGGAATGGCAATTCAAGCTTGTATTTCTTCTCGCCATTTTATTCATGATTTATGTTCAACTGTACTATCCCTTTTTTGATCCGGGTGGTGACTCCGATACAGATTTTTTTATGGCGCGCTACCTATTAGATAGACCTGGGGGGTTATATATTTCTTCTCATACTCCC
Organism: Coxiella sp. RIFCSPHIGHO2_12_FULL_42_15; assembly: GCA_001797285.1. Classification (GTDB taxonomy): domain Bacteria; phylum Pseudomonadota; class Gammaproteobacteria; order Coxiellales; family Coxiellaceae; genus 2-12-FULL-42-15. The sequence goes on from MGOZ01000050.1 coordinate 22,109, forward strand.
GGAATGGCATTATTTTTGATTTTTTCCGGCGTTATTTTTTTTGAAACATGGAAAATCATGATGGTACTTTATGCAGCAATGAGCGTTGCGATCCCGTGCATGATTTATCTTACTGTGCGTAAATATAGTCGTATGGGTGCATTGTTGATAAGCATTATTGTAATCGGAGGCAGTGTTCCTTTTGCTTATTCTCGAGTTGAGTCTTATGACCATCTTTTTTTATTTTTAGAATTTTTATCTATTTTACTCGTCGGCTTGTATTTTTCTAATCCTAGTAAATATAAGCGTATACCTTATGTAATCGCATTGGTTATGTTTGGATTAACTTTAGTAAAACCCGTTGCTGCTTTTTTGTATTGGATATTTCTCATAAGCTCTTTTTTTCTTAAAGCTATAAACCGCAAAAACATATTATTGGCTACCTTAAGTTACCTTGCTCTTATGGGTGTTTGGGTTGTTTTAGATAGAAATGTAGGCAATGGTAATTATCCCGAATGGTATAGACCTCAGAATTTGGATCAGAGACGTTTTGCTGAAATTTATTTTAAGGCACATCATTTTAATTTTATTTCACAACTCGAAGGTAAGCCTGTCGTTAAACTATCTGACGGTTTAGCATCAAAAGCTTTATATCAAGCGACGCAAGAATATGTAGAAAAGCACGAAAAAGAATGGGCAAAGCCCGATAAACCATTTAACAATATGCCGTATACTTTTTTTGGGAAATTTGCGGGCCATCCAGATCAACTGGTCCAGGAAATTTTTAAAAAACCGAATGCATTATATTTTAATTTTATCGTTTCTGCAGCGCATGAAAAATGGGCGGATCGGGGTGACGCTTTATTATATTCTGTTGCCAGTGAACAGTATGCAACAGGATTATTAGGTTTGGCTCATTATTTTTCACATAACGTGATGAAGCTGATTACAGGCCCTGTCGTTTCTTTGGGATGGCGTAATCTTATGGCGGTGTATTCATTTGCGCCGACGAGAAAAAATGCTGACTGGAGTGTTATCGTAGATCTTAACAGTGTCCCTTCCATGATGCTAAATCCAAATGCGGGGCTGTATTCAAAAGAGTTTTTTGCTACCGTTAAATTTTTTATGAATGATCTTCCAGAATATTGGGAGCACACGAATTCATTTTTTGATAAGTTTCATGGTCAACCCGATAAGTTATTTAATACTACATTCAGTCCAATGGGGGATGTGACTCTTGTAGAGGGTTGGTACTATACACTATTCATGTGCATTTATGGGCCTGTTTTTTCTAATGAATTATTTACGCATGTTACATTGGAAACGATGCAGCAATATCCGATGACATTGTTATTTTTTGTGGATAATTTTCTCAAGGAAGCATTGTCTTTCACTAAAATAGCGGTGAGTGTCGTTCCAAACTGGTATCAATATTTTTTGAATCATTCTGCGATTAACTATTCTTTACGAACAAACTTGGAAGAGCATATTGGTCCCAATTTATATCATGAATTACAGCCTGAAATTTACCCTAGTATACATTCACACTTAATTGCCACTTTATACGGATGGATGCATTCTATTGCACCTATTTTTTCGGCTATGGCAATATTTTTGCTTGGTATTGCTGCCATTGGTCGTGCAAGGCCATTGGCCATTTTTCTTTTGCTTGTTTATTTAAATTTTGTTGTTGTTTATGCTACATTTGGCAATTTTGGCTGCGACCGTTATAGTGATATTTTTATTTTAATACCACCCATGATTATTGTGATTGCGTTAGGGACAGTAAAAGAAGTGTGGAAAATGGTTTCCAAAAATACAAGTTTATTGCGGTGATTCATTTTATGAGGCGAAATTTTTATTTTATTGTTAAAGCGGGGTTTACAGCAGTGCTGCTGCTTTTTGTCTTTTCAAAGATTGATTTTTCAACATTTCATTCCTACTTAAAAACAGTGAGCACTTTTATGCTTTTGCTGGCATTGATACTGATGTTTTTACAATGTTTGTTAGGGGCATTCAAATGGCACTTGATTTTACGTTTTGTAGGAATTCAGCAATCATTTGGAATTCCTCTGCGAGTTTTTTGGGTGGGAATGTTTTTTAATTCGTTTTTTCCTGCAGGAATTGCGGGCGATAGTGTTCGTGTTTGGATGGTGCAGCGCTTAGGTCATTCGTTATCTAAAGTGGTCGATTCCGTATTACTGGATCGACTAATAGGATTATTTGTCATGGTATTGGCCAGTTTAATTTCTATTTTTGTACTAAAAAAAGTGGTAACTAATGCATTTTTAATTCATTTGTTTGAATTGTTTACTTTGTTGGGATTAATAGGTTTTAGTGTTTTAAGTTTTTTGCATCGATTACCCGTAAAATGGACGCATTTTCGTATTTTACGTGCAATGTATCAATTATCGCTCGATACTTACATGCTATGCACATCACCGGCTAAAACAGGGCTTATTAGTGTAGTGGCATTTATTTCAATCAGCTGGCAGGTTTTATTAGTTTATGTATTAGCCCAAGCGTTTCATTTTCAAATTAGCTTTTTGCACTGTTGGGTGTTTGTGCCCCCCGTAGTTTTATTAACAACTCTACCCATCTCTGTAGGAGGTTGGGGAATACGAGAGGGAGCGATGGTGACTTTATCTGGAATGGTTGGTGTTTCTTCATCGGCTGCTTTATCATTATCTATTTTGCTGGGGTTGATTACCGTATTGATTAGTCTTCCAGGAGGAATTGTTTGGATGCTATGGCGGAATCATACAGCTGCTGAAATGGTTCAGACAATAGCGTCAACTTAGAAATATCTAGGCTAAAAGGGATTTATTATGGCACTAATGGGAAGTCAAAAATATCCACTTAAACCTGAATATTGTGATCACATTATAAATTCCGTGAAATTAACGGGACATTGTGTTTTAGAGCAGGTATGGGATGTTACTTTTCTTGATAAGGTATTTTCTGTTGCAGATCGTTTTTTTGAAGCTAAGGATCAGGTTTGGTATTTAGGAAAAATGCCTTCTGGTGAGCTGAATCAATATTTCGGTTCGTTTTACGATGTGTTTGATAATCATTTAAATGATGATTTTTTTGATTGTATTGCAACCTCGGCATTGCCGATGTTGTTCACTGTTATGCTTCAGGGTCGATTTGCGATTATGAAGAATGAACGTGCGGTGCGTAGGGTAGATCCCAAATTTCCCGTTCGGCTTTCTGGTTTTCATGTGGATGGGCAATTAAGTAAACTTTCTTCTCAGGGTTTTCATACACAAGATGAATATACAGTGTGGAGTCCTTTGGTCGATGTGATGGATGATTGTACGCCACGGCTAATGTTGATTGATCGCAATGATCATGCTAGTTTTTTAGCACTTTATGATAGTATCGTGATTGATCTTGGTGCTAAAAAGAATATTCCTATTCTTGGGCTCTCGAAATTAAATCTCGACTTGGAAAAAAAATTTTTAAAAGAAATTTTGGTGGCGAGGGAAAATGCTTATGCAGCAGTTGTTGAAAAGCAGAAATGCTATGCTCCGAAGTTGAAAAAAGGAGACGCGATTATTTTTGATAAAAATATATGGCACTCTTCTTTTATCCCTCCTTTCTTTGAAAATAAAAGATTGAGTTTAGATTTTAGAATTGTAGGTGATCATACACCTACAACAGACGAGGGGTGGGATGGGAGATTTTTTTCTTACAAAAATCGATTTTTATCGAAAAAGAAATTAATTATGGAAAAATATCGTTAACAGGAGGAAGATATGCCTTTTTTTGAAAGTGAACGATACGTTCTGAGGAAAGAAAATATCGATAATATTATTCAAGCAATAAAAAATGTGGGGCACTGCGTCATTGAAAAGACATGGGATATCAATTTGGTTGATTACTTATATCGCATTTCTGATCAGTATTTCAATTGCAAAGATGAAGCCTGGTTTTCTGGAAAAATGCCCGATGGTGAACTGAATCAGTATTTTGGCGCTTTCTATGATGTTTTTGATGCAGTGAGTAATGACAAATTTTTTAACACTATTAAAGATTCTTGCTTACCACTTTTATTTAACAAAATGCTAAATGGTAAATTTGTCATTATGCAGAATGAAAGATCGGCGCGCAGAGTTGACCCTAAATTTCCAGTAAGAATTTCTGGTTTTCATGTAGATGGTCAATTAAGCCGATTATCTTCGCAAGGCTACCATACGCAAGATGAATTTACGATGTGGAGTCCCCTACGTGATGCGGTTGACGAAAGAACACCGCGACTTTTACTTTTGCATCAATCTGAAAATGATAATTATCTTAAAATCAATTATGATCAAGTTACGGATATTGGAGATAAGCAGAATATACCGATACTTGCTCTTTCTAAATTGAATTTAGCACTTGAAAAAAATCACTCCGCTGAAATTATTACGAAGCGGGATAAAGCTTACCGTGTTTTATTTGAAAAACTTAAGTGCTATGCGCCAAAATTGCAGAAAGGGGATGTCATCCTTTATGATAAGTCAGTATGGCATTCGACTTATGCACCGGAAAATTTTAGCAACAAAATGATAAGCTTGGATTTTCGTATTGTAGGCGATCATCCTCCTATTTCTGATGCTGGATGGGGAGGAAAAGTATTCAATATTAAAAAAACATTTTTAGGTCGAAATCGCGTGGTTGTAGAAAATTATTGATATATTTTAGAAAGAGAGATCTATGAATCCTGAAATCAGTATTTTTGTTTCTTGCTACAATGAACAAGAAACGATTGTTGTTACGGTGGAGACATTAATTTTTGCACTATTGAAACTTGAGATTTCATGGGAGATTTTGATTATTGATGATTGCTCAATGGACAATTCAGTTGCAGTTATTCAACAATTTATGCATGAAAATTCTGCCGCAGCTGTTTATTTGCACAAAAATGAGGTTAATCAAGGTCTTGGCGCGAATGTCTTTACGGCTGCACGATTGGCTAAAGGACGCTATTTTTGGTGTGTGGGTGGTGACAATCCAGTGCCGAAAGAAGCGTGTTATGCATTGATTTCCCAGATTGGAAAAGCCGACATTATTGTTCCCAACGTTATGTATTACGAAAATCGCACATTGTTTCGGCGTATATTATCTTGGACCTATGCTTTTTTAGTACGTATCGTTTCAGGTAGTTCAATCCGTTATTTTAATGGCTCTTCTATTTATTTGAGGGAACAATTTGTTGCACAAATGGAAAAAATCAGTGGCTTTACTTATTCTGCGGAACTTATTATTTATTTACTTGATCAAGGCTGCTCATATCTAGAGGTCCCTGTTATTTATACTGATCGTACCTGTGGAAAATCGACGGCTGTTTCGATACTAAATTTTATAGATGTCATAGGCTTTTTAAGCCGGTTGCTTCGAAGACGTTGGAATTTAATGCGAGCACGAGCCGCGAAAATTCGTAGCTAAAATGGAGTATTTTGAATGTATGCGGCAGAACCGATAAGTGACTTTGGTAAATCGACTATACGTTTGGCACAAAAGATTTTTATATTAGAGTGGCAGTTTAAATTGGTATTTTTAAGTGCTGTACTTATTATGGCTTATATGCAATTATTTTATCCCTTCTATGATCCTGGGGGAGATTCCGATACCGATTTTTTTATGGCACGTTATCTTTTACATTTACCTGGCGGACTTTATATTTCTTCACATGCACCTGGGATGGCCATATTCCTCATACTATCTGGCGTCATTTTTCTCAATAGTTGGAAGCCGCTCATTTTTTTATATGCCGTTATGAGTGTTGCAATGCCTTGTTTTATTTATGCGGTGATCCGTCCTTATCATCGAACATGGGCCATGATCATTACACTTATCGTTATTATAGGGCTAGTGCCTTTTGCTTATTCACGATTTGAAAGTTATGATCATCTGTTTCTTTTTTTAGAATTTTTTTCCATTTATCTTTCGGGTTTGTTTTTTCGAAATTATCTAAAATATAAATATTTGGTATACATCATTGCAATAGTTATGTTTTCAATGACGCTTGTTAAACCCATCGCTGCTCTTTTATATTGGATATTTTTGATCTGTGCGATTTTTCTTCGTGGTGTCGATCGATTATTTTTGTTTAAAGCAACATTTCTTTATTTAGCGCTAATGGGAATATGGGTGGCTTTTGATTGGAGTGCCGGTAATGGTGGGTTTCCTGAATGGTTTCCTCCCCAAAATTACGATCAAAGGCGTTTTGCCACAACCTATTATCAACCCAATTATTTTCTTTTCAATAAAACGTTACAGCGCAGTATCCCAGTTATTTCTGAACAAGATGGTCCTGCATCAAAGGCCTTGTATCAAGCGATATCTGAATATGCGAGAAATCAGGTAGACCAATGGAGGGCACCGATGGATCCTTATAGTCGTTTACCTTATACTCTTTTTGGAAAATACGCTTCCGATCCTGATCAATTAGTGGAAGAGATATTTAGAAAACCCAATTCTTTATATTTTAATTTCATTGTGGAGTCTGCAAAATTAAAGTGGGGAGAAGATGGTGGAAATGCCGTGTTATGGAATGTGGCTGCAGAACACAACAATACGGGTTTTTTGGGGTTAGTGAAATATTTAATGTATCATTCGATGAAAATAATAACGGGTCCAGTGGTTTCTACAGGTTGGAGAAATTTCCTTGCAACTTATACCTACGCGCCACTAAGAAAACATCCCATTAGAATAGGCTCTCCACCGCCTTGGAATTTATTAGTTGATTTGGATAATCTCCCAATAATTCTGAATCCAGATCTAGGGCCTTATAGCAAAGAATTTTATGCAGCTATTCATTTTTTTATTAATGATCTTCCAGGATATTGGCAACATTCAAATTCAATTTTTGAAAAATTTAGTAACCGGCCAGCTGAGCTTTATCAATATATTCTTAACCCTGAAAGTGCAGGTGACATTTCATTGATTGAAGGGTGGTATTACGTTTTATTTGTTAATATTTATGGCCCAGATTTGGCAAGCCAGCTTTTTACAAGAATCGCGTTTGAAGCATTTTCAAAATATCCAAAATCAATTTTTCTTTTTATTGATAATTTTTTTCTTGAAGTATTTCAATTTCAAAAATACGATATATCAAAAGTGGTAAGCTACTATAATTATCTTATTTTCAATACTGAAATAAACTATCAGGAAAGACCGAATGGTGCCAATATCAATACTATTGGGTCGGAGCTTTTTAATCAACTGACACCCATAATTTATAGTGATACCTATTCAAGAATTATTACATTATTTTGGGGGGCTATGCATGCTTATGCCCCTTTATTTGTTGTTGTTATGATGTTTCTTTGGATTGTTGCTTTCACGGGATCTGGGCGATTTTTTGTTTTGTTTCTTACAGGAGCATATTTATATTTTATTTTAGTATTCTCAGTTTTTGGAAATTTTGGTTCGGATCGTTACAGCGACATCTTCATTCTTATTCCTTTGATAATCATTGGGTTGGGATTTAGTTCATTCTTCAAGATTAAGAATGCGATTTCACCCTGTAATTTTCAGTAAAAAAAATGTCTTTTCTAAACAAAAAATGTTTTTTTGAGCGAAAAAATTTCCCATCAAAACGCATATCTTCTGTAGGGATATGATCTCCTACTATTCTGTAATCAAGGCTTATTCTTTTTTTGGAAAAATTTTCGGGTATAAAAGAAGAATGCCAGATATCTCTATCAAATATGATGCAATCGCCCAACTTGATTTTTGGAGCATAGCATAAGAATCGATCGGTAATTTGACTATAAATTTCTTTTCTTTTTATCAATAGTTCAGGCTGATATTTTTTTTCAAGATCGATATTTAATGTAGAAAGTACGTGTATTCGAACTTTTACTTGATTTGGTAGAGTTATTGCATTATTCATATAGAAATCTTTAAAATTTTCAGTATCTTTTTTATCAATAAGCATTAATCGTGGAGTTTTATCATCTACTACATTGACTAGAGGAGTCCAAATCGTGAATTCCCTTTTTGAATGGAGGCCTCTACAAGCAAGATCTTTAAGCTGCCCATCCGTGTGAAATGCTGAAAAGCGAAGTGGAAAGATGGGATCTACTCTGCGGAGCACCCTTTCATTACGCATTAAAGCAAAATCACCATTAAACAATTTTTTAAAAAGATAGGGAAATTTGCTTTGAAGGATACATGTATAAAACTCCTCATCCATAACATGATCTTCAATTGAATAAAAAGCACCGAAATATTGTGGTATTTCAGTTGTTGATAAATTGTTTTTTTGAATCGCCTTATCCTTTAATTTAAATAGAGAATTACCATGTTGGCATAATTCTTTTAGAAAAAGTTGATCCCATACTTTTTCAATTACACAAAGGCCTGTAGATTCAATTGACTCAACGATCTGGTTGATCGTTTTTGGCTTAATTCGAAAACGACAGCTTTCTAGTAATGGCATAGACAATCATTCCTTGATCCACTAAAATTAAACTTGATTCCCCGCGGCTTGCCACGGGGATTTTTATTTTACCATTTCGTACTTTTCATTTGCAATTTTGGATGAGAGACTAAACAATGCCAAACCAGGGCTTGAAATGCTTCGGTATGCGGCGTTACATTTTTTTCGTCAACGGTTGGTACGATAACCACTTCGTTGGCTACTTTAGCAGTGTAGCCGCCATTGCGGCCGACAATACCAAAGATTTTGGCTTTGCGTTGTTGTGCTTCTTTTAATGCGTGAATGATATTCACACTTACCTTTTTTTCATCGCAACCACCACCCACTGAAAATACCATAATGGCGTCTTTTTCGTTAAGTTTGCTGACTTTCAGCCATTCGCTGAAAACGGTTTCCCAGCCTTCGTCATTTGTTCGTGCGGTAAGTTCTGACACATTGTCAGTGGGTGCGTAAGTTTCAATACCGCATAGCTTTCGAAAATCATTGACCGCATGTGATGCATTTGCAGCACTTCCCCCGGCACCAAGAATAAATAATCGTCCGTCATTTTCGCGAAGTTTTGCAAGTTCAGTAGCGAGATTTTCAACAGCATTACTATTAATTTTATTGCAAATATCAATAGATTGGGAGAAGTACGTTTTACTGTGTGACATGAGTTTTCCTTGTGTGTAAAAAAAGATGAATACGTCCGAGTAATCGCTGACGTGCCTTTTTGCTTCCACAAAAAACAAGAAAGGTAATAAAGCTATATTTAAAGATTTTCTTTACGTAATGTATGGTAAAAACACCAAAATGAAAAAGTTTTCTGTAAATGGGGTGGGGTAAGCGAGTTAGCACATGAGCAACAAAGGTTTCTTTCTCTTTCCATTGAGTATCAATGTCATTCACATGCCAAAATATAGGGAGCCAAAATAATTTTAATTTCAATGGATCAAATATAGACAACTTCAACGTTGCGGCTAAATAAAATCGATTTTTCAAATTGATAAATTTCTTAGCGGTTGAGTTATGCGCTGGCATGCTTTTAAGGGGTAGTTGATGATACTGCAGAGGAGACCAAGAAACGATCATGATTTCATCGGAATCTTGACAGGCGTAAATTTTATTGTGATCGTGGATATTTTTATAAATATAATCCCCATCCATAGTCCAGTTTTCTAGTGCGGAGGTATCATGTTGCAACATAGCGCCATAATCAATGAGTAACGGACACCAACTGAGAGAGTGCAGTAATAGCCCTGCTTTGTTAGGCATTTTCCATAATGCCACTGCTCTGATATACTTATAATTCGCTGATTCAAAGTCATAACTTTCCGTTTCACTGTGAAAGCTATCAAGACAAAGTTGAACTAACTGTCGTGAAGAGGCGCTAAATTCGTTGTTTTCTGATCGAAGCCCCATTTTCTGAATTCCAGCAAAAAAAGGCTCTTCTGCAAAGCGAACTGCGGCGCAAAGTACAACATGCTTCCCCGCCAGGGCATGCTTTTGTACTGATTCCATTGTTCCATTGGAAACGAGCACATCCGGTGTTAAGGCAATACCATAAGCCTTATCAGCAAAACATTTTTCAGTAGCTATTTTATGTCCGATCCCCATGTGCTGACAACTGGAGACACCTTGCGGTGGCGCTGGGATTTCAACAAGAACAGGTTCAATATGCTGCTGAAGCTTAATAATCGTTGGGTGTATTTGTAATTCTTGCCAATCTTGTAGCGTCGTACAAATGAGAAATTTATTTTTCTCATTATTAATAAGTTTAGGAATATTATTTGGCGCGAGCAATGAAGGAATACAATAATCCGTGAGATAATCACGAAATTGTTTCCCCCACACGACAACAATAAAATAAAATGGTCGCAATGTTTGCATCAGCAATCTTTAACAACAAAATAAAATTTATGCGGTTACTAATTCATAGCCGGTAATTCGAGCATCTTCATAAAATTGCTTGACGGTTTCTAATGAATAGGTTTCAAGATCCTTGCCGACCAGAGAAAGCTTTTTCAGTAAGCTATGTGGTACGGTAATAATCTGACAGCCCGCTTCTTCTGCTTGAAAAATGTTTAACAATTCGCGTGAACTTGCCCAAAGAATTTCAATGTTAGGTCGGCCTGCCGCCATTTTAACGGCTTCGCGCATAATGGGCATGGGATCAACACCCGTATCTGCAATGCGTCCCGCAAAGACGGAAATGATCACAGGGCAGCTGCCTTTAACCGCTTTTATAACGCGATCGATTTGTTCGCATGTATGGAGCGCCGTTATGTTTAAAGGAATATTTTCAGAAGATAACCGTTCCACTAATTTCCCACAAAATTCGCCTTTGGTGTTCGTCACAGGAATTTTGATATTAACATTACTGCCCCAGGTGGCAATGTGGCGTGCTTGTTTTTCCATCGTGAAAAAATCATCCGAAAATACTTCAAAAGAGATAGGACAATTTTTAATGGCCGCCAAAACATTCCGGCCAAATTCTTCGTAATTAGCAATACTCGCTGCGCGCATGAGAGAGGGGTTTGTGGTTAACCCTCGAACATAAGGATGTTGGTACCAATACATCATTTCCTTAAAGTCTGCACCGTCGGCGAATATTTTCACTTTTAATTGATCGAGAATGGCGATAGTTTTGGGGAAAAATAAATCCGATTTCTGATTGGCCATGACAAAGCGACTCCTTGAACGCTTAAAAAAATGTAGTATACTCTCAACTCCTACGTTAGCAAAGGAATTCGTGTCCATGATGGCTACTTCCACTGAAAACTCTCTTCCTTTAGCCATTCATGGTGGCCAACCCGTCCGAAAAAAACCAATGCCAGCGCGTCGTGCGCTCGGTGCGCATGAAAAAGCAATGATGGATGAAGTATATTACTGGTACCATCGTCAAGGATTAGATCCTGGTTATCAGGGACATTTTGAAGAACTGTATTGCCAATGCATTGTAGAGTATATGGGGGGGGGATTTGCGGATGCGGTTGCAACAGGAACCGTTTCATTATTTGTGGTATTATCGGCGTTGAATTTGCCAAAAGGCAGTGATGTATTGGTTTCTCCCATTACCGATCCCGGCACGTTGAGTGCGATTATATTGCTTGGATTACGCCCTAAATTAGTAGATGCGAAACCTTTTCACTATAACACAGGTTTTGAGCAAGTGATTGCACGCATCGATGCAAAAACCAGTTGTGTGTTGGCCGTGCATGCAGCAGGGCAGGCGGTTAGTGATATCGAACAAATTGTTGAATATTGTCGAGCGCGAAATATTCGTGTCTTGGAAGATTGCAGTCAAGCCCATGGCGCGCGAATCCATGGAAGGTTAGTGGGAACTTTCGGAGATATGGCGGCTTTCTCGACAATGTATCGTAAAGCCAGTATTACAGGGCCGACTGGCGGATTTATTTATACGAAAAATGAAAATTATTATCATCAGGCATTGGCGCATGCTGATCGTGGAAAGCCACGTTGGCGTAATGATTTTAATGACCGTGATCCTGCACAATTTTTATTTCCCGCATTAAATTTACATGCGAGCGAAATTGCATGCGCGATAGGACTTGCTTCTTGGGAGCGCTTACCAACGACCATTAAAAACCGGCAAAATTTTATTACGAAATTATCACAACGATTGAAAAATGAATCAGAAATTTGTCATGCATTGCCAACGTTGGGATCGGATTCACCGTTTTATTTGCCCATTTTTGTTAATCTGAAACGAATTCGTTGTAGTAAAAATGATTTTTCTCGCGCGGTAATGGCTGAAGGAATTGGACTTAATCCGGATTATCGCTATCTTGTTGAAGAATGGCCGTGGGTTCAGTCTTATCTAGCCGATACTTTTCATTGTGAGCAAGCAAAATTAGCTCGTGATCATTCATTCTGCTTGTATTTGAATGAGCATTATGGCGAGGAAGAACTCGATGATGTGCTTGCCGCATTATTAAAAGTTGAAAAACATTTCATAAAATAAGGATGATAATGAAAAAACAGCAAAAATTACCTTGGATTGATCGCTTAAACCAAGTGACGTCTGTCGCGCAGTTGCGAGAAGCGCTGACGGAAAATTACCCTTTGATTCAGCCCAAAAAATTGCAAAAAATAATTGTGATGGGTGCCGCTGAAGAAGGCGAACGTTTATTACACTTGTGCCATGCATTGAATATAGAAGTTGCTGTAATTTGTGATGATAATCCTGCTAAACAAGGAAAAATGTTGCTCGGTCATAAAATTCAGTCGTCGACTTTTTTAGAAGAATTGGATAAATCGATACCAGTCATTATCGCATCGCATCGTGTTTTAGCACCGATTAAAGCGTTGCGCGCCAAAGGTCACAAAACAGTCGCGCCTTTTGCCTTGTTGCAAGTGTTAGCTCCAGAAAAATTTCCACCACATCTGTTTTATGAAAATTGGTTGGAATCATTATTCAATCATCGTGATCGATTAAAAACGTTAATGACCATGTTAGCCGATGAGAAATCATTACAGGTGCTCGATGCCATTGTTGGTTTTCGTTTAAGTTTGGAACCAGAAATCCTTTCTCCTGTTATCGATTGGGACTTGTATGGATCGGAAGATATTTTAAATTTATCGAATGAGGAAATTTATATCGATGGCGGTACTTATGATGGTGACACCATTAAAAGCTTTATTAATCGAGTGGATGGCAAATTTAAACGAATTATTGGATTTGAGCCGGACACAGGGACATTTCAAAAATTACAACAAAATTTCAGTCACGAGCCACGCGTTGAGCCTATCAATAAAGGGTTATTTTCACATAAAGATACTTTATATTTTGATAATGTGGGTACTCGTGGATCGATGTTGGTGGAAGGGAAAATGCAAGGCATTTCAGTTCCTGTGACGAGTGTAGATGAAGTATTACAAGGTGCACCGGTGACGTTGATTAAAATGAACATCGAAGGCGCTGAAATCCCTGCATTACGTGGTGCCGCGATGTCCATTGCACGCTACAAACCAAAGCTGGGTATTTCGATTTATCATCGCAGCACCGATTTGTGGGAAATTCCGTTTTTAGTGAAAGAATTACATAGTCAATATCAATTTTATCTGCGCCAGCATGATGGAGGTGTTATAGAGTCGGTGCTTTATGCAGTGTAAAAGATTATAAAGGCTTAGTATTATGATTGAAATAAATTCAATTTCTTTTAGTCTAACTGAAGAAAAAAGTATTTTAGATTGCTTGAAGAAAGTTGGAATTGTTATTATTCGTAGTGCTTTAAAAAAGGATGACATAAATTTATATTTTTCTATAAGTCGAAATTTCCGTGCTTATTTGTTACAACAGACCGAACAAACGAGTTGTCATGATCAAGACAAGGATTACAGAAGTATCGTTTTAAAAATTTTGAGAATGCAAAGCGGTTATTCGCTAAGTTATCAGATGCAATATTATTTTGATATCCCAAATAAATTTTATTTACCCTTTTTCCTAGTTCAAAAGGCGGGATTGCTAAAGATGATCAGTCAGTATTTGCATGGACCTGCTGGGATTCTCACGAATTATTGTTCTTTGCGTGTCCAGAATCCTGGGGAAGTTCAAAAAGCACTCCCTTTCCACCAAGATGCAGGCCCAGTAAATTCTTCAAATGGCAGGGGTATTGTAATATGGATTCCGTTAAATGAAATTGATGCGGTGACTCCTACCCTTGAAATTGTGCCTCAAAAAATTAACCACATTTTTCCGCACGTTGGTCAAAAGGAGACGGGTTATTCTATACTAGATGATGAAAGTAATTCTATTATAAAAAATTATGAAGGTAGGTTAATTTTCGATAATTTGCAGCAAGGAGATGTTTTGTTATTCGACTTTACAACGCTGCACCGTACTTACGTAACAAAAAAAATGACAAAAGCACGTTATAGCATTGATATGCGCTGTGTTTTACCACAGGATTTGCCTAAATATTATCAAGGGGATTATTTAATATCAAAAAATGTAGCAGATTCGTTAAATTTCAGTTTTGAAGCGGAATTACAATATGTTGTCGATAAAATTACGGCATTTGAAATGGCGATGAAGGAGGGGTTTATGAAAGTGAATGACCAACTTGTGGAGTGCCATAGTTTGATAAAAAAAACAAGCATGCTGCATTGGCTTCGAAACCAAATACGAAATATTTTCTAAACAGGGAGATACTGCATGAGCAGTTGAGTAGTCAGGGTGAAGTCATGCCCGGTAGTAAAAAGTATAAAGCGGAGTGAATATGAGAAAAATTACTTGGAGACGACAGGTAGCAGTATATATCCTAAAACTCTGGGCGTTAGCCCAGGAACTTTACGCAATGGGGGTTTCTTTCCAAGGAGGGGGAGAAAGCGAATTCTCCCCCCTTGGGTCGCCGTCCGCGAGGGTTTCCCGAGCAGGCGAAATTTATATGGGAAAAATATCCCGGGCGTAAGCCCGGGGATTTTTATAATGAATTGCGAAGGGCCTTACAATCACAAACGCCATGGGATTTGAAAATATGATTTACATTTTTTTATTATGTGTTTTTGTCGCACTAATACTCATTTGCTTAAGAGTACTTTGGATGACTCGACGAACGCCTCCTCGTTCTTCTGTTTATCTTCCATCGACGATGCAAGTAGATGATGAATGTGGGTATGTATTAAAACCAAATCTGAATGTAGTTATTCCTTTTGGCGCATTAGGACAGCAATTTCAACATTGCACAAATTCGCTTGGCTGTCGGGTATCCTCAAAGTGTAGTTCAGAAAATATTTCTCCCGAACTATTTGTTGCTGGTGATTCACAGACTTTTGGTTTTGGAATAAATTATCATGAAACATATGCGGGCCAGTTAGAAAATCAGTTAGGGAAAAAAGTTCTAAACCTTGGAGTGGCGGGTTACAACTTAATTTCGACATTTCGTTTAGTGAAGCGATTTTTGTGGTTAAGGCCAAAAGTTGTCGTTGTTGGTTATTATTATGATTGGTCGAATCGCAACGTCAGCCGCTGTAATCCTGGATCCAGTTTTAATTGTGTTTCTGTGCCGTATGTATCTGTTTTTGGAAAAAAAACATTACCTACTATCCGTAATTCTAAGAATAACGTACGTTCGTTTGATGTGACGTCAAATTATTTTTCGTATATCTGTGGCCAAGGGAAAAAGCAAGCATTTTTAAGAGATGTCTATTGGACTGTGCGCCGTTTGTATGGCAATTTTTGTTTAAAAAACAATTGGCTTTCTCGTTGGAAATATTTTCCAACTCCAGACGAAAGTCAGTTAGTGACTGATTTTTTGTTTAATATTTTTTATGGCATGCTTAAATCGAAGGGTATTCACTTAATGGTGGTTTATATTCCGAATTATTTTTGTGAAAAAATTGAGTCAGCCCCTGATGATTTAGTTGACGCTTTGAAAAAAAATAAAATAAGTCTCATTGACATGACAGAAGATTTTCAAAGAGCTTTGGAACGAGGCATTGACATAAAGGTAAAAAATGATGGGCATTTGAATGAAATAGGTCATAAGATGATTGCAGCAAGGATTTCAGAAGTGTATCGAGAACTTTTTGAGGATAGCTTTTCTCCTTCGAAGGTGATGGAGTAAAAATTTTCGTAATAAAAAACCAAGAACCCGAATCCGAAGTTATTAGACTTCTATAGCTTTTCAGATAAATATTTTGGTGAAAATGATCGTGCCATTAGAAGCCAACCCTCTCCTAGCCTCTCCCGCAGGCGGGAGAGGGAAGCTCGACAGTGGGCACCATTGCCGGTAAGACAATTAAAATAGTTCATTTTTACCAAAATATTTATCTGAAACACTATAGCAATTTACAACTCCAAGTCTGTTTTGTACGACTTTGTATTTTTCTTCATTTAAATTTTTGGGCAATTTTAAATGATTGCTAAAAAAATGCCAGGCATGTCATTTAGCTAAAGTTTGAATATGAAATTCCTTGAGTTCATGAAGATACTCCTCCAACGAAACCAATCCAACGCAAGGCATTGCGCCGGTGGTGTTTATTTCTCCAGCGATGAGTTTTTTTGCCAGAATCACGGCAGGGACAGTGGGGACCTGCAGTCCGTCGCCATCTTTTGCGATGAGGTACCATTCGATTTGTTTTGTTTTGCCGTGCGTATCGACGCCCTTTAAGATCATATGCATACCGCCGTTTGTGGTACCTAGCCAGTCAAACCGATGGCTTAATTTACAAAGAAAACGTGCGTGATTAATCAGATTCAGTGGTAGGCCGAGTCGTACTAGCCATGAAATACCCCAAATGCATAGGTGTACGAAAGCGCTTTCCATACCACCCGAAAATCGCACCTGTTTTATATTGTAAAATTTAGAAAATAAATCAACATCCGGAATATCGCAATTTGCCATCCAACGTTTACCTAATATTGGGTATTTTTGTCGATAAAGGTTTTGCCAACCGTAGCGGATTTTTGTTTCTTCCGGTGCGGGGTTTAAGGGTTTTCCTAAATAACTTAAAATGGCGGCCGTCGTTGCTAAACCGCGTGGGGTTTTTTGACCGGGAGAGATTCCATAAATCAGTGAATCGATGTGTTGAAATTCATTTTTAAAATGCTCAATCACGGCCGATGATAATCCTGGAACCGTACTTACGCCGCTGACAACAAGCACCCCCGCATTTTTAGCGTCTTCATTTAATACCGTAATTTGATTTACAAAATCTCGGCCATCCGCCAAATCGAGATAATGAATGTGATGATGAATGCAAAGCTCAGCAACGCGGTGATCTTTGCTTTGAAAAGGCCCAGACGTATCAATAACGACAGTAGGCGCTAATTGTTCTAATCGCGCATTTAACTCTTCTTCGATCTCAAAAATAGCAATGTCAAGTTTTGCGTGAGGATGCACTTGTTTGATATCGCGAACGAGTTTTTCTGCGGCATGCCTATTTCGTCCAGCAATAACGGTGGTGATGCCTTCTTTTGCAAGTGCTAGCACGATGCGTTGTCCGAAATTACCGTAGCCACCGAGCACTAATACCTTTTTCATCGGACTGCCGCCGCTATATTTCCACCATCCACGGTCATGATGTTGGCGGTGGTTTTTTCTGCTAATGCTTGTGATACGAACGCTTGCGCAACATCATCCGCAGTCACTTCTAAATTTAATAAATTACCGGTCATATAATCTGCTTCCGATAGGCCACGACTTTGCGCGCGTGAAGCAATCATCGCATCTGTTAAAATACCACTGCGAATGCGATCGGCATTCACAATATTGGCACGAATACCAAATTTTCCGTATTCTAACGCGTATTGTCGCGCGAGGGCCAGTGTGGCTGATTTTGCAACACCATAAGCTCCAAAGTTTTCACCGGGATTGATGGCTTGTTTGGAGACATTAAATAGTAAAGCACCTCCGGTATTTTGTTTCAACATAATTTTTAAGGCGGCTTGTGCGACGTAATGATGCGCATAAAAATTAACCTGGAAACTTTCTTGAATTTGTGCCGCCGTTAACTCCAGTAATGAACCGGTAATCGCTTTCCCGGCATTTAAAACGACGATGTCAACACCGCCAACCTGCTCGCAAATACGTGTGAAGGCAGCGTTGACCATTTCAGCGCAAGTCACATCACATAGCAACGATTTTACGTCACATTCTTTTTCGATAGCATTCAATGGCGTTTGATTAATGTCGAGAATAAACACTTCTGCTCCTTCACGGCGAAACGCTTGTGCTGTCGCGCGACCAATGATGCCTGCACCACCGGTGATTACCACGACTTTTCGTGCGAAAGGCTTCTCCCTATTTTTAACAAGTTTTGCTTGCTCCAGTGACCAATACTCCATTTCAAATAATTCTGCTTCGGATAATGGGGAAAAATAACCGATATTTTCAGCCTCTAAGATTGTTTCAATCGTTGCTTCAGCAAGATCAGCTACAATTTTTGCTTCAAAAGAAGATTTCCCCAGTCCAATTAAACCTAGTCCGGGAATTAATATGACGCGTGGCAGAGGATCCAACATGATTTTTGATGATGAATTGTGCGTATTAAAATAGTGTTGGTATCGCTCAATGTAATGAGTTAGTGTGATTTGTGCCGAGTTTTTAAATTCTGTCAATTTATTGGGGATCGTTAAAATCAACGGGTAATTTTTCGTGCGGATAATGTGATCTGGTGTTACGACGCCGCGTTGACTGTAAGCATTTAGATTTTCACCATTGACGTAGGCCATGATTTTTTCGTTACTGCGAAAATGTAACATTGGTGCTTTAAATTGGTGAACAGATTTTTTTTCGCTGCACAACCCGCGAATAATCGGTGCAATTTCAGCAAAAGATACTGCCGTTTTGATAACGCGAGGCGTTGATTTTTTGGAATGTGTGGCAATGTATTTTTCCGCGCAATCAACGAGATCAATCATGCGGTCATACGATTCTTTAGCGGTATCGCCAAAAGAAAATATCCCATGTTTTAATAAAATTAATCCTTCGACAGCTGGGTGTTGTTCGTAAATTTCAGCGGCTTTTTTCGCAAGATCAAATCCGGGTTTGAGGTAAGGAACAATGCCAACCCGTGCACCAAAGATTTTTTCTACTAATTCAGCCCCATTGGGCTGATTGGTTATGCTGAGAATAGCATTTGCATGCGTGTGATCGATAAAGGTTTTTGGAATAAAAGCATGCAGTAATGTTTCGATCGAAGGGTTTGGTGCAGCTGCATCTAAAAGATGAATGCGCTGATAATTTACCATGTCTTCATCAGACAATACGGTTAAATCACGTAATTTTAATAACGGCAATAATTTGACGGCGGGTAATCCTTCAGGTTCAATGAATTCTAAATCCCAACCACTGCCTTTGATACACAATACTTCGGTGGGTTGCTTTAGCAAATCAAGCATGGTTATTTTAACGGAGGTGTTGCCGCCGCCATGCAATACTAAGCGCGGATCTTGTCCGAGTAAACGCGAAGTATAAACGCGTAGCGCTAAATTTGAATCGATTTTTTTTGTCGCATAAAATTGGAGGTATTGTTCCGCTTCTGTTGATGACCATCGATTTTGCATGATTTAATTCTCCACGAATAGAGGATAATACTCAGGAAATAATTCTTTTAAACTATTTTCGTGAGCATGGCTGCAACCCCGTTCCGTAATAATGCCCGTCAAATATTTTCGGGGTGTGATGTCAAATGCATAATTTAACGCATTCGTATTTTCGGGTGCGATGGATATTGTACGAAATTGCCCTGTTTTGTCCCGACCGTGAATCATTAAAACTTCTTCACTGTCACGTGCTTCAATTGGAATTTCCGTCATCTCGTAAATTTTCCAATCAAAACTGGGTGATGGGGCCGCGGCATAAAACGGAATGTGATTATCAAATGCGGCTAATGCTTTTAAATACGTTCCCACTTTATTGCAAATATGTCCGCTGGCAGTAGCGCGATCGGTGCCGACAATGCATAAATCCACTTTTTGTTGTTGCATTAATAGACCCGCTAAATTATCGACAATTAACGTGTGAGGGATATCCTGCGCTTGTAACTCCCACGCGGTTAAACTTGCCCCTTGATTACGCGGTCGTGTTTCATCGACCCAAACGTGCACGGGGATGCCGGCTTCATGCGCTGCATAAACGCCGGATAATGCCGTTCCCCAATCAACGGTAGCAAGCCATCCTGCGTTACAATGGGTGAGAATATGAATCGGCCTTTGCTTTTTTTGCCAATGAGCATGGATGATTTTTAATGCATGTTGTGCGATGCCTTGATTAATCACAACATCTTCATCGGCAATAGCTTTTGCGGTTTTTAATGCAATTTCAGCCCGTTTTTCAGGAGGAAATTGTAAGATCGTATTTAATGTGCGATCTAATCCCCAACGCAAATTAATCGCAGTGGGTCGGGTAGCTAATAATATTTCATATGCATCGCGTAAATTTGATTCTTGTGAATTTTCTTGTGCAGCAAGGTACATACCATAAGCTGCTGCCACACCAATCAATGGCGCGCCGCGCACTTGCATGCTTTGAATCGCATGCGCCATTTCAGCTGCCGTGTTGAGTTCCACGGAAACAAATTCATGCGGTAATCGGGTTTGATCGATAATGCAAACAGCGGAATTATTCGTTGCAGCCCAAATAGTACGGTAATGTTTGCCTTGAACTTTCATCTAAAATCCTTGTGTGCTGTTGTATAAGTTCGGTGAACTGAAAAATCGAATTTAAATCAAAACTCGCTAATAATAAGCGACGTGCGATCTTTTCTTCCGATAGAGGCGCAATAAGAATCGCTGCAAAACCTACCATATCACGTAGCACCGATAATAAATATTGTTTTTGATACGATTGCGTTTCGCTGGCTGTGAAAAGTGTGGTATTAAAAAGCGTGCCGCAGGCCTCGTGATTCCATAGTATCATGAACGTATCGCGATACGTTCGCCACAGTGTGGTTATTTGCTGTAACAGCCATTGTTGAAATTCAAAGGTGTGATTGCAAGCATAAAGCAGCAATAAATCCCCCACCAATTGACCCAGATCAAACCCCATCGGACCGTAAAAGGGCGCCTCTGCTGTGCTGATTTTTAAATGATTTTCTGAAATTAATATGTGTTCTGTGGTTAGATTGCCGTGTAATAAGGTTTGTTGTTGAGTGAGTAATTTCTCAAGGTAACGTTGTGCAGCGACTTTGGCTGTTGCCTCTTCACGATAGGGTTCCACAAAAATACGCCATACATTCAGGCGGCAGAGCGTCGTCGGTGGTTTTTCGGTGAGGTAAAAATCAGAATGTTTGAAATGTCGATTTGCTAACGTTCGCCCAAGATCGTGTGCAAAAGATGTGAGACGTTGGCCTGCGGTGAGTGTTTCATGCAATGTCGGTGCAGTAACCTGATCCATGGGGTAGAGCTCCCTCTAAGCATTCCTAACATGTTAAGCTGGATATTTCAGGTTGCTTTTTGAAGATGACGGCCACACGAAGTGCCCTGCCGCCAACAGGAAGGTCTTTTGTTTTCAGGGACGCACATCCTGTGCTCGACGCTCCTTACCCTCCCTGGTCGCGACGCCCTTCAAACAAAAGACCTTCCTGTTGGCGGCACACCGACCCTTGCCGTTCGATGTGAAATATCCGAGTTAATACACCATAACCGAGAGCCACAAAGGAATCAAGCGCCTTGACGCCACTACAGGATTCAGCTAACGTATTTTCTGCTTGTTTATTGGGTATCTTAGGATGGTTTTCGTTAAAAAATACATGGTCGTATTGTTATTCTTGATGGTGCCGATCAGCTTTGGTGCGTCGTCCCGTTCCTCCGATCAGACCAAGCATTGTTATTATGTGAAAAAAAAGCTTAATGGGCAAACAAACGTGAAGCTCATCAAAGTGTGCCCAGCATCAAAAAATTTTCAAGCAGAAATGGATACTTTTCTTTCTTCTTTGCCCCCAACGAAAGGAACGGTCATTCAGAAAAAAGTGCAAGCGGCGCAAGAGGTCGCTCAAACGCCGTCGGCAATAACCCTTTTTGAACCGACTTATATTTTACCCTTTTATTACACCAGCAATCCGTATCAGCAAGTATATGCGGGGAACACGCCAGAAAATCAAACCGTGCAGCAAGAAGAATTTAAAGCGCAGATGAGTTTCTTATTTACGTTGTGGCATCATATGTTTCATAGTCCGTTGGATTTGAATGTGTCCTATACGCAGTTATCGTATTGGCAATTTTACGCGACGTCACAATATTTTCGTGAAACGGATTATGAGCCTGCCGTTTTTGTCAGTGACCAATTTTCTAAAAATTGGCTGGGATTTTTAGGCGTGGTACACCAATCTAACGGTCGCGGTGGAGAGTTAGAGCGGAGCTGGAATCGTTTATTTGCGATGATTTTTGTTTCGGGGGAGCATTGGTTGATTATGGTCCAGCCCTGGATCTTGATTTTTCAAAAAGATTCCAGTGACTTGCATAATCCCGATATTGCGCATTATCTTGGGTATGAACGCACCGTCATTGCTTTTACTTTTTGGCACCAAGAACTGTCTTTTATGTTTCGTAATACCGTAGAAAGTGGTTTTTCGCGAGGTGCGATTGAGGTTGATTATTCAGTCCCGATCTATGCTAAGCTTCGTTTTTTCATGCAATTTTTTTCTGGATATGGTCAAAGCCTCATTGAATATAATCATTATACGAATGGTGCGGGTATGGGTGTTTCTTTAAATGATTGGATTTAAAAGCTATAGCTTTTCAGATAAATATTTTGGTGAAAATGATCGTGCCATTAGAAGCTAACCCTCTCCTAGCCTCTCCCTCAAGCGGGAGAGGGACGCTCGACAGTGAGCACCATTGCCGGTAAGACAATTAAAATAGTTTATTTTTACCAAAATATTTATCTGAAACACTACATAAGGACATGGCGTATGAAAATAAAAATTTTATATCCTCAAACCCTGGGCGTTAGCCCAGGAACTTTACGCCATGGGGGTTTCCCAAGGGGGAGAAAGCGAATTCTCCCCCTTGGGTCGCCGTTCGCGAGGGTTTCCCGAGCAGGCGAAATTCATATAGGAAAAATACCCCGGGCGTCAGCCCGGGGATTTTTATTATTACTGTTGTTATTTCCTTCTGTTATTTTTGCCAATGAGGTGGCTTTTGGTGGTCAGGGGGCCATACCGATTCCCATGACGCCATCACCGATTTTGCTGCAAGATGCGCATATTGTGATTACTGGAAACAATATTAATTCCAATGAGTTGGATGGCAGTTGGCAATACGCTTGTGATTACACCTTTAAAAATAACACAGATCAAACGGTTCAGGTAAAAATGG
The DNA here is from genome assembly GCA_001797285.1 of Coxiella sp. RIFCSPHIGHO2_12_FULL_42_15. Taxonomy (GTDB): domain Bacteria; phylum Pseudomonadota; class Gammaproteobacteria; order Coxiellales; family Coxiellaceae; genus 2-12-FULL-42-15. Next base: position 45,286 of record MGOZ01000050.1, read on the forward strand.
GGTTTCCCTTTCCTGTCAAAGATAGCATTACCGAAATTTCCATTCCCAAGGGGCAGCGACTCAATAAAGGTGATCCTATGGTGTATGATTTTCATGTTACGGTAGAAGGAAAGCCCATCACGCCGACGAATTATCGCGTGCCTGTTAAAAAAGCATTAGATTATAAAGGGGCTTATTTGTGGGAGGTGACGTTTCAACCGCAGCAAATTTTGCATATTCATCACGATTATGTGACCGGTGTTACCGTGAATGACATGGGCCAATCGTTTGTCAATTATGTTTTACAAAATGGGGGTTTGTGGCAAAAAGGGAAAATGGCTTCTGCTACAGTAGAAGTCATTCCAAATACACCCACGCGATTTTGCCATGAAATTGAAGAAAACCATCCATCAACGAATTTACCTGGCGTCAAAATCAGTGGTGATAAAAGCGATCGTCGTTATCAATGGCATTTGACGCGGTTTTCTCCCGCGAAAGATTTGCACGCATGCCTACTGACCGGTAGAGATTATATTCGTTATCGCGTGGTTTATCCGATCGCGCAGGGCAGTGATAGCATTCCATTAAATACGATTACGGCGGAACAATTGCGATTTTTACAAAATGCTATTTACGCGCAATACGGCCAACATTTTCAAGATGCACAGATGCAGGCTTTTTTTAATTCGCAGTGGTGGTATGAATCCAACCTCAATTATTCCGATCGTATGCTAGCGCCAGACGACAAAACGGCTTTGGCGTTAATTAAAAAGTATGCGCCTTAGTCCTAATAGCGAGTTGAAATGATCTAAAAATGATAGTATCATATGATAGTATCATCTTACGTGATTTTTCGTAGGGACTTGATTTAATGAAAAATCCTCCCTTCTCTATTACCAATAATATTCTTAATGCTGCTATGCGGGTGACCCATTTATTGGGTGAACTCGATGGGTTGAGTATCACGAAACCTAAAGTCATGCTGAGGAAGTCGAACACCATAAAAACCATACAGGCTTCTTTAGCGATTGAAGGCAATACGCTTTCATTAGAGCAGGTCAGTGATATTCTGGAGGGTGTCCCTGTGCTTGGGCCCGAAAAAGATATTTTAGAAGTTAAAAACGCCATTGTCGTTTATGAAAAATTTTCAACGTTTCATTTTAATTCTCTCATTGATTTGAAAAAGGCGCATCATCTCTTGATGCAAGGGTTGATAACGGAGGCAGGATGTTTTCGTTCTAGTAATGTCGGTGTTTTTGCAGGGTCGAATGTAGCGCATGTAGCGCCGCAGCATAAAATGGTTCCTAACTTGATGAAGGATTTATTTTCCTTTTTAAAAAGAAAAGACGGAATATCATTATTAATAAAATCTTGCATTTTTCACTATGAACTTGAATTTATACACCCATTTAGTGATGGTAATGGTCGTATGGGGAGATTGTGGCAGCACCTGATTCTTTTTGCTTATCATCGTGTTTTTGAGTATGTGGTTGTTGAAACGTTAATTAAAAACAAACAAAAAGAGTATTATGCGGTGCTTGGCGAGTGTGACCGCAATGCTGAGTCTACTGCTTTTATCGAATTTTCATTGAATCTCATAGAGCAAGCCTTGTGGAGTTACCGGGATCATCTTCAATATCAACCAAAAACACCCGCTGATCGATTGAGCATGGCAAGGCAACAACTCAATAAAAATTTTTCCAGAAAAGATTACCTCATGCTTTTTAAAAACATCTCAACGGCAACAGCGAGTCGTGATTTGAAGTTTGGGATTGAACAAGGGTTTCTAGAAAAAAACGGTGACAGACGAGTGACCACTTATTATTTTAAGTATTGACTATTTTAAGCTGCTAACTTAAAATAGTCGGATGTTTATTCCTCGAGATATGGCGCATGAGCTGGAAAAATCCCCCGCTTGGATCCAAGTGTTATTAGGTCCTCGGCAGTGTGGGAAAAGCACCTTATTGGCTTCATTTTTACATGAAAAAGGGTTTCAAGAAGCCAATTTTGATGATTTGCAATTGCGACGATGGGCGAATCAAGACCCCGCGCTTTTTCTACAACAATTTGAATTACCTTTGATTTTGGATGAAGTTCAATATGTTCCTCATCTTTTTCCGGAGCTTAAAAAACAGGTCGATGCGCTTAAACGAACCGCCGTTTTCCAATCGGTCCCATCCGTGGAGAATAAACGAGTTTTATTTTGTTTGACGGGATCCAATCAGATTTTAATGGACAAAAATATCAAAGAAAGCCTAGCTGGGCGAGCCTCTTACTATTATTTAAATACGCTGACCGTTCATGAAATTGTAAGCGCATTACCAGAAACCCATATTAAAACCATTCTTTTCAAAGGAGGGTGGCCGGAACTTTATACCAACCACCGGTTATCGACTGTTACGTATTTAAATGATTATATTCGCAGCTATGTTGAAAAAGATATTGTCATCAGTGCAGGAATACAAAAACTGACTGAATTTCACACCATACTAGGGTTATTAGCGGCAAGGACGGGGCAGTTGGTGAATTATTCCGATATTGCCAAAGACAGTGGCGTTCGATCAGTCACGTTGAAAGAATGGGTGGGGTTTCTCGAGCGGGCAGATTTAGTCTATTTGTTAAGATCTTATTCAAGCAATCTGAATCAACGATTGATTAAAACGCCGAAGCTCTATTTTTTGGATACGGGGTTGGCAACACGATTACAGGGATGGTCTGATGGGATTCCCTTGTGGAACAGTCCGCAAATTGGCGCATTATTCGAAACGTTAGTCCTAGCGGAAATGGTAAAATTCATTCGTAATTATCGGAAAGATTGGCGCTTATTTTTGTGGCGTACGAAAGAAGGGGAAGAAATTGATTTTATTTTACAAACGTCTCAGGGGGTGACCCATGCATTTGAAGTTAAGCTTTCGATTCAAGCCGTACCAAGTCAGATCAGTTATCCAACCGCGTACCGAAAAGAATTTTCGCCTAGCGTGCCATTAGTGATCGTTACTTTTGGAGGGCGTCGATGGCGATTATCGAATGAATGTTTGGTTTTGCCGATTGTTGAGTTGCATGACTATCTGATGGGGGTGTAGCCTCGGACAGGAATTCCCCACCTTCCGATGGGAAATTTCCTGTCGTCCAATCTGCAATAGGATTGCGTTATAGCCGATGTCAGTTCATTTTCCAACGGGAGAAGCGTATTATTTTCTTTTGTCCAACGAAACCACATCGCGTTGTTGGTTACCGGTATAGCACTGTCGGGGTCGTGTGAGTCGGTGATTGGGGTCACTGATCATTTCCATCCAATGCGAAATCCATCCCACCGTACGCGCCAGCGCAAAAATGACGGTAAACATATTCGCTGGAATGCCGAGCGCACTTAAGGTAATACCCGAATAAAAATCCACGTTGGGGTATAATTTCTTTTCTACAAAGTAGGGATCTTCCAGTGCGATTTTTTCTAATTTCATGGCGAGTTTGAACAGAGGTTCATTTTTGCGACCCACCGCTTCCAATACTTCATGCGCTGTTTCGCGCATCACGGTGGCGCGTGGATCGTAATTTTTATAAACGCGATGACCAAAGCCCATGAGTCGGAAAGGATCGTCTTTGTCTTTGGCTTTCTTAATGTATTCTTCAATACGGGATTCATCACCAATGACATTGAGCATGCGTAAGCACGCTTCATTTGCGCCACCATGGGCAGGCCCCCACAAGGCTGCAATACCAGAAGAAATACACGCAAACGGGTTAGCGCCCGTTGAGCCTGCTGCACGAACGACGGTTGTGGACGCGTTTTGTTCGTGATCCGCATGCAAGGTGAAAATGCGATCAATTGCGCGTGCTAATACGGGATTGGGGTCTTTGGTGCTGTGCGGTTTGCTAAACATCATGTAAAGAAAATTGTCGGCATAATTTAAATCTTCACGTGGGTGCATGAATGGTTCACCGATGGAATAGCGATAGCACATTGCCGCGATGTTGGGCATTTTACCCACTAAACGAACGGCGGCAGACAGTCGATCGGCTGGATTAGTAATATCCATCGCTTCATGATAAAACGCCGATAGTGCACCCACCACACCCACCATAATGGCCATGGGATGAGCATCGCGACGAAAACCGGTAAAAAAGGTTGTGATTTGATCATGGAGGCTTTGATGGTTTTTGATCGAGTCAATGAAGGCATTTTTTTGTGATTTTGTGGGCAGTTCGCCGTGCATTAGCAGGTAACACACTTCCATATAGTCAGAATGGTAAGCCAGCTGATCGATGGGGTAGCCGCGATACAACAATATCCCTTTGTTGCCATCAATGTAGGTGATTTTGGATTCACACGCGGCGGTGGAATAAAATCCAATATCCAATGTATAAACACCATGGCCGCCTAATTCTTTGACATCGATCACATCGTATCCCAGTGTTCCCGAATAAATGGGGAGATCAACGATTTTATTTTCAAAGGATAATGTTGCAATTCGATTGGACATAAAATACCTCAAATTTTGTAATCCTAGGGGGTGTAGCCTTGCATTGATGTAATTAGTGCATACTCAAGGTTCGCGGGTCCTGCCGCTCGCCATCTCGCTGCTCGGCTTCGCCTGCGCGGCAAGATCTCTGGCTCGCGTCACCCGCTTTGCAGCATACATTAATCCGAGGCTACACCCATCCTAGGTTCTGGAAACGGTGCTCCCAACTATAGACAAATCACTGACTATTTTCCATCTTCCGGCGTCACCCGCTTTGCAGCAGATACATGAATCCGAGGCTACGCCCCTGCGAACAGAATAACATTTTACCCTTTAAACTAAGGCTGAATAATGTTGCTATAATGGGGGCTGAACCATAGCCCGCTAGGGCACTTCGTGTGGCCGTCATCTTCAAAAAGCAAAAGGATATCCGCGTGCAGAGGTGTTTGTGTTCCGATTCCAATGTGGCTATAATTAGCCCGCCTGCCACCCGGGCGTTTCGCTTTGATATCCTGAATACCCATATTTATTTCAACGAGGACGATAAACTGTGAACAAAACCAGACCAGTCAACCTTGATTTGACTCAATTTCGGTTTCCGCCAATGGCGATTGTTTCTATTTGCCATCGTATTTCGGGCGTTCTACTTTTTTTATTTATCCCCATCTTGATTTACTTTTTACACCAAACTTTACTTTCTCCTGAGCATTTTGCAACCGCGTTAAATACGTTACAAAAGGGTGGGATGCGTTTTCTGTTTTGGGTGATGATGTGCGTCACTTTATTTCATTTGGTTGCGGGTGTTCGACATTTAATCATGGATATGGGATTCGGTGAATCCGTGACGGCAGGACGCAATAGCGCCATCGCTGTATTTATTATCGCGATTATTCTTTTTATCTTAGTGGGAGTTTGGCTATGGTAAGGCAAATCAATCGCAGTGGATTATTAGATTGGGTTGTGCAGCGTTGCACAGCGGTGATTGTGGGTGTTTATGCGATTTTTTTGATGTTGTATTTATTCGCCCATCCTGCTTTATCTTATGATGCATGGACCTCGTTATTTTCCGATGTATGGATGCGAATGGCGACGGTGACTGTTTTGGTGAGTGTGCTGTGGCACGCGTGGATAGGATTGTGGACGGTATTTACCGATTACATAAAAGTAAAGCCCGTTCGATTATTAATAGAAATGATCGTTATTTTATTGTTGCTTGCCTATTTTATTTGGGTGTTAGAAATATTATGGCGCTAAAAGGATAAGAAGTTATGAATCATATTCCAGTAAAAGAATACGATGCGGTGATTGTGGGTGCGGGTGGTGCCGGTATGCGTGCTTCTTTACAAATGGCACAATCAAAATATAAAGTCGCGGTTATTTCAAAAGTATTTCCCACGCGTTCTCATACCGTTTCCGCACAAGGGGGCATCGCGGCGGCACTTGGAAATGTGGTGCCCGATAAATGGCAATGGCACATGTTCGATACGATACGGGGCTCTGATTATTTAGCCGATCAAAATGCAGCAGAATACATGTGTAAGCATGCATCGGCCGCAGTGATTGAATTGGAACACATGGGTTTGCCTTTTTCACGATTAGAAGACGGACGCATTTATCAACGTGCGTTTGGTGGGCATACGCGTGATTTTGGTGGCGAATTGGCGCGACGAACGTGTTCTGCAGCGGATAGAACAGGCCATGCATTGTTGCATACCTTGTATCAACAAAATGTCGCGCATAAAACACATTTTTATGATGAATGGTTCAGCATTGATTTGGTCCGTTCGAAAGAGGGCAAAGGCATTGCGGGTGTGATTGCCATGCATATTGAAACGGGCGAAATTGTTTTTTTCAAATCGCGAGCCACGGTTTTTGCAACGGGCGGTGCGGGACGTATTTTTTCTTACACGACCAACGCATATACCAATACAGGTGATGGCATTGGTATGGCGTTACGCGCGGGTTTACCCGTGCAAGATATGGAATTTTGGCAATTTCACCCTACCGGTATTGCGGGTGCGGGTTGTTTAATTACGGAAGGCGCCCGCGGTGAAGGCGGTTATTTATTAAATGCAGACGGGGAACGCTTTATGGAACGTTACTCTCCCCATTTAAAAGATTTAGATTGTCGTGATGTGGTGTCACGCTCCAGTATTATGGAAATTCTCGCCGGCCGTGGTTGCGGACCGAATAAAGATTATGTGTTATTGAAATTAGATCATCTGGGCGAACAAATATTAAAAGAACGCTTGCCGGGTATTACGGAATTAGCGAAAAAATTTGTAAACGTGGATCCCGCCAAAGAACCGATTCCAGTTGTTCCGACGTGTCATTATCAAATGGGTGGTATTGCGACCACGGTGCATGGTGAAGTGGTGACGCACGATGCTCAAGGTAAAGATCAAATCGTCGAAGGTTTTTTTGCTGCAGGTGAATGTGCCTGTGTTTCTGTGCATGGCGCTAATCGGTTAGGGACTAATTCTTTATTGGATCTAGTCGTTTTTGGTCGTGCGGTCGGTTTATATCTTGAAGAAGCGTTAAAATCCGATTTAACGTTTCGCGATGCAGATCAAGCGGATATCGATCGTGCTTTAGTGCGTATTCAACGTTGGGAAAATAAAAATAACACGGAAGATCCTGCTGATATTCGCCGTGAAATGAAAAAAGTCATGCAGAACAGTTTCGGCGTATTTCGTGATGAAAAACCAATGAAAGAAGGTTTAGAGCAATTAAAAGTACTGCAACAAAGGCTGCCGCACGCCAAGTTGGCCGACACCAGTCACGTATTTAATTATGCCCGCATTGAATCATTGGAATTAGATAACCTCATGTCGGTTGCGTTGGTAACGGCGATTTCTGCCATACAACGGACAGAAAGCCGTGGCGCTCATTCACGTTATGACTATAAAGAACGAGATGACGAACGTTGGTTGAAACATACGTTGTGTTTTGCCGACGGTCGCTTGGACTATCGTCCTGTTAATTTTGCTCCGGAAGACATGGAGCCTTTCCCACTAGCTGAAAGAGATTAGTCTATGAATACGACAAAAAGTAGGGTAATGACATTTTCGATTTATCGGTACCATCCTGAGAAAGATGAAAAACCTTATCTACAGGATTACACATTGGATATCGGCCTTATCACGGGAAAAATGTTGCTGAATGCATTAGAAGCATTGAAAGAGCAACATCCAGACCTTGGATTTCGGCGTTCGTGCGGTGAAGGGGTCTGTGGTTCCGACGGAATGAACATCAATGGGAAAAATGGGTTGGCCTGCATCACACAGTTGCATCAGCTGCCGGATAAAGTCACCCTGCGGCCTTTGCCGGGATTTCCGGTAATTCGCGATCTTATCGTTGATATGGAACAGTTTTACGAACAATGGCGTAAAGTAAAACCTTACCTGCAAAACCATCAAGAATTACCCGAGAAAGAACGCCTCCAATCTCCCCAGGACCGTGAAAAATTGGATGGTTTATACGAATGTATTTTATGCGCCTGTTGCTCCAGTGCATGTCCGTCGTATTGGTGGAACCCAGACAAATTTATTGGGCCGGCAGGTTTATTAGCAGCTTATCGATTTATTGTGGACAGTCGAGATACGGAAACACAAGATCGTTTAGATGATTTAAAAGATCGGTTTAGTGTTTTTCGGTGCAGAACCATTATGAACTGCGCGTCGGTTTGTCCCAAAGGATTAAACCCAACGAAAGCGATTCGGGAAATTCGCACGGAAATGTTACGAGATGGTGATGCGTAGGTTTGAAGGCAGCCTGAAAACCGAGTTGTGACCGGCTGCCCAGTGAGAGATCAGGGAGCGGTGACTGAAAAAGAATTTAAAAAAAACAAAGGTTATCTATGCCAAAATTATCGATGCAAGAATTCCAGCAAAATTCCTATCTCGCTGGCGTGAATGCAGATTACGTTGAACAACTTTACGAAACGTATTTACAAAATCCCGAGAATGTGGCGACAGAATGGCGAAATTATTTTGCTTCCTTAGCGGATGGACAAATGACGGCGGATTTTTCGCATGAGAGCATTCGTCGTCAATTTCAGCAAATGGCAAAACAAACCATTATTGTTGCACGCGCATCCGATGCGGCCTCAATCGAAAAACAAGTTTCTGTGGATCGCCTCATTAGCGCTTATCGTCGTTTTGGACATCTGAATGCCAATATCGATCCATTGGGGGCGCCACGACCGAAAGACCCGCGATTAGAACTCTCTTACTACCATTTATCCTCTGCAGATCTTAACACGACATTTCATTCTCGTGATTTACTGTCAAAATCGAAAGCGACATTAAAAGAAATTCATTACACGTTACAGACGATTTATTGTGGCACGGTAGGTGTGCAATACAGCACAATTTCGGATGAAATCGAACGAACATGGTTGCGAGACTACGTCGAACGCCGTTTACCGAAAATGCAATACACGCACGATGTGAAACAAAATATTTTGCGGCAATTAACCGCTTCTGAAGGGTTAGAAAAATATTTGGATGTGAAGTACGTCGGACAAAAACGTTTTTCGATTGAAGGGGCTGATACCTTAATTCCCATGTTGGATGAATTAGCAAAGCGGGCGTGCGCGCAAGGCATGCAAGAAATCGTCATTGGCATGGCGCATCGGGGCCGTTTAAATGTGTTATTAAACGTGATGGGTCATTCACCAAAAGAATTATTTTTGGAATTTGAAGGTAAAAAAGAATATGGCATGACCTCGGGTGATGTGAAATATCATCGCGGTTATTCACGTGATGTTTTGACAGACGCGGGTCCCATCCATTTAGCATTAGCGTTTAATCCCTCTCATTTGGAATTTATTAATCCGGTGATCGTGGGTTCCGTGCGTGCGCGCCAAGATCGCCAAAATTTAAATCCACAAGAACGTTATCGTTACGCAATGCCGGTGCAAATTCACGGTGATGCAGCGTTTGCTGCGCAAGGTATTGCAATGGAAACCTTGAGTATGTCACAAACGCGCGCGCATACGGTGGGAGGGTCTTTACATATTATTGTGAATAATCAAGTGGGTTTTACCACCAGTGATCCACAAGACGCACGCTCATCCGTTTATTGCAGTGATTTAGCAAAAATGTTAGATGCGCCTATTTTCCACGTGAATGGGGATGATCCTGAAGCGGCGGTAGCGGTGATTCAGTTAGCATTAGATTATCGCAACACCTTTTATAAAGATATTGTGATTGATTTGGTGTGTTATCGTCGTCATGGTCACCAAGAAGCGGATGAACCCAGCGCGACTCAGCCACTCATGTATCAAATTATTAAAAAACATCCGACGCCACGCGCTATTTATGCTGAAAAACTGACAGCAGAAAGCATTTGCACGAAAGAAGAAGCAGAAGCATGGCAAATAGAATATCGTGATAAGCTCGATCAAGGTGAACAAATTGTTCCGACCTTACCGGATGGGTTATCAAAAATTTATGCGGAAAAATGGTCTCAGTATTTAGGACAAGTATGGACGGTGATTGCGGATACCACGGTACCGAATGAAAAACTGCATCAATTGGCCGACCACATTTCGACTTTTCCAGCGCATTTTCAATTGCAGCGCCAAGTGAATGCCATGATGCAAGCCCGTAAAAAAATGGCGACAGGGGAATTACCGATGGACTGGGGTTTTGCAGAAACCTTAGCTTATGCGTCGTTACTCACGGAAGGTCATCCCATTCGTTTAGTGGGCGAAGACAGTCGGCGTGGGACATTCTATCATCGTCATGCGACGCTGTTCGATCAAGTGACGGGTGAAGAATACATGCCGTTACATCATCTGGCGAGTGATCAAGCAAAAGTACAAATTTATGATTCACTCTTATCAGAAGCGGGTGCATTAGGTTTTGAATATGGCTATTCAACGGCAGAACCCAATGGGTTAGCGATTTGGGAAGCGCAATTTGGCGATTTTGCCAATGGCGCGCAAGTGATTATCGATCAATTTATTAGTTCTGGCTGGCAAAAGTGGAATCGACTTTCGGGGTTAACCCTGTTATTACCACACGGTTATGAAGGCATGGGTCCTGAACATTCCTCCGCACGTTTGGAGCGTTTTTTGCAATTGTGCGCGCAATTTAATATTCAGGTGTGTATACCCACAACACCGGCACAGATTTTTCATTTATTGCGTCGTCAAGTATTGCGACCTTTTCGTAAACCGCTTATTGTCATGAGCCCAAAAAGTTTATTACGTCACAAATTAGCGACATCAACGCTGGAAGAATTAACGAGAGGTCAATTTCAATTAATTATTCCAGAGATTGATCATTTAGATGATGCCAATGTTTCTCGTATTGTGCTTTGCAGTGGAAAAGTGTATTACGATCTTTTGGAATTGCGACGCGAAAAAGAAATGAATGACGTGGCCATTATTCGCATTGAAGAATTATATCCGTTCCCTTACGAGGAATTGCGACATGAATTGCATCGTTACCACAATGCCAAACACGTCGTTTGGTGCCAGGAGGAGCCAAGAAATCAAGGTGCCTGGTTTACGGGTCGTCATCGTTTGGTGGAGTGTATGCGAGACGATCAAGAATTAACTTATGCGGGACGTGACCCATCAGCAGCACCCGCCGTTGGTTATCCCGCGTTACATAAAAAGCAGCAACAAGCGTTGATCCATGAAGCGTTAGGACTTCAGGAATAAACCGAAAAGATTTTGCATTTTTAACTGAGGAGCTAAGATGAGCGTAGAAATTAAAGTGCCAACATTACCCGAATCAGTCACGGATGCGACGGTAGCAAAATGGTATAAAAAAATCGGCGATCACATCGAGCGCGATGAAAATTTGCTGGATTTAGAAACCGATAAAGTCATGCTCGAAGTTCCTGCCCCTGAATCAGGCGTTATCGAAAAAATTTTGGTGAAAGAAGGTGAGACGGTGAGTGCCGATACCTTGTTAGCCGTGATTACCTCCGACGGTGCCGCCAAATCTGAAAAAACATCCGGCAAAGAAACGAAAAAAGAAGAACCCACTAGCAAAAAAACCAGTGCCACTGAAAGTTTAAGCCCCTCAGTACGTCGCATGGCTGCTGAAAAAGCGGTGGATGTAGCGCAACTGAGTGGTTCTGGTAAAGGTGGGCGAATTACCAAAGAAGATATTGAAAAGCACACAGAAGCGTCCGCGAAAAAAGAAACATCGGCACTGGCAGCATCAGAGATGCTAGGGGATCGCACGGAGAAACGGGTGGCCATGTCGCGCTTACGCGCGCGTATTGCCGAACGTCTTGTGCAAGTACAACATGAGTCTGCCATTTTGACGACCTTCAATGAAATTGATATGAAGCCCGTCATGGATTTACGCAATAAATATAAAGATATGTTTGAAAAAACACATGGCGCACGGTTAGGTTTCATGTCATTTTTCACCAAAGCCGCAGTAGAAGCCTTGAAAAAATTCCCCGCGGTCAATGCTTCTATTGATGGTAGTGATTTGGTTTATCACAATTTTTGTGATATCGGTATTGCGATTGGGAGCGATCGCGGTTTAGTTGTTCCGATTTTACGAAATGCAGAACGCATGTCCATGGCGGAAATGGAAAAACAAATTCGTGGTTATGCAGATAAAGCTAATGCCGGAAAATTGGCGATGGAAGATATGACGGGAGGGACATTTACCATCACTAACGGGGGTACCTATGGTTCGATGCTATCAACGCCCATCATTAATCCGCCGCAAACCGCTATTTTAGGTATGCACAACATTGTCGAGCGACCGGTGGTTGAAAAAGGACAAGTGGTTGTGCGACCGGTGATGTACGTGGCACTGTCCTATGATCATCGCGTGATTGATGGTCGCGAAGCGGTGCTGTTTTTACGAGTGATTAAGGATGCGTTGGAGGACCCAGCACGCTTACTACTGGAAGTGTAAATAAAAACAATAATAACTATTCAGCGGAGTGTCGCCTCGGATTCATGTATCTGCTGCAAAGCGGGTGACGCGAGCCAGAGATCTTGCCGCGCAGGCGAAGCCGAGCAGCGAGATGGCGAGCGGCAGGACCCGCGAACATGGAGTATGCACCCGTTACATCAATGCAAGACGACGCCTGTTCGGTGCATGTTGAATAATTACAAACAATAAAAATAATAAAAGGTAACTCATTTCTATGAACTTACATGAATATCAAGCAAAAAATTTATTACGTCACTATCAAATTCCGGTACCGACGGGCGTTGTTATTTTTAGTCCGGAGGAAGCGGTGGAAGCCGCAAATACGCTCGGTGGTTCACGTTGGGTGGTGAAAGCGCAAGTGCATGCGGGCGGTCGAGGAAAAGCGGGGGGTGTTAAATTAGTTGATAGCAAAGATGCCCTCCGAGAAGTGGTAAAATCGCTGCTGGGTAAGCGGTTAGTTACGTATCAAACGGATGCAAACGGTCAGCCCGTCAATCAAATTTTAATAGAACAACCTTCGGATATCGCGCGCGAACTGTATTTAGGGGCTGTGGTTGATCGAGCATCACAACGCGTTGTTTTCATGGCATCAACCGAAGGGGGTGTTGAAATTGAAAAAGTCGCGGAAAAAACGCCAGAAAAAATTTTGAAAGTGGTGGTTGATCCCACCGTGGGTATGCAACCATTTCAATGCCGACAATTATTTTTTGGTTTGGAATTACCGCACGATGCCTTACGCAGTTTTACCCACATCGTTTTATCATTGTATCAACTTTTTGTGGAATGTGATTTAAGCTTACTAGAAATTAATCCCCTCGTTGTGACGGGTAAGGGCGAATTAGTTTGTTTGGATGCAAAAATGAATCTCGATGGTAATGCCCTCTATCGCCAAAAAGAATTGCGCGAAATGCGTGACACCACGCAAGAAGATGATCGTGAAAATCGCGCGCAACAGTGGGAACTGAATTACATTGCATTAGACGGCAATATCGGTTGTATGGTGAATGGTGCTGGCCTTGCGATGGCGACCATGGATTTAATTAAATTAAATGGGGGTGAGCCGGCTAATTTTCTTGATGTCGGTGGAGGCGCCACCAAAGAGCGTGTCACGGAAGCATTTAAAATTATTGTTTCAGATTCAAAAGTAAAAGCTATTTTAGTGAATATCTTTGGGGGTATTGTCCGTTGCGATTTGATTGCCGATGGTATTATCAGTGCGGTCGAAGCCGTTGGGGTAGGGGTACCTGTTGTTGTCCGTCTCGAAGGAAATAACGCTGAATTAGGCGCAGAGAAATTAGCAAACAGTGGATTCAATATTATTGCCGCAAAAGGTTTTGCAGATGCTGCAAGACAAGCGGTCAGGGTAACTAAAAACGGGGCCGCATAAATGAGTATATTAATTAATAAAAATACCAAAGTGATTTGCCAAGGGTTTACGGGAAAACAAGGGACTATGCATTCTGAACAATGCGTAGCGTACGGAACAAATCTGGCGGGAGGCGTGACTCCGGGTAAAGGCGGGCAAAAGCATTTAAATTTGCCGGTATTTGATAGCGTACACGATGCGGTACGAGAGACTAAAGCGGATGCAAGCGTGATTTTTGTGCCGGCGCCATTTTGTAAAGATTCGATAGTGGAAGCGATTGACGGTGGTATTAAACTCGTGATTTGTATCACCGAAGGAATTCCGGTGTTGGATATGCTGAGTGTCAAAGCCTATATGAAACAATTTCCCGATGTCCGTTTGATTGGGCCCAATTGTCCTGGCGTCATTACTCCCGGAGAATGTAAAATTGGCATTATGCCGGGCCATATTCATCAACCCGGTCGGGTAGGTATTGTCTCTCGTTCAGGAACATTGACGTATGAAGCCGTTAATCAAACAACGAAATTAGGCTTTGGGCAAAGTACGTGTGTGGGTATTGGGGGCGATCCGATTCCAGGCACCCATTTTATTGACGTGCTCGCTCTATTTGAAAAAGATCCGCAAACGGAAGCCATTATTATGGTGGGTGAAATTGGGGGTACTGCGGAAGAAGAAGCCGCAGAATTTATTCAATCGCATGTGCGCAAACCTGTCGTTTCTTACATTGCGGGGGTGACAGCCCCTTCGGGTAAACGGATGGGACACGCGGGTGCGATTATTGCGGGTGGTAAAGGAACGGCAGCCGATAAATATAACGCCTTGCAACGTGCGGGTGTGCATATTGTGAAATCACCGGCGGAAATGGGTAAAGCCGTTGCGGAAATTACCGGCTGGAGTGCAAACACGAGCGCTGAAGCGTAGCGCGGCTCCAGCAATCCCCTGGGGCGTAGCCTCGGATTCATGTATCTGCTGCAAAGCGGGTGACGCGAGCCAGAGATCTTGCCGCGCAGGCGAAGCCGAGCAGCGAGATGGCGAGCGGCAGGACCCGCGAACATGGAGTAGGCACCCGTTATATCAATGCAAGGCTACACCCATTATCTAGCAACTTATTGTTTTAAAAAACAAAGGACAGTCAAAAAATGGATATACGTAATTACCTTAAAGATGAAATCCAAAAACTGAAAGACACCGGGTTATATAAGCAAGAACGTGTGATTAAAACGCCACAGCAAACGAATATCGAGGTACTACCCGGTGGTCATCACGCCATTAATTTCTGTGCCAATAATTATTTGGGTTTTGCGGATCACCCTGCGTTGATCGAAGCTGCAAAAGAAACGGCAGATCGTTATGGTTTTGGTATGGCTTCGGTACGTTTCATTTGCGGAACACAAACCATTCATAAACAATTGGAAGAGAAGCTCAGTCAATTTTTAGGAACAGAAGATACGATCTTATATTCTTCTTGCTTCGATGCGAATGGCGGTTTATTTGAAACGTTACTCACCTCAGAAGATGCCATTATTAGTGATGCCCTCAATCATGCGAGTATTATTGATGGCATTCGACTTTGCAAAGCCATGCGCTTTCGGTATCGCAATAATGACATGCAGGATTTAGAAGAGCATCTTAAAGCAGCGGACCAGCAAGGAGCGCGCTTTAAAATTATCGCAACCGATGGTGTTTTTTCAATGGATGGTATTATTGCGAATTTGAAAGCGATCTGTGATTTAGCGGAAAAATACGATGCGCTGGTGATGGTGGATGATTCACATGCCGTTGGTTTCATGGGGGAACACGGTCGGGGGACCCCTGAACATTGTGGTGTTGCAGATCGAGTGAATATTTACGTGGGAACGTTTGGTAAAGCGTTGGGGGGTGCGTCCGGTGGTTATATTTCCAGTCATCGGGAAATCGTGGAATGGTTGCGCAATCGTTCACGACCATATTTATTTTCAAATTCTGTGTGTCCCATGGTGGTGGGTGCCACGTTAAAAGTGTTGGATTTAATTCATCGGGAAGGTAGCGCGCTGCGTGCTCACTTAGTTGAAAATAGCGAATATTTTCGTGCGAAAATGCAACAGCTTGGTTTTAAATTAGTTCCTGGTGAACACGCGATTATTCCTGTCATGCTGGGGGATGCTCAATTGGCGACGGACATGGCTAATCAATTATTGGATCACGGTATTTATGTGATTGGATTTTCATATCCCGTTGTTCCCATGGGGCAAGCGAGAATTCGCGTACAACTGTCGGCAGCGCATACGCGTGGGCAATTAGATCGGGCGATTGATGCTTTTAAAGAAGTGGGTAAACAATTAGGGGCCATTTAAGGGTATTGCTATGAAAGCACTTGTAAAATTAAAACCTGAACCGGGACTTTATTGTACGGATGTTCCAAAACCCGAGTTAGGCCCTAATGATGTTTTAGTTAACATTAAAAAAACTGCAATTTGTGGCACGGATTTGCATATTTATCAATGGGATAAATGGGCGCAAAAAACCATTCCGGTGCCAATACACATCGGCCATGAATTTATGGGTATTGTGGAAGCAACGGGTCTCAATGCCTCTGTCTATAAAAAAGGGGATCGTGTTTCCGGTGAAGGGCATATTACTTGTGGCCATTGCCGTAATTGCCGGGCGGGCAATCGACATTTATGCCGTAATACCATTGGTGTTGGTGTTAACCGCCCCGGTGCTTTTGCAGAATATCTTGTCATACCAGAATCCAATGTTTTTAAATTACCGGATCATATTTCAGATGAAGTCGCATCGATTTTGGATCCTTTTGGGAATGCGGCTCATTGTGCATTAGCCTTTGATGTGGTGGGCGAAGATGTTTTAATTACGGGAGCAGGTCCCGTGGGGATTATGGCCGCTGCAATTGTAAAACACATTGGCGCGCGTCATGTTGTCATTACCGATGTGAATCCGTATCGGTTGAAATTAGCCGAAAAAGTAGGAGTTACTGCCGCTGTTGATGTGAGTCACGTGAATCTTCATACGGTCATGAAAGAGTTAAACATGCGAGAAGGATTTGACATTGGTATTGAAATGTCAGGAAATCCTAACGCATTTAAAGACATGCTGGAATTGATGAATAATGGAGGACGAATTGCATTTTTAGGTATTCCCGTCGAAGATTTTGCCATTAATTGGCACCATGTGGTTTTTAAAAGTTTGACGATACAAGGTATTTATGGTCGTCGTATGTATGAAACCTGGTACAAAATGGCGAACATGCTCTCCAGTGGTTTGGATATTACTCCTGTCATTACACACCGTTTTTTTGCGCGAGATTTTCAACAAGCATTTGATATTATGTTGAGTGGCGAAGCGGGCAAGGTGATTCTCGATTGGACTTAATCGATGGTGGGAAATGTACATGAACCACTACGTAAAGTGACGAAGGCTGTGTTCGCACTCATCTTTAAAGGCGGCATAAAAATGATCCCGAATTTTTATCGCGTCCAGATCATCAGAAGAATCCAGTATTAGCTGCATGGTAGTTAAATTTTCATTAATAACGAATCCAATAAATATTTTAGTACGACTGCTAAAATGGCTAAAAAATTCATTATTGATAGCAGCCTTACTATTAATATAACAATTGAACATGTAAGGCATTCCAGCTTGTGTTGGACTAAAATTAGGCGACATTAATGGAAATGGAATATGACTATGTAATAAATTCTCCTCATGCTGCTTTTTCATTTCATGAAAAATGTCTTTATAATTTTTGCCAGGGGTATGGTGGAAAATATAAGGCAATATATTATAGCAAGGGCCTATGCATGCAGAAATTTCACGAGAGTCGCGTATCATGGGCGCATAAGAAAGAATCGTTGTTTCACAAGAAGTTATTCTTGCCAGAGCAAGATGCGTTAAGCTCATAATAACTGAAAAATAAGAAACATGAGAAAATTCGCATAGTTTAAGAATTAATTTTAATTCGTCATTCATATCAAATATATGGTGATCTAAAAAATTTGGGGATAAAATACCAACATTTTCGTTCAATTGAAAATACTTACTATCTAAGCCTATTAGCAATCTATTCCAATAATTCTCACTTTTTTTTCGGTCATCACTTTTCAAAAAATCACGTTCACGCTTTGAAAAAATTGAAAATTTATTCCTCTCTAATTCAATCTGTTGATTTTCATTTTTTAATAGATAATTTAAAAAAGACTTGTTGAATTTTAAAAGTGAAAACATGTCTACGATGATGTGATGCACAATAAATACAAATTCCGCATGGTCATTATTTTCTATATAAATAAATCTAAAAAGTCCGGGATCACTCATACATAATGGTGAATCAAAATAACTTTCTGAAGTTTTTGTAGGGCTCATTTTCTCACAATGAAAATGAATTGATGTTAAGTTTTTATGAATTTTAGAAAATAAAATTCCATTTTCTTCATAAAACGAAGTTCTTAATATGCTATAATTCGTCACCAGTTTATTAATCGCTTCTTCAGCAGCCACTTTAGTAATATTTTTAGGGAAATGATCAGATATGACAAATGTATTTGTGTATGGAAAATGCTTGTGACATTGATAAAGAGCGTTCTGGATCATCGTCGCTGGATAGATCATTTCTTCTTGATTCAGTGGTTTTTCTTTATTATTAGGTTGCAGAATAAATTTTTCAAATTCGTTCATCGACGGATACTCTCTGCGTCATTTATTTAAATGGTTTTGGTTTATACTGAGTATGATGCATCGCAATACCAAAACTTCTTAGCTGTTGCATACGGGTCAATACAGCAGCTCCTTCTAAAAGGTTATAAGCCACTTGCTTGACGGTTCTATTTTCTAATTTTTCTAGAAAAGTTCCTTTAACAAATTCGTTGAAAGATCCCATCGCTGGGCCACACCAAATTTGATAATCCGTCACCCGAGATAAATCGCCCATGATGGCCCATCGACTACTTTGACCCAGATAAGATCTAAAAATCAAAGCCATTTTATATTTTTTATTTTGATGAGCCATTTCAATTTGTTTAGGATCGCGTGACTGAAAAAAGGCTCGAGTTTTTTCCCATACGACATCAATGTGTTCACGAAATATTTCTTTTTCAACAAAAGATTTTTCACTTTCGGAAAGTTCTTCTATAGTAGAATATTTTTGATAAAACTCATAAAGTTTTTTAGCCCTGGGGCTGAACATGGTTCCTTTTTTAAGCACTTGTAATTGAATACCCAACTCAAACATGTCCGCCGCTGGTGCCATAGCAACATCCGTTAAATCCGCTTTTGCTAACATTTCTTTTGCTAAAGGAGAAATATCTGCCTCAACCGTAGATTCATTTACCGATCCTGTTAATACGTAATCCGCACCCATTGCAAATGCGGCACTTAACGCGCTTGGCGTACCTAAACCTCCTGCTGCGCCAACACGAATGGGTTTTTTATAATTATAACGTTGTTCCGCTTCCCTGGCCATTTGTTTGATCACAGGAAATAATGCTGTTAATGGACGACGGTCCGTGTGCCCTCCTGAATCTGCTTCAACAGTAATATCTTCTGCAATGGGCACTTGGCTTGCGAGCTCGGCTTCTTCTGAAGTTAACCAACGTTGCTCAACGAGATCTCGAAGCATTTCCTCGGGGGGAGGTGAAATAAAAATTTTAGCGACACTTGGATGAGAAAGTTTTGCTAAGATCCGATTTTTTCTAAGAACATTCCCATCAGAATCTAATGAAATTCCCGAAAAGGCATAACGCAAAATATAGGGTGTTAAGTTCATATACGCGGAAGCAGAAACGTAGACGATACCCATTCTAAGATATAATTCTGCCGTCTCTTTTTCTATTTCAGGTTCATTAATATTATAAATCAAATTTGAGGACCAGTTTTTTTTCTCTTGTCCAAGTTCTGATATGATTTTATTTAAGTTTGACTCGATTTTATTTGGTATTAACCCGGCAGCGCCAAACGAGCCCAGTAGCCCACATTTATTTGCTGAGATGACCATTTCAGCAGAAGCAATTCCGTTTGCCATTTCACCAACGATATAAGGGAATCGTAGATGATATTCTGATAGAAAGCTAAAACTGCCCAAATATTCCGGATAAAGTGAAGGAAGCTTAGCAATAATAGGTATGCCATTTTTAGCAAGTTCATCACATACTGATATTTCATCTAACAGAGCGCCATATCTTTGCAAAGTTGGATGCTTTATAATTACTATCCGTGTTCTAGGATCTTTTGCTAACGATGAAATTTCTATGGGTTCAAATGCTTTCTTTAAATCAAACATATTTTTATCCTATCCTGTAGTGTTTCAGATAAATATTTTGGTAAAAATGAACTATTTTAATTGTCTTACCGGCAATGGTGCTCACTTTCGAGCTTTCCTCTCCCGCCTGCGGGAGAGGCTAGGAGAGGGTTGGCTTCTAATGGCACGATCATTTTCACCAAAATATTTATCTGAAAAGCTATATTTCTGGTACTATGCGTAACCCTATTCTCTCCAATCGGTAAATACAAAGACCATCTACCCAAAAAGAACCTCTTGCGGTAATTTCAATAGAATTTAGACTCGATTGAACACTGAGTACTTCCACTAAAATAGTAACTTGGTTATTAATTGGAATGACTTGTCCCCGATAAGTCCATATCAATATTTTTTCTAACATAAGCGGCTCAAAAATAGGTCGTTGAATATCTTTTGCGATGTTTTCTTCAATACAATAAAATTTCAATAAATTAATTAATGCTTGACACCCTAATGACCCTGGTTGAACAGGATCTTGATAAAAATGCGATTTAAAAAACCATTCATTGGGATCAATAATTTTCACCGCACGCAAGTAGCATAAAGAGGCTTTATTTAAATTTTTCCAAATTCCTGTGACCCGATCAAACATAAGTATTTTTTTTCTGGGTAACCGCAGCGAGTTTTTGAAAAATTTATCTGATTCATTGGACAATTCAATATATTGATTTCCTATTTCCTGATAGTATTTCAATTCTTCTTCAGTTGGTTTTAATCCGATCTTTTTCAAAAAATCATTTAATGTGAAATAACCAAAACTAGTTTCCATCGTTAGCACTTTCTTTTCATTGGCTAATACAACAACATTAAAATTCAATAGAATTAACTCACCTAACATAGAGATATTTTTTAGCTCAACTTGTGTTACTAGTTTTTTCGTGCTCGGCGTTATTATTTGATGTTCGGTAGCGTTACCATCAAGATTTCTAAAATAAATATCTTTATCTGTTTGCGTAGAACAACCCACATAAGTGGATAACCAACCACAAGGCTGTAAACCAACTTCCATGAGCACACAAAGTGGCATCGTTCTTGTATCGTGATCATTAAAATACCAAGCCTCTGGAGGAACATCATATTCGGCAATCAATTTGGATCCTACTTTCATGCTGCCAATGGTTTCGGTCAAATGAGTTACTCGTGACATAAAAAAATAAGGAGGCCCAGGCAATCGAGGAATTTTTCTCGTGGGAGAAACTGTATCCATGTAGCTACCAAAAGCTTTATTTACATTCCCCCACGTTGCAGATAACATTGCGTTTTGATCAAAAATAAAATTTTTTCCGTCATCCGCAGCCGAATGAGGATCATTGACTAAAAGATGCATTCGTCGAGTTAATGGCACATCCGGCACAAGCTCAAGACCAAATCGACGTGCATGAAACGCACGTACCCCATCAACCGTTACTAATAAATTTGCAAAAATAGTCGGTTTTGGCTCTGCAATAATTTCATCGACAAAAATCTCATACGTGACTTCTTGACTTGAAGGAAGACATTGACCTCGGCAACGGACTAAAATTTTATAATCCTTTATGGGTTCAAATCGCCAACCATCTTTGTTCAGCGTAAAACCCAGCGCTGCCAAATAAAATGAAAGTGCTTGTATTCCAATTTCTATCATGAGAGTTCCGGGCATACAGGGATCATTTTTGAAATGACCTTTAAAAAACCAATCATTTTTTGAAATGTGCTGTATAGCACGCAGATATCCGCGTTTTAAGGGCCCTCCGGCTGGATCAAAGCAAGGAATATCATGCAATAGTAATAGCTGATTATTCTGAATCGTTGGGCTCATTTGATGCGTGGCTGCATACTCAAAACCTCTTCCAAAACAGGCATAGGCTTTTCTCTCGGCAAATGCCATTATTTGTCGATAATTAAAATTTCGATAGACACTCACACAAGGTGGTGTATCAAGGCGAGGAGTTTTTGAGAACTCAGATTGATCAGGACTCCAAAGAACGCCTTTGCTTTCCCTTAGCTCTTGCTCATTGAAAAAGCCGGCTTGCCCCTCGCGAACGCTCACACGAAGAACATCCTTCACGTAACAATCATAATGAAAAAACATTAAAGAAACATCGCCGCATTGAGTAAAATGATCCACATAAATTTCATAACGCAGTGTATCGCCTACTTCAGCTAAAGGCCCATGAAAACATAATTCACACCCTAATAATCGATAAACGCGTTTATCTTGATTAATAAAGTCAATGCCGAGCCAGGATGCGAGTAATAAGTCTGCTTGCCCAGATTCAATCATAATACCGGTTGGCATATGTCGATCATGTAAATACCAAGCCTCCTCTTTAACATCGGTTTCCGTTGTAATAGAACCCTTGCTTAAACTACCAGGTTCTCCTTCAAGAGCCATCACCCTATCCGCCAATAAGAAGGGTGGTGTTGGCATGCGAACTTGCCTTTCATAATGATCCTGCTTTTCAAAAAAATGGCCGAACACACGAGAAATTTTACCACTCGCCAGTATTTCTAGTTGTTCTCTACTAAACACGACTCCCTTTTTTTTGCCAGATTCCAGTTCTGGCAAATTAACTTTGGGGAGATGAGTTTTGTACGTATACTTTTTATTCATTGTATATACTGCCTTATTATGCATTGTCCTGTTTTTCCAGAAAAACTTTTAATATTCACTCGAATATTCATCCCTTTCACAGGTTGTTTTTTTTCTACTTTATTCGGTAAAAATCCTTCTGCACAATAGACGGTCGCTGCCGCAATAGTTAACAGTCCTGACGCAGAATAAGCCCTACCCCATAGGGGATCTAATTCATGATTACTCATTTCAGCATGAATAGAAAAATTATTTTCTTCCTTATCATAAATGGCTAGGATTTCATCCTTATCTTTGATTGCATCTTCTAGTCGTTTCACAATTAACGTGATTGCCGCATCACCCAGTGCATATTTTTCATGATTGAAAAGTGATTTATGAATGTAGGTATCTACTTCATTACAATTAAAATCAACAGCTCCTACTATAGCCGCATCGATTTCACGTCTCTGTAGAGCTTGAACGGCAAGATTCAACGCGGTAAGTCCGGAAAGTTCTTCGTCTGATACTGAAAAACTAGGAGCAACACTATCAAATTGAATATTTAATCGATTCGCCACCACATTCGGCATAGCACCTAGTACATGCCCTGCTTGAATATTATCGCAAATGCTATTCGATGCTAATTTTATCCACTGTTGATCAACAGAGATGCCATGATGCTGCATAAGATAAGGGAGCTTCCATTGTAAATCAAATCTAGCAATGCCAGGATCACATTGCATGCCAATAATAATGGCTGTTTTTTTCAAAGCAATTGTCTTAACCTGAGCAAGCGCCTGTAATGCCGTGTAAATAATAGCAAGTTGCTGGGGTTGAGCAATGCTAAGTTCATTAGGAGGAAATCGTAATCCTATCAGGGGAAGCTTTATTTCATCAATAGAGTAATCTTTGTTTTCTACTTTTTTCCAAGTTTCATTAAATTTAAATTCTAACAACGCTTTTTTAAATTCATCAGTATTTTTAATACCTGGGAGTAAAACTCCAACAGAAACAATTGCGAATTCCTCAGATTTTTTGTCAATTTTTTTCGTGGGGGGAAGTTTAAATTGAGAATTCCATTGTTCAAGAATGATATGGGCATTGTTTCCGCCCATGCCAAAGGCATTAACAGCAGCAAGTTTTATTGAAGATTTTTTGAGAGGCCATTCTTGCTTCTCCCTCAACAAATGAAATGTGCTATTTTTTAATTCATCAATTAAATGAGTCGCATTTCTTGTGGGAGGAATAATTGAACTTCGGAGAGATTCAATACAGCGAATTATTGCTACCGCTCCAGAAGCCGCAAATAAATGACCGACATTCGACTTTAGCGCGCTGATCATCAAATTTGGACTGGTTTTTTCAAAAACTTCTTTTAAACTTTTTACTTCTATTGTATCACCCAATACGGTACCCGTCGCATGACACTCTACGTAACAAATATCTTTAGGATCTACATCAGATTGCTTATAGGCTTGGAGCATTGCCGTCACTTGCCCTTGTTGCGAAGGTGACAATAACCCGCCTTGATTTCCATCATTACTCAACCCGATACCTCGAATCACCGAGATAATGGAATCATGATCCTGAAGCGCTTTTTCAAGTTTTTTTAACACAACAAAGCCCGCGCCTCGCGAAGGAACAATGCCACAGGCCTCCTTGTTAAAAGGAAGGCATTCGCCAGACTTACTCAGTGCCTGCAGCGCAAAAGAACTTATGTGTAGAAAAAGCCCGCTGGTTGCTGTAACACCTCCTGCAATAACGATTTCTGCCTCATCATTATGTAATTGATCACACGCAAATTTAACGGCATAAAGTGAAGAAGCACAAGCAGCATCCAATGAAAATGCTTCCCCTTTTAAATTCAGTGCTTCTACCAATAAATGGGCGGGATAGCCTGACATAAAACGATTAATCGCTGCCATTTGGGGATTAATCAAGTTATGATAAAAATTCTCCCGCTGATCATTTAACAAAATAGCACTCGATAATTCACATAACGCATTAGTAGGATAAGAAAGATTTCCAAAAATAGCATTTATTTTTTTGTGTCGAATATATTTTATGCAATTCGCATTTTCAAGTGCTGAACGTGCCGTGTGAATTATCCAGTAGTACAACGGATCTAATAATTTATTTTTTTTTAGATTCAGCAGTTTAATCTCTTCGAAAAATTTATTGTTGAACTCTTCTTCATTAACACTGCCTTCCGTGATTGATGGAAGATTGAAAAAATAACCTTCTTTTGTAAAAATCTCCGGGTCAATTCCCCAGGATAATGCGCTGGCTGGTTTAAATAAACGATCATTTTTCAGCGTTTTTTCAAAAAGATCGCTGGATGAAAAAACACCTTCTAGCAAACAAGAAGATCCTAGTATCGCTATCGGTTCAAATTCCATACTACAGTCTCTCATAACAAATTACACTTAACTTTTTTATGTAAGCAATTTGCGTCCCATCTACGCTGAATTCAACATTAAAATTACAATGCATATCATTTGCAATTTCAGCAGAAAGCGTACATGTTACACCTCGGTGATCGATCACTGGTAGGGATAAATAAGCAAATTGCTCGATTGACATAGGAGCTCCCTTTTTACCAAGGAAAATCCCAATCCAAATAGCGGCTAATTGTAACCCCCCATCCATCAGGGTTTGATCTAGAATTTTCGAGAAAAGTCTAATTTTTCCTGGAATATCTTCGTTTTTTCGTAATGTTCCGATTATTCCATGCTCTGACATTTGATCAAGTGAAACAATGGAATGAAAAGATGTTCCATGGAAAATTATTCTTTCATTATAGATTTTTTCAATGGAAATGGGAGGTTCCTTCAATTTTGTTTTATCTAAAGAAACTAATAAAGGGATAAGTTCTTTTACAATTTCATATTTTGCTGTATAAAATACGGTATTATTACTGTCAGAAAGTGTAAGAGACTGATTAGAAGAATCGTGTTCCACAAAAAAAATGACTTTTTTATCAAATTTATTTAATATTATGCTTTTTTTTACATTAATTAAATTTAATCGTATTTCTTCTGCCCGATATTTTTTTGTTAATACCTCATAAAACCACTCCAATACACTTACCATAGGCAATACGGGTTGATCTTTAATGATGTGATCAAAAAGATATAAATCTTTTTCAGGAGAAAGAGAAAACTCTGTTTTATCTGCAATGCAATTATCTTCCATAATTTTTTCTTGTAGATTACTGTAGCCAATAACCATTTCAACGGATTTTCCGTAACAACCATTTATTTCTGATACAAAAGCATTCACTCCATCTAAAAGGGCTATTGGCTCTATTCCGCGTTCTTTGAACCGAATGGCAAGTTCTGGTGTTACCATTCCACTTTGCCATGGCCACCAGTTAATTGATTTTACCAGACAGTTACCCTGCCTTCGTCGATTTTCATACTGTGCTACTTTGTTCATGACTTCATTTGCCATCGCGTAATCACTTTGTCCTCGATTCCCCATACGAGCTGAAATAGACGAGAAAAGGAAAATAATTTTTATCGGATCATTTTTTATTTCTTCCAGTAAGAAATACAGTCCTTTTACTTTAGTATTAAAGACACGTTGAAATCCCTCTACGGTTTTGTTTTCAATTAATTTATCTTCAATAACGCCAGCCCCATGAATAAGCCCATGAATAGGACCAAATTGTTGATGAATTTTCGAAAATGTGCTTTTGACGGATTCGGATTCTTGTATATTAACAGGGAAATAGGCAACTTTAACACCTAAATCAGTTAACTTTTTGATTGTCATTTTTACATCTAGTGCACAATAAATCTCTTTTGCCTGTTTATTTATTTTTTTAGGATCAATAGGAATTTTTGATTGAATATGCTGAGCAATTAATTTTTTCTTTATTGCTTCTTCACTTTCATTTGAAAATAAATCGTATGATTCATCAGTTAATGGAGTTCTTCCTAATAAAATCAGGATGGGCTTAGACCGTTGACAAAGAGAAGTCAAACAACTTGCTGTTATTCCACGTGCTCCACCGGTTACTACTATAACATCACTGGACTGAATCGTTGACTCTGTTCCGTGAAATTCTGCCTTTTTACAGATCGTTGTTACCCTTTGATGATGAGATAATCCAATTTCTTGATAAAAATCACCACCGAATAATAATTCTCGATGCAATATCTCCGCAATTGAAGACGGAGCTTGATCTTTCATCTCAATATCGATAATTTTCACATACGCGCTTTCCCATTCTTGGGCTGCCGTTTTTATCAATCCTGAAGAACCACTTGCCCACACGCGTTTTTCATCGATTTTACCGCTCATGCCAAATTGCCCGTCCAGAGACTCAACAATGATATAAGTCATTTTTTTATTTGAAAAAAATGTTGATGCCTTTTTAGCTCTCAGAAATGTTTTTTGATTTTCCGTTATTGCTTCTTCTATCGAAGAAAATTCGTTCAATAAGGATAAATCAAGAATATTTTCAAAACCACTGGGCTCTTCTACCTGAGAAGATTGAATCCCTGATTTGTTGAGCATTTGGCATAAAATTTCACCAATATTTTTATTATTTCCAACAATTTCTAACTTTTTTTCATTAAGATGCGGAGTTATTTTATTTGGAATAGGACAATGAATAATTCCTACTTCATAATGTCCAACATTTTCACTTATTGGTTTAATCGGGATGTTGTTAGTATGATGTTCATTTGACATCGTTTTTTTTTGAATATAATTCGCTATTTCTTGTAGGGTTAGCAAACTGCTTAGCTCAACAGGGTCTAGTTTAGGAAGATGAGCGATTTGATTTTGCAGCGTTGCTAAAATTTCAACTCGTTTAATGGAATCAATGCCCAAGTCTTCTTCCAACGCCATATCCATTTTCAAGCTATCCACTGGGTAACCTGTTTTATCTGAAACAATGTCGAGTATTTCTTTTGTGAGGGATTCAATGTCTACATGATCCTTCTTTGGTAACGCCACATGATCCGTAGAAATAGCAGAAGGTTCCATTGGAAGTGATTCTACGGGTGAATCAATTTTTTCTTCAACGGAAGGGGTGGATTCTATCGTTAATTTTTTTTGAATATAATTCGCTATTTCTTGTAGGGTTAGCAAACTGCTTAGCTCAACAGGGTCTAATTTAGGAAGATGAGCGATTTGATTTTGCAGCGTTGCTAAAATTTCAACTCGTTTAATGGAATCAATGCCTAAGTCTTCCTCCAACGCCATATCCATTTTCAAGCTATCAACTGGGTAACCTGTTTTATCAGCTACAATATTCAACATTGCATTCGTTAATTTTGTAGAGGGAGTATTTTTTGTATCTAAGTAATCAGTATGTCGTATTTCCGTTGGAATAAATTTTTCTTTTTTGGCAAGCAACTCGCTCTTTTCATGTATATCCAATGGTGGAGCAATAGGCATTTCTTGTGAAGCTTCTTCTTTGAAAAAAGGATTCTCTTCCATTATCTCTTGCTCTTCACTGAATTTCGTTTTTTCATATTTTGGATAAGGTCGATTGTAATTAAACCCTTGAAGTTTTATATTTAATCCAGACTTATCTGAATGATTACTACTATCCAGTTGATAATCATCCATAATAGAAGAAAAATTCACTGCTATTCCGTATACAGAAAGTTGCGCTAAACATTTCCAAAATGTGGTGACATCATTTTCATTTTTATTGTTTGAATTTACTGCAAGATAATGACGGTCACCTAAAATAGCTTTAACCAGTTTGGTTAGTACATCGCCAGGACCAACCTCAATGAATACGTTTCCACCCGCACGATAAATGGATTCAATTTCTTGATGGAATTTTACTGGATGAATAAACTGATTGGAAAATAATTTTTTAATTTCTTCAATATCTTCAGGATAAATTTCCCCCGTTGTATTAGAATAAATAGGAATTTTAGGTTGCCTTAAATTCATTTCCATCACATATTTTCTAAAATGATCTGAACTTTCTTTAATTAAGTGACTGTGAAAAGCATTTGAAGTTTTAAGCCTCACGAATGAGATATTATTTTCTGTGAGAAGTTGTTCTAGTTTTTTGATATGTTCAATTTCACCTGAAAATACGATTTGCATTGGGCCATTATAATTCGCAATGACTAATGGAATATTCCAAGCTTTAAATTTGTTAATGATATCATCAGCAGGATGTATCACAGCTGTCATTGCTCCTTGCTTTTTCATATCCATGCCCATTGCTTTTCCGCGAAAATAAGAAAGCTTTTGTAATGAGTCAATATCTTCGATAATGCCTGCGGCATATAACGCTATTGTTTCTCCAAAGCTATGTCCCGCAGTCACATTAGGGTAAATTCCGAATTTTTCAAAAAGCTTTAATTGTGCTACACAGGCGGTGGACAGTGCAACTTGAGCAAAATGTGATTGTTGTAGCTGATGTTCAAGGGCCATTTTTTTTTCATTTGAAAATTCGGCGATCGGAAAAACAACCTGATCTATTGTTGGATTTAATGGAAGATGAGTTGCCTGTTGCCACACATCGTGGTAAATAGAAAAATGTGCCGCCAAAGTTGAACCCATATACAAGTATTGGCTACCTTGCCCCGGGAAAAGAAAAACAATTTTTTCATAAGTTTTATTTGAGCAGTAAATATTTTCCAAGGAAAAATTATCCGATTTTTTCAAATGATCAAAAGCCAATTTAATTTTTTTCAAAAAATCATTAGAATCAGAAGAAACAATAGATAATCGTAGTGGTGATTTTGCATTAAATTTTTGTTGAGACTCTAATATTAAAGGTAACCATTCACGATCACTCATTTCACGATTTAATATCGATTTTATTTTTTCAATCATCTCCTCTCTTTTTTCAGAACCTAACAAATAAACTTCACTTGAAAATGCGCGGTATCTTTTAGCGGCATTTTTCCCGGTATATTCTTGCAAGGTAATATGATAATTACTTCCACCAAATCCAAAAGAGCTAATACCAACTCGCCTCGGAATATCCGTATGAGTTAACCATGGTCTAAGTTTTGTGTTAATGTAGAAGGAAGTATTTTCATCAATTTTTGGGTTTGGCGAATCTACTTTAATACTAGCAGGAAGTACTTTGTTGATCATCGCCATAATCGTTTTAAAAATAGATACTGCTCCGGAGGCACTTTTTGTATGACCTACTTGTGATTTAATTGATCCTATTGGTATTTTGCTTTTTACTATGCTCGAGCTCAAAGCGGATTTGAGCCCTTCTATTTCTACCACATCACCTGTTTTTGTCGCTGTTCCATGCGCTTCAAATAATCCAATGGTTTCGATTGAATAATCAGCAGCAGCGTATGCTCTTTCAATAGCAAGTTTTTGTCCGAGAGAAGTGGGCGCATAAATGCTTTTTGATCGCCCATCGGATGATGAACCAATACCGTGAATGACCGCATAAATT
This sequence comes from Coxiella sp. RIFCSPHIGHO2_12_FULL_42_15, assembly GCA_001797285.1. Taxonomy (GTDB): domain Bacteria; phylum Pseudomonadota; class Gammaproteobacteria; order Coxiellales; family Coxiellaceae; genus 2-12-FULL-42-15. The sequence goes on from MGOZ01000050.1 coordinate 75,261, forward strand.
TTATTGTTATCTTTTTCTGCATCTTCCAATCGCTTCATCATATAAAGGCAAATAGCCTCTCCCAACATGGTACCATCTGCCTTATCGGAAAAAGGTCGGCATTCTCCGCTAAAGGACAAAGCACCCGTCCGCGTGAAGCACATCACCATCAGAATGTCGTTTAATAAATCGACACCACCGGTAATGCACAAATTCGAACGACCTAATTGCAGTTCATCAACGGCCATAGAAATAGCCGCTAAACTTCCTGCGCAAGCAGCGTCTACGGTACAATTTGTCCCCCGCATGTTAAAGCGATTACAAACCCGACCAGCCACAACATTACTTAATAAACCAGGAAATGTGTTTTCTGTCCAAGGGGTATATTGCTCAGATATTTTATTAGAAATTTTTTCTATATCTTCCTTGGAAAAACCAAGTGCCATTAGTGCTTCTCGTTGATGAGGTTTCTGTAATCTTCCTGCCATTTGCGCTAATAGATTAAGTACACTGGTTCCAATGATAACACTTGTATTTTCAAAATTATTTTCTTTCCAATTTTCACCAAAGGTATCCATTAAGAGCTGCTTTACAGCAACAAGAGTCAAAAGCTGGGCGGTATCTGTTGTTTGAATAGTTTGAGGAGGAATACCGAATTCTACAGGATTAAAATTAATTTCCGGTATAAACGCCATTTTTTTTATATACGTTTTTTCTTCTTCCGTCATGTTCGTGGAAAAATAATCATCACGCAACCAATGTGTATTGACATTAGGAACGTCTTTCATAAAATCTTTCCCTGTCAATAACTGGCGCCAAAAACTCTCCGGCCCTTCTGAATCTGGAAAAATCCCGCCAATGCCAATAATTGCTATAGGAACAAACCGTTGCTTATGATATCCCATATTCTCACCTGCCTCACGCCGATGACTGACTTCTATGAATCGCCAGTAATTTGTTGATTTATGCAACCTATAAAAACATCACCGATGGTAAGTATAGTATAAAAAATCCTGTGTATTTTATTTATACTATACTTTTCACGATGATGCATGGGTTGGATGATAACTTGCAGAAAGGGGATGGTGATGAGTTTCTTATTTATGAGGTGTCGTCAAAATGCAAGAAATAGTCAAATGGCCGATCTATGAGAAATATGTCGAAATCAATAAAATTATTTTCCTTATTAACTGATGAAAATCATTTATGGTTTCTTGAATCTTCTTCTGTGAAATATTTCAAAAATCATGAGTTAGTTTTTTCGCCAATAGAGAGCAGGGAATTACATATTTTGATTCGTGGTCATGCATGCTATAAGGTATATGAAAAAAAATCTATTTTATACAAAAACATAATAAAGCCAGGGTACGTAGTTGGAATTGATGAGTTTCTTGGAGTTAAAGATCGAAAGGGTTATATCGAATGTCGTGATGACGTTGTCACATTATCGATACCCTATGAAAAAATAGAAGAAAAAATACAAAAAGATAAAGATTTTGCTTTTGATTTTTATAAGGCTATTTCCATTTTAATCGCTGAGCAATCTACTGTAGAAAAAAGCCATTCCATTTCATTGAATAAAAAATTAAATGAATCAAAAACGTCCATTTTCTTGGAGTTTGATAAATATCTTTCAGATTTTTCTTCTAAGATTCTATCTATGCATAAAGCTTTTAACAATAAATATTCAGGTCATGATTATTATCATCGAGAATACCAGGAGTGTTATCAATCATTAGCTGCTTTATCGAATTTTTGTGATAAACATATCGACAATGCTTCAAGAAAAATATTTTCTTATGAGCCGTCCTTGCATGAATATATTTCTGCAAAATTACTGCCCTATTTTTTATTATCCGACTGCGCATCACTATGCTTATCAAGTATGAAGTATCCAGCCGATCTTTTTAATCTCTATAAAAAAATCCATAACAACAAACCTTCTGGATATGGAATTGTAGGAAAAATGATTGATGATTTTTTTCTTCATACGCATACTTGTCGACTGGTTCGACTACGCTCAAAAATTTATGCTGGTTTGTTACAAACAAAAATAAAAGAGGATGAAAAGAAAAACATCGCTCTTGTCTCATCATTTCCACCCATCGAAATATCGCTCGTTACATCAAGATTAAAAAATCAATCTCAATACTATATGACTCAATACATTGAAAAAAAACTTCTATCTATCGCAAAAGAATATGAATTTGACGTCACATTATCGAATCTTTTACCAAGGAATATGTTGAGAAATATTGCTGTGAAATGTGACCTTATTGTGGTTCCAGAAGAAGCCAACTATCTAGATTCTTTTCATTTTATTGAGTTGTTGAATGAATGTTATGACGCCCTTGATATCAATGGAGAACTTTTAATAGGTATTTATCAAAAAAATAAAAAGAATATGTTCTTTATTGATTTAATTTTAGAGTGGGAAATTCATTACTATTCTAAAATTGAAATATTAGACAATATCGCTAAATCAAAATTTTCAACATCAAAATGTACTTTTTTTTCTAATCAGAATCGATATTTATTTGTTAATTTAATAAAAGAGGTTGGTTAACCTGGATATTTCATGTTGCTTTTTGAGGATGGCGGCACACCGACCCTCGCCGTTCGATATGAAATATCCGGGTTAATGGAAGCCACCATATGCGAAATCGCACGTACGGTGGTGTGAGAAAAGGCGGGGATCGCGCGAGGTCCCTTCTGCTCGATTCGCAAGCTGACTTGTTGTCAATGCGTCAGTCCTATCTGCCTCATCTCATAGGGGAAGGCGAGACATGCGCGTCGGAGTCAGAATGCTCTGGTGGCTCTTTTTTAGATGAGTAAGGTCGTCCCTCCACTGCCGATCGTGCTTTTTCGTACTCTTTTGGGTACTTTTTCTCAATTTCAGCCAATAATTTTTTTGATTCCTGGTCAAATACCCCTTTTTGTCCGGGTTTCGAAGCAAGGGTCATCAACGCTCTAATCTCATCACTCATCAGCTTAGAATTAGAATCAGAGTCTTCTTTCTTTTTCTCAAACTGCTGAGCGCATTGTTCTAGTATTTGGATCACCTCTATTCGCTCTTCGATTTGCTTCTGAACTTCTTCGTCTTCTTTCTTTTTTTCGTGGTACGTTTCAAGTGAAGCATTTGTCGGTTTTTTGGGGGCTCTCCAAAAATTTAGGCCAGACGTCTTATGAGGGGCAATAGGGGTAGCGAACTCTTTTTCCATAGCCTTAGCTTGTTTTTGGAACGACGTTATTTGCTCTGGTGTCAGTAAGGATTTGCTCAAGCCATGCCGAGCTGGGGGCTCGTGGATATAGTTAATTGTCTCTAATATTCCCTGTTTTAGGCAAAATTCGATCGCTTCTTTTAACGTAACACCGTCGGGTAGTTTATCCTCATTGAGCTGGGCGCGTAGATGTTCTTCAGGGAATTTAATACGATCAATTTCTTCAAACAAATCCCTTAACCTTCTATCGGGATATACTGCAACAAAGCGTTCCAGAACGATTTGGCAAAAAGCAAAAACATTTTCTTTTTCCAGATTAGGCATAAAACTAGCACCTTTCATGCCAAGGGTTTTTGCATTTTCAATATAGATCTCATAGTCGTCTATTAGAGTAAAATCACTTTTTTCTTTTTCTGGGTAGATAACACAAACAGCTTGCAAGAGCTCATTTTTACCCTCAAATTCCTTTCCCTCGGCTAAAAAAAGCTTTGCTTTTTTAACAATTTCATCGCCATCCTTTTGTTTTAAAATTAGTCGTTTTTCCTCTTCTCCAAAAATCTTACTGAATACTTCATACATAGCAGGCTTTGCTCCATTTTGCAATTTGTCGTCGTAATACATCCTCTGAGAGAAAGGTAATATTTTGCTTTCTAACCGCTGATTTAACACAAGAAGCGACCCGATCATGGCCCATGAAAAAAAAGTAGCGCTATTGTACATTTCTTCTGGCTTAGGATCCTGCAACAACAAACCCGTTTCTTGGGCGGTGAATGTTTTCTTTTTCGAGTCGGGATTGAAATCGACGGCCAACGAAAATGTAAAATCAAAATCAACGAGTATTGTACTATGATAATTGTTCGGACGCATTTTACACCTCGGTATGGGTATAACATCCTTGAATTGAGTTTTTTAACATCCGGTGTGGTGGGTTCAAGTAAAAAAACGATACAATAAACTGAATTTTACCCAATTAAAGTTAAGATAATATTAAATAGATTTTTTTTGATCTTGTTTTTGCTGCTGTTGGATCAGCTCATTCGAGTATTTATTGTAACTGATTGATTTGTGTCACTTCCCGTTGACGGCGACGCGCTATGGTATAATGTGGCGTTAGTTGTGAATGTTACCCAGAATTTTTTTGTGATAGCATGGAATGATTCATGGTCCAGGGAGAAAGAGTATGTTGTTGAAATGGATTTTTTCCGTTGTATTTTGCTTGTTGTTTTTTATTGGTCGTGCCTGGGGCACCCTTCCTGCTCAGATTATGACTCACCCGCTTCCGAATACGGTCACGTTAACGTTTGATGATGGTCCGAGTCCCATTGATACCCCCCACGTATTGGATATTTTAAATCGCTATCACATTCATGCGGTATTTTTCGTTATGGCGGGACTTGCAAAACGGTATCCGGACATGTTGAAAAAAATCATCGCAAACGGCAATGTGGTGGCGAGCCATACGATTTGGCATCCTAAATTGACAACATTGTCTCCTGTAAAATTGCAGCATGAAATTCGCGAATCGAAAGACATTATTGCCACCATTTTGGGTCAGCCCCCCCTTTGCTTGCGTCCGCCATTTTTAATGACGAATGCTAATGTGAAGCGTGTTATTAATGAAAATGGGATGGCACAGGTTATGGGTTTCATCACCGAAGATTATAAATCAATGGGGGTGCAACGCTTGATCGACCATGTTCTAAAAACGGTTCGACCGGGTATGATTCTTATTTTTCATGATGGCTCGAATCATCGAGCACAAACGGTGGCTGCGTTGCCGGCGATTATTGAAGGCATCAAAAAGAAGGGCCTTGGTTTTAGTTTAATTTGTGCATCATGACCCATGACGCGTGAAATTTTATTGTGATTCCCACCATTTTGGTATATTTTGTCCGCTCCGACTGCTTGGAGGATTTCTCGTTTGCATCTGTGGGCTTTTTATATGTGTGGCACGGTGAGTGTCGTCGTTTTTTTTGCTTTCATGGGGGCATTGATACGACGGCTTTGTTCTTCAACGACGCAAGAGAAATCATCAGGTCTTGAAATTTTATGGACGGTGGTGCCTTTCATTTTTTTGGTGTTAATGGCAATCCCAGCCGCCCAGTTATTGTTTAAAAACCGATCCATCCAAACGAATGACTCACCTATTGAAGCCCAGTTTCCGTTGAATCCGCCGTGTTAGTCGTTAGTGACCGTTAAAGAGAGGAGTGATGCAAAGTAATATAACGCACGGGTTAGTGAGAATCTCTTTATTGGCGGTTATTGTCGCGTGGTTGGTCATTGGTTTAGGGGCATTGACGCGGTTGACGGATGCCGGTTTAGGTTGTCCCGACTGGCCGGGCTGTTATGGCCATATCGGCGTTCCTGTGCAAGTGCTGACTACCGCCATGATGAAGCAAAAAGCATGGACGGAAATGATTCATCGTTATTGCGCGGGAACGTTAGCGGTACTTGTATTTTTAGTGGCGACGTTGTGCGTGCTGAATGCGGCGCGACACGGTGTGAGTTATTTGGTTTTAGCGCTTGTTATTTTTTTGCTTGTCATTTACCAAGCATTACTCGGAATGTGGACAGTCACATTAACGTTGTGGCCCATCGTGGTGAGTCAGCATTTACTGGGAGGAATGGGCTTATTCGCTTTATTATGGCTGATTTTTTTGAAATCCTGGACCTCTGTACCGGACAATCGCCATCATTTTTCCACCCCCTATCCTTTGCGAAGCAAGATCATGGCATTGTGTGGTTTAATGATGCTTGCATTGCAAATAGCATTGGGGGCCTGGACCAGCACAAATTACGCGGCACTGTCTTGTCCTGATTTTCCTTTTTGTCAGGGGCATTGGCAGCAGACTTTTGATTTTGCGGCGGCTTTTAATGTATCGGCTTTTGGGGGTATGAATTATGAAGGGGGCGTATTAAGTGCTGCTGCGCGTCAAACCATTCATATGACGCATCGGATGATGGCGGTGGCTGTGATGATGTATGTTATTTTTATGTTGGGTTATTTTTATCGACAACAACAGCATGATCCGATGTTGCGAAAAGCGATGGGGATATTACTCATTCTTTTAATGATGCAAATTACGTGGGGCATTTTAAATATTGTGTTGGTTTTACCACTGGGGATTGCGGTATTACATAATTTAACAGCGGGTTTGTTGTTATGTGCTATGGTGACCGTTAATTATGCCGTATTTCGTCGTCAAGGGGCGATGGTTTATGAATAATCGAACGATAGCGCTTCGGCGCGAACATTACACCCGTTGGTGTGATTATTTGGAATTGTGTAAACCACGTGTGGTGTTATTAATGATGTTGACCACGATGGTTGGGATGTGTTTGAGTACCTCCACTTTTGTACCCTTCAACATTCTTTTGTGGGGCAATTTAGGTATTGCGTTAGCGGCGAGTTCGGCTGCGGTGATTAACCAACTCGTGGATGCGCATTTTGATCGTTTGATGAGTCGTACGCAAGGTCGTCCGATTGTGTCAGGAAAAATTGCACCGCGCCATGCCATGATTTTTGCTTCGGTGCTTTGCGTTGTGGCGATGCTGATATTAATTTATCTTGTGAACACGTTAACCGCCGTGCTGACATTTGTAACGTTGATTGGTTATGCGGTTATTTATACCTCTTTTTTAAAGCATGTCACCGCGCAAAATATTGTCATTGGTGGTGCTGCGGGTGCTGCTCCACCTTTATTAGGATGGGTTGCCGTGACGGGGCAGGTTGATGCGGGTGGGTTAATTTTAATGATGATTATTTTTGTATGGACGCCACCGCATTTTTGGGCGTTAGCCATTCATCGCGTGGATGACTATGCAAAAGCCAATATTCCCATGTTACCCAATCGTTTTGGCATCCCTTTTACTCAACTGAGTATTTTATTGTATGTCGTGTTATTAATGGCAGTGACTTTATTACCATTTGCCATCGGTATGAGTGGTTGGATTTATTTGCTGGGGGCATTTATCCTGAATGGCATTTTTCTTTATTATGCGTTGGCGTTGTGGTTTTCCGAGCGGCCCGATTTACCCATGAAAACGTTTCGGTATTCGATTATTTATTTAATGTTGCTGTTTGTGATGTTGCTCGTAGATCACTACCTTTGAAAGAGTGTGGCCTGGAATTCCCCATCTTCCGATGGGAAATTCCTGGCAAGTGCTTCTAACCCATTTGAACAGCTGTTGTGAGCCAATACGGCGGGGCTAACACGACAAAAAACTAACGCAAAAACAAAACCTTTTGCTAAGCAGTTAGTTTCTCGAATCTGATCAAAATTTGAGCTATAGTATTTGTAGATAGAGTGGGATGGTGAATGAGGAGAGCTACAGTCATTGCTGATGAATAGAGCTGTGACGGAGGTAGCCATGAAAGGGTTGATTAAGGTCGGATTGCTGGGGTTGGCTATAGGGTGCATGAATGGAAGCTATGCGACGAGCAATGAATCGGGAGGACAGCTTCAGCAAGCATCAGGTAACAAAATGGTGTCGGCTGTCAGTGGAAGTCGGTCCTTACATTTTGATCCTAAAAAGCATCGCTGGTATGCCATTCAAAATGGAAAAGTGGTGCGATCGGGGGTGGCATCAGGAGGCGCCTCTTATTGTAAAGATGTTGGGCGTTCGTGCCGTACCCCTAAAGGGACGTTTACTGTGATTGGAAAAGGCGGTCCAGGCTGTAAGTCGAGTCGCTATCCATTGGGAGGTGGCGGAGCGCCGATGCCACATTGCGTTTATTTTCATAAATTCTATGCGGTGCATGGTTCTCCGGATGTCCCAGCGAAGCGACATGCGAGCCACGGTTGTGTTCGTGTTTATCCGTCGGATGCACGTTGGCTGAACCGAGAATTTTTAAGGGTAGGGGATACGGTACGAGTATCTTCATACTAAATTGCTTTGGGCTTTAGGTTTTAGAGCAGGCTGAACAACAAAAGTAAAAGAAATAAATGAAAAGAGAGCCCTTGCCGTGACCTAAGGCCCTTTTTTTAAGACGCTTCGAAAGTGATGGTGTTTTGTGGCATCAGTTATTAGAATGGGAGGTTGTTTTTGTGTTCGGCACAAAGGCGGCTTTTTCTCTAAAGTGTCTTCCGAAAGGAAGAGGGGCGTTTCGATGTCAATAAGATCATTACCTAATGTCAACACCATCCATTTTTTCCGCGGTTAAGCACCTGCGATCATTACTGACTCCCGAGCAAAAATGGCAATGGGTGGGTATTGCTTGTTTTGCGCTGTTAACCTCGATACTGGAAATGATTACTGCTTTGGTCATCGTGGTTTTTGCGCAGGTGTTAAATAATCCTACCGCCAGTCAAAAATATTTACATTGGCTACCTATCACGCAATATTATTCTTCTGGTCAAGTGGTTTTTTATATTGCTATTTTTTGTGGGTTGATTTACTTGGTGAAAAATATTATCGCAGGATTAGAAGTTTTTCATCAAAATTTTGCTATTCAGAAAATGAATGATCAGTTTACGGATGCCCTGATGCGTCGTTATGCGAAATCTGATTATGAATATTATTTATCGCGCAATTCGGCATTAGGTGCGTCGGTTATTAGTGATGATGTCGACCAAGTTTTTTCCGTTGGTATGGTTTCTTTAGCGAGCATACTTTCTGAAGGCATCATTTTTATTTGTTTGATTTTAACGATTATTTTGATGAGCCCGATATTAGCGCTGATTGTTTTTACTATTTGTGCTGTTGTGGGTGTGGTGATTAATAAAGGATTATTGCCTTTATTTTACCGGTGGGGGCGACGTTTTCAGGAAGCATCCATACTCAGCAAACAAAATCTCATGCAGTTTTTTAGCGCCTTTAAAGAAATTGTATTACTGGGTAAGCGTGAAGAATTTGTGCAGGGCTACCAATTTTTTTCGCGTAAAAAATCACGTGTAAAAGCCATTCAGAATGCAACCAATGCATTACCGCGAATGGTGATTGAAGTATTATTCGTTGGTTTGTTTGTTGTTACGGTTTCTATTTTATGTTTGAAGTTTGAAAGCCCTGATGCCATGACGGGTATTTTGGGGGGGTATCTTTATGTTGGGTTTCGTTTAATGCCGGGATTAAATCGTATTATTAATTATTTCAATAATTTTAAAGCCGTCATTCCCGCTATTGAATTAACAACAGCAGAATATCACGCCAAAGCACTGCAAGAAAATTATTGCGATGCCCCTCATTTTCAATTTAATCAATCCATTACATTCAATCAGGTTTCTTTTCGTTATTTAAATACAACAATGGATGCCTTGCGGAATCTCTCGTTTCAAATTCAAAAAGGAGAATGTATCGGGATTATCGGTGCCACAGGATCTGGAAAATCAACACTCGTGGATATGCTTTTAGGCTTGTTGCATCCATATCAAGGATCCATTTTGATTGATCAACAATTTCCTGTGTATTCTTTGCAGTGGCATCGTTGTGTGGGTTATGTCCCACAATCCGTTTATCTGATTGACGATACTATTTTGGCGAATATTGCGTTTGGTGAAAAAACCAAAAAAGTTGATTTTAAGCGCATTCATCAGACGGTCGAAAATGCGCAACTGTCGCAATTGATTCGGCAATTACCAATGGGGCTGAGCACGTTAGTGGGTGAACGTGGTGTACGACTGTCGGGAGGCGAGCGGCAACGCATCGCTATTGCGAGAGCGCTGTATCATAATCCCGACGTGTTGATTTTTGATGAAGCGACTTCTGCGTTGGATAATGAAACAGAAGCACGTCTTATGGAAACAATTTATTCGGTGAGTCGTAATCGCACCGTCATTATGATTGCGCACCGCCTAACGACGTTAAAAAATTGCCATCGTATTATTGAACTGTCACAAGGCAGCATCAAACATGTGATGAGTTATTCGGAATTGCAGCTGAAATCCGCCTCTACGACGCCCCCAGGCATGCCGCCCTTGCACCACATCCGCTGACTATGGTATAAAGCAACGCTGGAATAAGCCTCGTGCTTACTCTCGTATTTCACACACTTATCGTCACATTTCCTGGGTGCCCTTTTTAAAAAAAAGAGGGTTGGGGAATGGGATAGGTGGAGGGGGCGAAAGCCCATCAACCCTTTGGAGAACAAAAATGACGGTAGACGTTACCATGCGTGACATGCTGGAGGCGGGGGTTCATTTCGGCCACCAAACCCGGTACTGGAATCCTAAAATGGCGCCCTATATCTATGGGTCTCGCCATAATATTCATATTATCAATCTAGAAGAATCATTACCGATGTTTCGGCAAGCGCTGAACTTCATTCATGAAGTGGCTTCTCGTCGCGGCAAGGTATTGTTTGTGGGTACCAAACACGCGGCTCGGGATGTCGTTCGTGAAGAAGCAAGCCGTGCGGGAATGCCTTATATCGACTATCGATGGTTGGGCGGCATGTTGACTAATTACAAGACGATCCGACAATCGATTAAACGCCTCAAAGAATTAGAAGAACGGTTAGCCAACGAAAGTCTCTTAGCCAGCATGACAAAAAAAGAAGTTTTAAACCTGATGCGTGCCAAAGAGAAGTTACACACCAATCTATCCGGCATTAAAAACATGGGGGGTTTACCCGATGTGCTGTTTGTTATTGACGTGGGGATGGAAAAAATCGCCATCCAAGAAGCGATTCGTTTGGGCATTCCCGTCGTTGGTATTGCGGATACCAATGCTGATCCTAAAGGTGTGGATTATCTCATTCCTGGTAATGACGATGCAGTGCGAGCGATTCGTTTTTATTGTAAAACGATTGCCGATACCATTATTGCCGCACGTGGTGCAGCAGACTTAGTGGAAGCTAAGCATGCGGGCGAAGACGCTGAAGAAATTGACGGTGTTGAACCAAAGAAAAAAGTCGTTACCAAAAAGAAAGCAAAAAAATCTAAAAAAGCGGCCGATGGCAGCGACGCAGATTCTGACGATTTACCCGAGAAAAAACCGGCTGCAAAAAAGCCGGTGAGTAAAAAAGCGGTGACTATCAAAGTGGATAAAAGCATCAGGGATGCTGACGCAGAGTAAATTGCCTTCCGTCCAAACAATGAAATGCTGTCGTTGGTGAAATACCAGCGACGCGCCATAACGAATTGAGGTTACACAAATGACAATTAGTGCTGCATTGGTAAAAGAATTACGCGAAAAAACCGGCGCTGCAATGATGGCCTGTAAAAAAGCGTTAGAAGAAACGAAAGGTGATTTGGAAGCAGCAATAGAAGTACTGCGTAAAGCGGGTGAAGCGAAAGCGGCGAAGCGTGCCGATAAAACAGCCGCAGAAGGCAAAATTGAAATTGCCGTTGCGGCAAACCATGAAAGCGCTTTTATCGTGGAAGTGAATAGTGAGACAGACTTTGTTGCGCGTGATGAAAACTTTCGTCTTTTTGTTGAAAAAGTGGCGCAGCAAGGGTTAAAAGCAAAATCAAAGGAAGCTGCTGCCGTATTGGCTGAAAAAATAGGGGGCCAACCCATTGAAACCATACGACAAACCTTGGTAAGTAAAATTGGTGAAAATGTGCAAATTCGACGGGCGTCATTCGTGGAAGCGCCGTTTGTTGGTTGTTATGCGCATGGTGAACGCATTGGTGTTTTGGTGGCGATCGATCAAAAAAACGCGGCATTAGCAAAGGATTTAGCGATGCATATTGCCGCAACCTATCCACAAGCCATTTATCCGGAAGAGGTTTCTGCTGATCTGGTTGCTAAAGAAAAAGAAATTTTCATGGCACAAGCGGCAGACTCTGGAAAACCAGCGGATATTATCCGTAAAATGGTCGATGGACGCGTGAATAAGTTTCTAAAAGAAATTAGCCTGACGAGTCAGCCTTTTGTGAAGGATCCTAATAAAACAGTTGCTGAATTATTAAAAGCGGCGGGAGCAAAAGTTTTGTCCTTTGTGCGCTATGAAGTCGGTGAAGGGATTGAGAAAGAAACACAAAATTTTGCTGATGAGGTGATGGCTCAAGTACAAAGGAAAAATTAATGGCAAGTGGCCCCCAACCCATCTATCGACGTATTTTATTAAAATTAAGTGGAGAGGCGCTCATTGGAAAAGGCACTTCTTCCATTGACCCTGCAGTTATTGATCGACTCGCACGAGAAATTATTGAAGTGTACCAACTGGGGGTGCAGATTGGCATTGTGATTGGCGGAGGAAATTTTTTCCGCGGTGCTGCCTTGTCTGAAATTGGTATCAATCGCATTACGGCGGATCAAATGGGCATGTTGGGAACGTTAATGAATGCCCTCGCGTTGCGTGATGCATTAGAACAACATGCACTACCCGTGCGAATTTTATCGGCTATTTCCATGGGGGGCGTTGCGGATGATTTTCATCGTCGTAAAGCGATTCACCATTTACAACAGGGGCGTATTGTCTTGTTTGCGGCAGGTACCGGTAATCCTTTGGTGACGACGGATTCTGCGGCGAGTTTGCGTGGTATTGAAATCGAAGCGGATGTGGTTTTGAAAGCAACCAACGTGGATGGTGTTTATTCTGCTGATCCGATGAAAAACCCAACAGCGAAACTGTATCACCATCTAACGTATCAAGAAGCGCTCGAGAAAGAATTAGCCGTTATGGATCTTTCTGCGTTTTGCCAGTGTCGCGATCATAATATGCCTTTGCGCGTATTCAATATTAAAAAACCAGGCGCCTTACTGCGTGTGGTGATTGATAAAAATGAAGGTACCCTCGTTGATCAGGGAGATGCACATGTTAAATAACATTATGAAAGATGCGGAACAACGGATGAAAAAAAGTATCGCTTCTCTTGAGAGCGAACTTTCCAAATTACGTACGGGGCGCGCGCATCCCAGCTTGTTGGAACACATTCGTGTTGATTATTACGGATCGGAAACACCGTTAAATCAAGTTGCGAGCGTTGCTGTTGAGAATGCACGTATGCTAACCGTCACTCCGTGGGAGAAAAATATGGTTGGCGCCATTGAAAAAGCCATTATGACGTCGGATTTGGGTTTAAATCCAAGCTCTGCTGGCGTCGTGATTCGTGTACCGTTGCCACCGTTAACGGAGGAGCGTCGGCGTGATTTGGCAAAAATCGTTCGAGAAGAGGGTGAGCGTGCACGAGTATCGGTTCGTAATATTCGTCGTGAAGCCAACCAAGATCTCAAAGATTTGTTGAAAGCCAAAGAAGTCAGTGAAGACGATGAGCGACGGGGTCAAACGGATATTCAAAAAATTACCGATAAATTCATTCAACAGATTGACGCGTTGGTGGCGAGTAAAGAACAAGAGTTAATGGCGATCTAACCCGGATATTTTACATCGGGAATGGCTGAAAGAGGGTGCTCATGGAACAGTTACCGAGACATATTGCGATTATCATGGATGGTAACGGACGTTGGGCAATGCAGCGAAATTTGCGTCGAGTTGCGGGCCATCGTGCCGGTGTTAAAACCGTTGAAAGCATTGTTCAACATTGCGGAAATCGTGGTATTGAAGTGTTGACACTGTTTGCATTCAGCTTAGAAAATCGTCGTCGTCCTCCACTGGAAGTGCGTTTTCTCATGAAATTGATGTCAGTGACCTTGCAGCGCGAGATTGAAAAACTGCACCGTAATAATGTGCGTCTGCGGATCATTGGTGACCGTTCTTATCTTGACGGTTTTATGCAGGTGCAAATTGCAGAAGCGGAACAACTGACGGCGAGCAATACCGGTTTAACGTTAGTGATGTCAATTAACTATTCAGGCCGTTGGGACATCGTGCAAGCGATACAAAAATTTGCGAAAGCGCCTGTTTCCCTTGAAAACCAGAGTGATCTTGACATTGAAAAATCGTTTCAATCCTATTTATCGTTGAGTGATTTACCGGAACCCGATTTATTAATTCGTACCAGTGGCGAGCAGCGCATCAGCAATTTTATGTTGTGGCAGATGGCGTATACCGAACTTTTTTTCTCAGAACTCTATTGGCCAGACTTTACGGTCCAAGAGCTAGAGCGTGCCATGGCTTGGTATTGCCAGCGGCAGCGCCGTTTTGGATTGACGTCACAACAAATAGAAGAATCACAATATGCTTAAACAGAGACTGCTGACGATTTTAGTCGCTTTACCTATCGCAATTTTGGCTATTGGGTATTTGCCGGATAAATGGTTCGCGGCATTGACCGCTGTCATTATCGCTATTTGTGCCTGGGAATGGAGTCAGCTTATTGTCATTCAACGTCCCGCGTTACGTATTTTGTATGTGGTTTTCATCCTATTGACGATGGGATTAACGTTTATTATCCCCATCATTTATTGGTTCAGTGTAGCAGTGGTCGTATGGTTGTGGGCCTTGGGTGCAGTGATTTGTTTTGCTTGCGGACGCAGCGCGTGGGGGTTTCAACATCGTACCATCAAATATATTCAGGGTTTTTTGATGTTGGTTCCTGGTTGGTTAGCGATGAATGTATTACGCAATACCTCGGCGGGCCCTGCTTTATTAATTTTTGTTTTGATTTTAGTGTGGGCGGTGGATTCTGGGGCTTATATTGCTGGTCGATTGTGGGGATCGCATTTGCTGATTCCACGCGTGAGCCCTAAAAAAACATGGGAAGGTCTTGTGGGTGGGGTTGTTTTAGCGTTAATTTCGGCATTTATTTATGGGGTTGCGATTGATTTGTCGATGGAATCCATGCTGCATTTAACGGAATTGTCATTCATGACGGCCCTGTTTGCAGTACTCGGTGATTTATTTGAAAGCATGTTAAAGCGCCAGGCGGGTATTAAAGACACTGGTAGTATTTTGCCGGGTCATGGCGGTTTCTTGGACCGTTTCGACAGCGCAATTGCTGCACTTCCCATTTTTGCGTTGGGGCTATTGATTTTTGGGTGATGACAACGGAGTGCTCTGACTGGCCTCCTCCCGCAGAACAGCGCTATGCTCGACCAGAATGATCATATTTTGAACTAAACAGGATATTTCACATCGAACGGCGAAGGTCGGTGTGCCGCCACCCCCAAAAAGCAACATGAAATATCCGGCTAGTATCGACAAATTTAGACGCATATTGAAAAAAGTATTTCCATTTTTTCTCAAACGCATTATCATTAAGCATAGATTAAATAGTTCTCAAAATGATCTTAATATGAACATTTAAAACAGGAGGTGCCATGATATAGGGATACCCAGCTTGCGTTAATAAGGTATAAATATGAAATCACCACGGTTGCAACAAGCATTGTTCGTTACACTGTTGTCGTCATGCATCTTGACCAGTTATGCCTGGGATGAATATTTAAATATTTATAATAATTCGAATGAGCCCCTGAATTATTCTGCCTCACCCGTAAAATCTTCTGGCATTACTCCGAATCATGCTGTTGTTATTCCTCCGTATAGTAAGCTCAATGTAAAAGTGAAAGACGGTACGCTCAGTTTTTTTGAGCGCTGGCAAAGTAAAGGCGTTATTTCATTAAGTTCCGAGCATGGTGGAACGGTTACCGTCAATTATCATGGTTGGGCGAATTACCATTCGTTGGAATTAAAAAATAAAACGAAAAATTCGAATGCCAATGTGCAGCTGTTTACAGATTCACGAAAAATGTGCGATGGCCCTATCAATTGCATTATTGTTAGTCCCAATATGGATTGGGTAAAACAAACGTTGCAATTGCAAAATGCGATGAATCGATACGAACCGTTGAATAATCAGCAACAAGTCAGTACGCATAATTCGTATATTTCTTCTGCCTATGGTAAAACGTATGGTATTGATCCTAATCAAAAAATAAAAATCAGCGAGCAACTGGAAGCGGGTGTAACCGCTTTAGAAATTGACTTGCATTACGCCATTACGCGCGATGATATTTTATTATGCCACGGCCATCCACGCTTCGGACTTCCTGCACCGGCGATTGGTTGTGCGCCATGGGATGATAAATTATCGGAAGGTTTACAAGAAATTAGCCGTTGGATGGAGCAGAAATTAAAAACCAATTCTAATTTATTCATTACTCTTTACCTGGATGCCTCGTTAGCGGGCCATGTTAAAATGGCGGATAGCATTTTTCAACGTGAGCTGGGGCAATATATTTTTTCACGGCAGGATTTAGCGAATTATCTGCAAAAACAGGGTCTTTCACCCTCGAGTGCTTTACCGGCAGATCGCCTTACGCAGCAGGATATTTTAGCTGTGCAAAAGCACATTTTAATCGTGACGAAAGGCCGTGAGTTCGAAAATAGTCGTTTTGTGTTTGATCGTACCACCTCAGGTATTGATTTTCCTTATGATAGAGGGGTTAGCGCTGTTGATGATGCCACTTTTGGGGCGCATATCTTTAATAAAGATGTCAATCACACTTCTTTGTGGCGTCTTTATGAAGATCAGACGGCAATCTCCGACCAAGATCGTTATGTGAATGTATTTAATATTGCGAAAATAATGCCATGGCGTGTGAATTGGATCAGCATGGATAAATTAACAAGCAATGATTCTCGTTTGGCGAGTTTAGTGTGGTCTTGGGATATTGATTTTCCATTAGCAACGTCAAATAACAACGCAAAACCAT
The DNA here is from genome assembly GCA_001797285.1 of Coxiella sp. RIFCSPHIGHO2_12_FULL_42_15. Classification (GTDB taxonomy): domain Bacteria; phylum Pseudomonadota; class Gammaproteobacteria; order Coxiellales; family Coxiellaceae; genus 2-12-FULL-42-15. The sequence continues at coordinate 91,964 of MGOZ01000050.1, forward strand.
ATGCAGTGTTGGTGAAAGATCGCCAGCGTTTGCAAAATGGAATTGATGTTGCGACACAGCCTGTTTCCGTTTTATGCCACGATGAAACCCAGGCGATCAAGGAGGGATGGGTAGTCACACGAGCCACTCATTTAAATACGAGTGATCTTGTGAATTCAGCGGAGCAAATGTGCCAACAAAATTTTGGCCCCTCTTTTCGCTTTGCAGCACCCGTCAATTCTTACAGTATGGCGCCGGCGGTGCAAGCCGCCGCAAATGCAGATAGAGTCCTAGTGAATAATATCTATGAGGACGGCCAATGGGTGGTCAATCAAAAACGAGGATTGACATTGGTAAAATAGGGTGATGTATACCGCAATGATCTTGCCGCGAGATAGCGAGCGGCAGGACCCGCGAACGTTGAGTATGCCCCCGTTACTTCGGGAACCGCCGGGTTCTTTATTAAAGGGAGGGGCCATGCTAAAGTGAGTCAGTTAAATCCTCACTGAGATTATGGAAGATAACTCTGCATGTCAACGACTCCTCGGCAGTCATTTTCATGGTTAGGATGGACCATCATGGCCATCCTCCTCCTTTTGTGTCCTATTTTGCAATACCATGTGTATCTCAGTCATGACATCAGTTGGCATCTGATTGAAACACAGCGTTTTTTAGCCGGTGGCACCTATTCGCAAAATTTTATGGATATCGATCCTCCCATCATTATTTATACATTGATTATTCCTGTTTTGATCGCTAAATATTTAGTAATGAACATTGTTTGGGTGACGCGATGTTACGTTTTTTTGCTCTGTTTGATTTCATTGTGCTGTTGTTTAACGGTATTGAAAAAATTATTTTTCAATAATCGCTTGATGCTAAATGTGGTAGCGATAACGATCTCATTTATTTTATTGATACTGCCGATTTATGAATTTGGGCAGCGCGATCATTTGATGCTCGTGTTTATTTTTCCGTATTTATGCATGATTTGTGCTTTGGTCAGCGGATTCGTTTTTTCCCGAAAATTATCGATGATGATTAGTCTGCTTGCTGGCATCGGTTTTATTGTGAATATTAAACTCTGGCCATTATTTTTAATAACCGAAATTTATTTAACCGCACATCGGGGGTGGAAAACATTTTTTCGTTGGGAAACGTTCATTATTCTGGGCGTGACGATTTTATATTTGGTGTCCATTTTTATTTTTACACCCGATTATGTTTCTTTTGTATTGCCATTGGTGATGTCATTATATGTGGGGGGTTATAATATCACGTGGGAAGAGATTTTTCTCTCTAGTGCCAGTATGAGTTTTATTGCATCTTTCATTGGCTATTTTCTTTTTTTACTGCAGACAAAAAAAAGTAAACCGTTACTGACTTTATGTTTAATTGCGAACACTACTTTTTGGGTGGTTTATATTCTGACGAGAAAAGTGTGGTATTACCATCAATACACGGTGCTTGCATTCTCGTTACTCATGTTAGTACTGATGATAACGGAAATTATTTCTCAGTATCGATTTAACGCGCCGCATTTCGTTTCAATCGCTATGATTGTTTTTTTAGGGTTTATGCTATTGATAGGACCCTTAAAAGGGTATCTCAACCTTCAGAGCGAAGCCTATTTAACGTATAATCCACATCAATCGACATTGCTCAGTAAACTGATTCAGACGACCCAACAGTTGGCAGAGCATCAATCGATTTTTGTATTCTCCGTTAGCATGCGGCAAGGGACATTGATGACTTATGCTCATGTGGATTATGCATCACGTTTTAATACACTGTGGATGTTGCCTGGGTTATTAGATCAAGCGAGAAAAAAAGCAGTATCTGAGCAACGAGCAAGACAATTGCAAGCGAATTTACTCGCACAGGATTTATATCATTATCGTCCTGAAGTTATTATTGTCGATAATACCAACGATTTTGAGTATTTAGATTCTGATTATTTTAATTATATTGCTTATTTTTCAGAGAATCGCTGCTTTCGTGCGTTGTGGCAGCAATACGTTCCCGTAAAAGACATTCAGAATTATGTTTTTTATCAGCGTAAAAAACCGTTTGCTAACAAAAATGTTAAAATTGCTTCTTGTGAAGCGCTGGATCAATTGTTGAAACCACACGAGTAATGTATCATGCAAGCGACAATCATTATCCCCGCTTATCAGCCCACCGCCGTTTTGCTTGAGCTGATTACTGAGTTGCGTTTTGTTCGTCCGCAACAAACGATTATTGTTGTGGATGATGGTTCAACGCAACCAGAGGCAAAAGCGGTATTGACAAAATTAAACGGTGTCAACCTCGTGAAACACCGCGTTAATTTTGGAAAAGGCCAGGCGTTAAAAACAGGATTCCGCACTTATCTTCTTCATGCGGATGCAACGTCACCGGGGGTAGTCACCGCAGATGCCGATGGGCAGCATGCCATTGCGGATATGATTAACCTTTGTGAAAAATTAGAGGGTCATCCAGAGTCATTACATTTGGGGGCGCGTCATTTTTCAAAACAGATACCGTTTCGTTCTCAAATTGGGAATCGTTGTACGCGCTTTATTTTTAAAAAAATGCTGAAAATTTCAATTCGCGACACTCAAACGGGTTTGCGAGGCATTCCCAAAGATTTTTTAACGCGTTTATTGTTGTTGGAAAGCAAAGGATATGAATTTGAAATGGAAATGCTGTTGGAAGCGGGTCGGCAGAAAATTCCCATTCGGGAAACCGATATTGCGACGATTTATCAAGATAATAATCGTTCTTCGCATTTTAAACCACTTAAAGATTCTTTTAAAATTTATCGTTCCTTGTTTTTTCATCGAACAGTAAAAAAAACAACGGACCCCGCTGTTTTTTAAACTTCTGTCGCTTCCATGGTTAAGAACGGGCACGGAATAAATTCCGGAATTGGCATCCCACTGAAGCATGATCTTTAAACGCTCCTCAGTCGAAAACGCTCGAAATACCTCGGTATTCCTTCGCATTTTCTCCTTCTGGTGCGTTTATACCAATTACGATTGATTTTTAGGGTTTTTATGCATCACAAAATTATTTAAAATAAAATTATTAGCCCACTCTCCGTCATCCTCGTGCGAGGCTGTCTGCAAAAATTGAGAAAAATATTTAAATTTCACAGCCGAGTCACGGGGATCCAGATTAAAATGTTGTAAAGAATTTTTTTTTAAAGGCCGTTAATTTGGATCCCCGCACCTTCGGCCGTGAAAGCTCAGTATTTTTGATCATTCCTATAGACGGCCTTCGTGCGAGGACGACGAGCTTTTTTTGACTCATTTATTTTGAAAAACCTAGCGCCACTTCAAGTGCCGGTGCAAACCACGGGGTGAAATTTTTAGGGTGATCGATGACTTCTTGCAGCAAGATACCGAGTTTCACCCACCGTATGGCGTTAACTTCATTTTTGTTAAATGGAACTTCTTTGCTGCTAGCAAATCCAATGAACACATGATCAAGTTCATTTTCCGTCAATCCATTATCGAATTTAACTCGATAATGAAAACCACCGACTTCTTGCAATTCGACTTGTATTCCCATTTCTTCGAATAAACGCTTTTGCCCAGCCGTAATGATTTCTTCTCCAGGTTGGGGATGGCTGCAGCACGTATTACTCCATAATCCGCCGCAGTGATATTTATCAAATTGACGTTGTTGAATTAATAATTCTGGTTCATCATTGGATGGATGGTAAAACACAAAAATAGAAAAAGCGCGATGCAATAAACCTTGCTGATGGGCGGTTATTTTTTCTGCTTCGCCAATGGGTTTATCATTCTCATCGACTAAAATTACTTTTTTAGCTTCTGTCATCACGTTTCCTTAGTCAAAAGGGTGGGCCCACTCAATATGGGGAAATTGAGGGGTGATTTTTTTTATGTGTTCTTTTAGGGAGAGTATTTTTAAATTAGGTCCTGCATCTTGTGTAAAATACACGGGAATTCCCGCCGTACGTAATTGCCAAACGTGTTGCATTCCTGTGATTGTTTCGGTTGTTGAATACAAAAGTGGGGGCCAGGCACTTAGCATCGTGGCATGCATCGTCAGCGCATTATTTTCCGCTGTCTCTCCCAGCAGGGTAATATCTTTTTTGGCAATGGCTATTTTCAGTCGTTGTACGGCTTGTTCAGCACAGGAGGGCCAGCGATCGTATAACGGTGAAGTGGCTACTGTACGCTGCATTCCTTCGCGAGAGCTCACCGATTTTTCGGTGTGATGATAAATACAAAGCCCAATACAAAAATCGGGCCAGGAAATCGGAATTTTTTCAGCAAAACTGTCCATGCCATTTTGATCGCGCCCCGCATGCCATTCGACAAATCCAGTCGTCACCGAGCGGGCCGCACTACCGCTGCCAAGTCGTGACAAAATAGATAATTCCGTGGTGGTGAGCTGCCATTGATGGAGCTGATTTAAGGCAAGTACAAGGCTCGCAAATACACAAGCCGATGAAGCAAGGCCTGCCGCAAAGGGAATATTGACATTTAAACGTACTTGATAAAAAGCGTGTGTTTTAAATTGAAATAAATCGAGAAAGTGACATAGGCGTTGACCATGTTGACTGTTGAGATCAACGTCTTCATCGTTGATGATGAGCTTATGTGAGATCGAACGCATTTCCAGTTGCGCGGTCGCTCCGCGATGTTGCAACGAAATTGAGAGACTGGAGTTCATGGGTAAGTTTAATTCGGTATTTCGTTTCCCCCAATATTTGGCTAATGCGATGTTGGATGGCGCAAAACACAATGCGACCGGATGTGCTGGGCTCTTATTTTTTTTGGCGAGAATATTTTCGACGACATCTTTTTTACTAAGCACACGAAACCCCAGGAGCCTGAATATTAACATCAAGTTGCAACACGCCTTGTTTTTTCTCGCGAGCGTTTTGCGGAAAGAAATTTTTCTCTAAACGTCCTAATCCAATGACGCAATCTCCCAAACCTGCGCCAGAAAGTTTAGCGCCAAGAATATTTAATTGTGCACGCAGCGTTTTAACGATGCTGTCGATCGTGGGGGTTGATACACCCAATTGTGATAAGCGCATTTGTGCTTCATTCATTAATTTTCCTAATGCGAACCAATCGTTTTTTATAACGGTATCTGTAGCGGCTTTTGTTAATGCGCCCAACTGAGTATAAAAAGGCTTAAAAAAATCAGGGTGTTCTCGTTGTCGTTTCTTCACGCGTTTTAACGCTTCTGTGGTTGTGGTCTTTTGTCCTGAATAAACCGTGACGAGCCACGGCACGTTGGGCAGTGTCCTGATGCGAAAGGGTTCCATAAAATACTCCAATGTACCACCAAAGACACTGGCGGCAACATCGGCTCCCGAGCCATTGCCTTGCGCGCTATGTACGACGGTGATGCCTTGTTGATAGAGTTGAAGCAAATCGAGGGGTTGTTCTTTCCAGAGCGATAGGACCGCTAACAAGGCGACGGTTACGGCGGCAGAACTGCCCAAGCCGTGTTTATCAGAAAATTCGCTGGTAATCGTAATATCGGCGCCACTGGGCAAATCGTTCGTTTGCTTTAATGCCGTGAGCACATAGAAAAACGGATGTTGAATAACTATGTTGTTGATCGTCATTCCCACTTGACCGAGATTGGAGCGAATCAACAATTGGTTATCTTGGCGAGGAATTAAGGTGACTTCGATATATTTATCAATGGCCATGACAATCGCCGGTTGCCCATGTAATACCGCGTATTCCCCCATCAAAATGAGGCTACCGGGAGCGCGCGCTTTAAAGGAGGGTGGCACCATGAGAATCACCTTTAATGGGCATCAGGGAGTATCCATGTTCGGCACTGAGCGTTGTAATATCTTCTTCACATACTACCAAAATGACCCCAGCGGCGTCACCGCGAATGGTGCCGGCACCACAGATTTTGGCGGCCCCGTTTCTTTTTTCAATTGCATGGATAAAATGGCTCACTTTTGTGGGTACAACACCAATGTGCTGTAATAAACGATGATTTTCGCTCAAGTTCCGCTTAATGTGTGTGAGGTCATTCGCTTGAATGGCCGCGTCTAAATCGAGTGTGATGGCTTCAAAATCTTTGCCGATCTTGCTGGTATTAAAACGTTGTTTCGCCTGTTGTACACATTCTCCCGTGGACGACTGGGGCTGCCCCGTTAATACCAATTGCATGGGAAACGTGGGCAAAGGACGCGATGTGCATTGACCGTTTTGAAAAAATAACGCACCACCTTGATAACTGATATGAATATCAAGACCGCTTGAAAAGCCGTGTTGCAAATTTTCGGATTCGATGCCTAAGCGAATATAATCTTGGATTTGCAGGTGAACATGGAGAAAGTGGCCGAGCGCTTTGATGACGCTCACCACGCAAGCCGCAGAAGATCCTAAACCACAACCGATGGGAATATTGGAATGGGTGTTGATATCAATGCCCATGGGTAATTTGTGTTTTAGTTTTTCGATGACATTCATGGCGGTATACAGTGTCAATTCGAAAGGATGTTTTAGCACGTCGCGAATGCTAATTTCTCCCGTACTAAATTGATGATATTGTTTTTGCAATTTTCTTTTTAAACGTTTCAGCGCTTCCAGCGTGATTTTTTGTTTGTAATCGATGCCGAGTAAATTAAAGGTTAAATGCAACGGGGTGCTCCAGCGGACCAATGTTTCGGTATAACGATTAATGGCCATCGCCAAGGCGGGATGCCCATAAACGACGGCGTGTTCGCCGGAAAGAATAATTTTAGCAGGGGCACGTGCTTTTAAATAATTTTTTGCGGTCACGACGTTATGGTAGTGGTGGGATGGGGTTCACGATAAATGGCTTGTCCGCGTTCATAGTCCACATGCGCACGCATAAGTTCACCCGGATTGGTTTGTGCGGCTAATAGAGACAGTTCGCCGCATAAAACCGTTGCTGCAGTGATAATCGCGAGTCGTCGCGCATTACTGCCAGGATGCGTGTTTGCATGACAACCCAGCATCTCCAAATTTTTACGCACAAAATCCAGTTCCTTGCCATTACCGACGGTGCCCACGATGATATTCGGCAAGGTCACTGAAAAATATAAATCATGAGAATCACGTAATTCGGTGTGCACAAACCCTTGTGATCCTTCGACAATATTGGCAGCGTCTTGTCCGGTTGCAAGATAGAGCGCTAACAAAATATTGGCAAAATGCGCATTTGCGGTGCGTACGCCACCTGCAATGGATGAACCGAGCAGATTTTTTTTAATGTGTAAATTGACGATGGCTTCGGGTGTGGTTTTTAAGCGCTCAATGCAGATGGCGCGTGGGATATTGATTTCAGCAACCACGTATTTTCCTCGGCCGAGAATGCCATTGACCGCAGAAACTTTTTTATCGACACAGTAATTTCCTGAGATGGAGACGTATTTTAATTTGGGATATTCAGCGAGCAACCATTGCAATAGCGCATCCGCTGCTTTGGTCACCATATTGTGACCAGAGGCGTCACCGGTCGTCACTTCCAAGCGAAAATACAGCAGATTGCCCACCACTTGCCAATGCCAATCTTTGAGGGCAATGTGATGGCTCGTGGTTTGAATCGTGCGTTGAATTTCAGAATTTTTTTTAGACAAATCGTGAATCACATGCTGCAGGTAACGCGCGCTTTCCCCTTGCAATAAAACAGAGCGAGTCATGCTGTCGTTGAGAATGTGGCAGTGAATACCTCCCGCATGGCGCGAAACACTGGCACCGCGGTTTGTGGAAGGCCACATGGGTTTTTCAAGCGTTGCCAATGGGACATTGACGTTGGCATTAACCTCTTCCCCGACGATGGCCACAGGGCCAATCACTTTCGTGGGAATGGAAATAGAGCTCTCTTGCATCATGGTGTTACTCGTCGCGTTGAAAGGTATGGCGATGATACACGCTCAAGGTCGATATTGCCAGGGAATGCGCACGTCCCTAACCTGGATATTTCACGTTGCTTTTTGAAGATGACGGCCACACGAAGTGCCCTGCCGCCAACGGGAAGGTCTTTTGTTTTCAGGGACGCACATCCTGTGCTCGACGCTTACCCTCCCTGGTCGCGACGCCCTTCAAACAAAAGACCTTCCCGTTGACGGCACACCGACCCTCGTAGTTCGATGTGAAATATTCGGGCTAACTTGGGTATTTCACAGGTCATCTATCTTTTCTTTTACTTGCCTGATGTTATAATGCCTCCTCAAATTTGTGAGCAGAAAATTAGATCTTGGATTATTTTTAATCAATTCTTGGATTTCCATTTTCAATCTAACCAAATATAGGAATTAAGGTATTTCAGTGTTATGAAAACAGTATTCAAGCGTTTTATTCGTCTCAGTATCTTGTTGAGCGTATTTATCCTGGTGACTTCTCAAGCCTTTGTGGTGCGTAATATTCAAATTAATGGCCTGCAAAATATGCTGGCGAGCACCGTTCGTAATTATTTGCCGGTGCATGAAGGGCAAGACTTAACGGTGGCGAAAAGTGATGAGGCATTACAAGCATTGTACAAAACTGGTTTTTTTGACAACGTCAGTTTATCGCAGCGGGGTCAAACTTTAGTTGTCGATGTGAAAGAGCGCCCGATGATTACCTTGATTAAAATCGAGGGTAATAAAGAAATTGCCACCAGCAAAATTCAACCCGTGATGAAAAAAATTGGTCTTGCGACGGGTCAAATTTTTGATCCGCTAAAACTCGAATTATTCACAAAAAGTTTAGAGCAACAATATGCAATGATGGGTTACGCAGCCACCAGCGTCACACCCAAATTAACCTCGATTTCGCATAATCGTCTTTCGATTCAGATCGATGTCAACGAAGGAAAAATTGTTAAGCTGCATTCGATTCAGATCAGTGGCAATAAAGAATTTAGCCAACGTCAATTACGACAACAGTTTAAACTCACAACGCCAGGGTTGACGACCATTTTCTCTCATAAAGATCGTTTTTCTCAACGTAAGCTCTCTAAAGATTTACAACGCTTAATGAATTTTTATTTGAATCATGGTTATGTTCGTATGCGTGTCGTTTCGCACAAAGAGGTTTATTCCGCTGATCGTAAACGGGTGAATGTGTATGTAACGGTAGACGAAGGTCCTATTTATCACATAAAAGGCGTTAATATCATTGGTCAAACGTTGGGGTACAACGATCCATTACGCCGTTTAATTCCGTTGAAAGAGGGAGACATTTTTTCGCGTCAAGAGGTCATTCATGCGGAAAAATTAATCCATAATTTTTACGGCAATAAAGCGTATGCTTTTGTACAAATTAATGTGATTCCTACTATCGATGATGATGCGCACACCGTTTTTATCACTTTTAATGTCACGGCGGGTAAACGTGTTTATGTGCGACGCATTGAAATTTCCGGCAATGAAGTCACGAATGAAGAGGTCATTCGACGTGAATTACGACAAATGGAAGCAGCGCCTTATTCGCTTTCCGCCATTAAAGAGTCAAAACGACGGTTGATGCTCACCAATTATTTTGCGAAAGCCTCTGTAGCAACGAATCCGGTGCTGGATACCAATAATCAGGTCGATTTAAATTTCACCATCAAAGAAAAGCCATCGGGGAAAGCCAGTTTACAAGGGGGATATTCGAGTGCTTATGGCTTCTTGTATGGAGCTAGCGTATCACAGCCCAATTTTTTGGGATCGGGTAAATACGTGACGGTTGGTTTTAATAACAGTCTTATTTTTCAAAATTACTTTTTGAGTTACATCAATCCGTACTACACCTGGTACAACGTCAGTCGAGGGATATCGGTATTTTACAATCATAACCATTTTAAAAAGAGTTTATATTTCACACCGTATACCATGGATAGCTTTGGTGCGGATTTAACGTACGGTTTTCCCGTTTCTGAAAATAATATCTTCAGTGTCGATTTTGGTTATTCGAATATTGATCTTTCGCATATTAATAACCAAGGGCAGTTGGCACCGAGCGTGATTAATTTCATTAATCCTACCGCTGCCGAAGCCAATGCGGCGGACCTCAAACGGACTTATAATGTGACTAAGGTTGTGAGTAAGTGGACTTACGTTGGTCTTGATCGTGCGCAAATGCCAACGCGCGGTGTGCAAAATAGCCTGGGCCTCGAAATGGGTGTGCCAATACTCAATAACAATTTAGCCTACTATATTGCTTCTGAAAACGTGACCGCTTATATGCCGGTCGCCTACGGTTTCATCGTGAATTTGTTGGGTGCCGCCGGTTATGGGAGTCATTACGATGGCACAAACCTCTATCCGTTTTTCAATAATTTTTCCGGAGGCGGTATTGGAACGGTTCCAGGCTACCAAGCAAACTCGTTAGGCCCGAAATACAATCCTTCTTGCCAACTGGTTAATGGAAACTTCATTTGTGCGCCAAACGGGAATTCTTCTTTAGGGGGGAATTTACTAACGACCGTGGGTGCCCACTTGATTTTACCGAATTTTATCAGCGATCAATTGCGCATTGCTTTGACCTGGGATGCGGGTAACGTGTTTGAAGTACCCATTTACGGTCCCAATAATACAGCCGTTATTCCCGGTACAACGTTACCATTGGTGGTATCGAATGATTCCTTTTCCTTGAAAAATTTTCGTATGTCCGCGGGGGTTTTGGTGACGTGGTACACCCCATTCTTTGGCCCCATCGATTTATCGTTGGCTTATCCATTGAACAAAAAGCCGTTTGACTTGGCGGAACCCTTCCAATTTGCCATGGGTTTAAGCTTTTAAAGGGGTAGCTTCAGATTCATGTATCTGCTGCAAAGCGGGTGACGCGAGAAAGACGATACCCCTATAAAACATTAAGAATTTCTATATAATAGACGCCATGCTCAATATTCCACATTGAGTAGGGTGTTTTTGGGAAAGAACCAGGTTCAGGGATCTGAACGTTATTTCAACATTGAGGAGACAACATGAAACGTGCTTTAGTATTAGCAGCCACTGCGTTTGGCATTTTAATGGGTAGCAATAGCTTCGCTTATACCGTAGGTTTGGTCGATATTCAGAAAATTTTAGCTTCTGAACATGGTATCAATAAACTTCAATCGTCTTTGAACGGAAAGTTTGGCGGTGAGCGTGATAAGCTGCAAGCAATGGGTAAAAAGCTGCAAGCCGATAGCGTGAGCTATGAAAAAAATAAGGCGGTGATGAGTAAAGCGGATGCGGCTAAAAAAGAAGAAGAATTGAAAAAACAATCCACGCAAGTTCAGTTGGCCCAATCTGAATTCCAACAAAAATATATGCAAGCACAACAGACAGCCATGAAAGATTTTGTGGATACGATTAAGAATGCGGCATCTGAGGTTGCGAAAAACGATAAACTGGATGCCGTGTTTATTGATAACAGTGTTTTATTTGCAAAAGAGTCTAAAGACATTACCGACGAAGTGTTAGCAAAAATGAAATAATGGTCGGTAATTCCACCGTGATTCCTGCTGCACTTGATAGCGAAGCCAAACCCTGGGCGTCAGCCCAGGAGCTTTACGCAATGGGGGTTTCCAAAGGGGGAGAAAGCGAATTCTCTTCCTTGGTCGCCGTCCGCGAGGGTTTCCCGAGCAGGCGAAATTCATATGGGAAAATACCCCGGGCGTAAGCCCGGGGATTTTTATAAACAAGATGGATGCCCCATCATCCATCTTGTGTTCTTTTAAAGTGAATATTGGATGATAACCGCCTTTACCTTAGATCAGTTGGCGTCAAAACTGCACGCTGAATTACACGGTGATGCTGCTTGCCAAATAGTTGGCGTTGCCTCCTTAGAGCAAGCGAGGCACGGTTGTATTTCGTTTGTGGAAGGGCGCAAACAGATTAAAACCCTCGCAACGACTCAAGCCTCAGCGGTATTATTGACCGCGGATTTATTGCCACATTGTTCAACCAACGCATTAGTCGTCAAAAAACCACGACTGGCGTTCGCCGCCTTGCTGAATTTGCTTTACCCGGTAAAGCAACCTGCGGCAGGCATTCACCCCAGCAGTGTGATTGGTAAAGCGTGTCATATCGATCCGTCCGTTACCATTAAAGCCCACGTGGTCATTGGTGATGGAGTGAGTATTGGTAAAAATAGCGTCATTCACGTGGGATGTAGCATTGGCGATGGTACTGACATCGGTGAAGCGTGCACGTTGCATCCTAACGTTTCTATTTATCAAGATATTGAAATAGGCCATCGTGTTATTGTGCACAGCGGTGCGGTGATCGGTGCCGATGGTTTTGGTTTTGAGTTTGATGGAGCCCAGGAATGGGTTAAACTCTTGCAAATTGGACGTGTGGTGATTGGTGATGATGTTGAAATTGGGGCGAATACCACCATTGATCGTGGCGCTTTAGGAGATACCCTCATTGGTTGTGGGGTAAAGCTCGATAATCAAATCATGGTGGCACACAATGTGGTGATTGGTGATCACACGATTATTGCCGGTTGTACGGGCATTGCGGGCAGCACAATCATCGGACGTTACTGCATGATTGGTGGGCACACCGCAATTGCAGGACATATTAAACTGGCTGATCGCGTTATGATTACCGGTGCTGCGATGGTAACGCGTTCGATAATGAAACCGGGCATTTATTCTTCTGGCACAGGCATTTTGCCTAACCAACAATGGTTGAAATCGGCCGTGCGATTTAAGCAATTAGAGAATATGTATCAGCGGCTGCAAAAATTGGAGCGAAAAATACATGACGATCATGACAATGGATGATATTAAAAAATTTATTCCACATCGTTATCCTTTTTTATTGGTGGATAAAGTGATTGCGTACGAGAAAGGTAAATCGATTACTGCCATTAAAAATGTGACCTGCAATGAGCCTTTTTTTAATGGCCATTTTCCCGTTAAAGCGGTTATGCCAGGTGTATTAATGGTTGAAGCGTTAGCACAAACCGCGGGTTTGTTGATGGCGAAAGTATTAAATTGGGTGGAATACCACGACAATATTTGTTATTTAGCGGGTGTTGATAAAGCGCGATTTAAACGAATTGTTGAGCCTGGAGATCAATTGCAATTGCACGTTGAAATGTTGGTGAATCGACGTGAAATTTGGAAATTTCGAGGAAAGGCTACCGTTGGTGAACAGCTGGCATGTAGTACGGAAATTATTGTTGCTCGGTAAACCGACAACGAAACTGACGCTCAAAGAGGATTATAGTGATTAGTGAGCATGCGATGATTCATCCTACAGCACGGATTGCGGATGATGTATCAATAGGTCCGTGGACGGTGATTGGGGAAAATGTGGAAATTGGTGCGGGCTCCCGTGTTGGATCGCACGTCGTTATCGAGAAAAACACTCAATTAGGCGTTAATAATCGAATTTTTTCGCACGTTGTTTTAGGGACGGATCCACAACACACTGGTTATCGAGGAGAGGTGACGTGGCTTAAGATCGGTGATCACAATGTTATTCGTGAATTTGTGACGGTTAATCGCGGCACGAACGAAGTGGGTGTCACGCACGTCGGTTCACACAATTATCTTATGTCCTATTCACATATTGCGCACGATTGTACGGTGGGCAATCACGTGGTATTTGCCAATACGGCATCGATTGCTGGGCATGTTTCCGTGGGAGATTACGCGATTTTAGGTGCTTTTTCGGGCGTGCATCAGTTTGTGAAAATTGGCGCATTTAGTTTTTTAGGGCGTGCCACAAAAATTTTTCAAGATATTTTACCGTTTATGCTGGTCACCGGTAATCCGGGTGCGCCGCGTGGATTAAATAGTGTAGGGTTGCGTCGCCACGGTTTTACGCCGGAGGATATGGCGAGCCTCAAGGAAGCCTTTTCCATCATTTTCCGCCGGGGTCTAAAGCAGGTGGAAATCATTGCGGAGCTTGAGCAGCTCGCTAAGACCAATCCGCATGTAATGGTTTTGTTGCAAGAGATCCGTTCTTCAAAACGAGGTATCGCACGCAACGCCGTGGAAGAAACCCTCCTCATTGCAACCTAAAAAATACATACCATCAAGGGGTTACAGCCGAACCGCCGTTGCAAGGGCGCGCGGTGGCTTACCTTTTCCATCTTAATTTTCACTTAATTTTAAGCTGTTATTATAAGAGCCGTGGGATGGATTAGCGCCATTGGTGTGTTGTCCACCGATAGATGGGGCGGGGAAGCCAATAAAGTGACGTAGTAGGTAGGTAGTATGCGTGATGATTTCGAACGGTTGATAAAAGACAAACGACAGGCTAGTTTCCAAAAAATAAAACGCGCGGTGTGGAGTTCGGTGGATATTGATGTGGAAGCTGAACAGCCGTGGTATAGCCGTTGGTATTCAAGCATTTTTAATGCATTTTCGCATCCATCAGGCGTTCAACATGAAGAAGATCATTTAAGTACGTTAAAAGGTATGAAAGATCCTTGGCTCGATCAGACGCTAAATGCCGCTGGGTCTCATGTGCACGATATTAAGCATTATTGCGTGCGCTTCTTTATAAAAGAAGCGACTGATTTAGCTGTAAATCACGCTGCGGGGAAAATCGATTCTACCTGGAGAGGTAAAATTATTGGTTTTATTGCTGGAAAAATAGGAAAAACCATTGCAGGTGCTGTTTATGATTTAGCTGATAAAAAAGAAGAAATTGAATCTATTTTTGAAAAAGTAAGCGCATTTCAAAAAAAAGTAGATGCGCGATTTGCTCATCATCGTGTTAAAACCTCGTTTAAAAAATTATTTGGGTATGATGTTGTTTCTGAAGAAATAGTGAATAGTCTTCCAGAGGCTATCCTCGCACAGTGGGCTATAGTCACGAATATGTTTGTGGCACGTTTTGTTGCGGACGAATACGTAGATCCTAAAGAGTATGATAGTTTGATCCGACAATTATTGGATCATATTGTCCTTTCATTGCAGACTCACCTTGATTTTTCACGAGAAAATGCTTATCAAATCGCGCAAGTTTATTTTTCAAATTTAGCCGGTGTGTTGGGTGATCTTTTAAAGTCAAAGGTTCCTGTCAGTGTTTCAAATCACAATACACTTAAAATAATAGTTATCCAATTGCAATCTGAGGATTTTTTAAAGAACCAGTCAAACAACCTGTCATCAGATAATGAGCACCTTGACTTGGACAACGTCATTGCATATTTGCAGGATTTGTTGGAGCATCCTAATGCGAAGGCTCCTTCACCTGCCGGATTTTTAAAAATATTAAATTATTTAGAATATCCATTGCATCCTGATAAAGATGGCAAAACGGCTGAAAAAAAATTTAAAGAAATCATTAATCTTATCGAGAAAATAGGAACGAAAAAACCTGAATCCCAAGATAAAGAAATCGCGCAATTCCTCGTCCATAAACACGACAAGTTACCGGAGGAGATTAAAGCCATCTTGAATGCTGAAGTAGAAAAAGAGCCAGCTCAGCTAGAACAAAATGTCATATTTCAGACAGAAAAATTGAACAAACTCCATTTCACTGGCGGCTTAGTTGGTTCCATTTTTTGGAAGGAGCCAAAGCACTTTTCAGTGGAAACACTTGGAAAGGTGGGAGTTAAAATGATGAAGGACGAGCGGGGAAATGAAACGCCGGAACTGGTTGATCGTACTTTTTTTCGAGATGAATTTTATCGACAGCAGATGGCGGAAATCTTAACTTGTCCTAAAAAAGATCATGCTTCGTCGTTAGAGCAGTTGCTCATTGAAACAGCAGAGATTTTTCAACGGGTTGGGCATTATTACAAAGGCTATCCTGCTGGTAAAGAGTATCGATATTTTGTTGTGATGCAGTTGGCAGAAATTGTTCACCAATTAGATGAGCACGTTGATCGAAGCTTTGCACAAAAACAGTGTGAAATAATAGAGAATTTTTTGCGTGAGCACTATGGGCAGGAGGCTTCCTTGTCGCATTTAAAACAACTTTATTCAGTATATTATCTTAATAAAAAAGAGCAGCGTGCTGAAGAAGTTGCCTATATTTTTCGACAAATGACATCAAAACCAGCACCAAAGGTCGTAAAGAATTCTATTTTTCCCCGCTTATTATCGAACAGGGTTAGGAAAAATCTTTATGACAACCGAGGTGATCTGTTTTCCGGGTCTAAAACTGAGACCGGGCAGAATTTAACAAATCAAATTAAAGAATTTAAAGGCAAAAACAAGTTGGATTTTGAAAACTTTTTGACCAAATTCACTGACTCGGAAACGGTGAAACACTTTGGGGATTACTCCCCTTTATTAAAAGAATTAGATCGCTTATTAACAACCCCAGTGGAAATTGAGGCGCGTAGTCTTGATAAATTTACCTTTTTCAAATCGACGCAGTGCGAATCCTTGAAGAGTTATATTGAAAAGCGTTTGTTGTCTCAAACGACGAAAGGCGCGGAAGTGAATTTGGATGGTACTTTGAAAGAGCATAGTCGTGTAGCTAATGTCGTCAGTAAAATTATCGAATTAGCGCAAGCAAATGTGGCTGATATAAAGGGGGGGGCCGTAGAAGAATGGGCTAGCTTACAAGAAGCGCTAAAGAATAAGGAACATACCGGTGCACGAGGCATTGCTATCGTCCAAGAATTACGGAACGTTCTTGATCAAAACGTTCTTGATCAAAAGAGAATTGACGACGCCAAGCCCGCGCAATTACCGGTGTAATGTGAGCAGGCTCAGTCAAAAAAATAAAAATCCCCGGGCTGACGCCCGGGGTATTTTTCCTATATGAATTTCGCCTGCTTGGGAAACCCCCATTGCGTAAAGTTCCTGGGTAAGCGTTTGACGAAGTACATTCCCCTAATCGAGGCGTAAATTTTGCGGTAACAACTTTTGGAAG
>MGOZ01000051.1:0-4683 GCA_001797285.1 Coxiella sp. RIFCSPHIGHO2_12_FULL_42_15
TGGTGTAGCGCATGTCCTATTGGCCTTACAAGACCACCCGCTTCTTCAATTTCTCGCTCCAAGCAGGCAATGACCAAGCGATTTTGGCTCATTCCATCGTTGAATAACTCCGGGTTTTCCTTGATCAGCCGAAAGAGTGAGTTTTTTTTATTCAATGACTGAGTCACATATTCTATTTTCTCGCTAAAAAAACCTTTTTTACAAAAGCCAATGCGATATTTTTTAGAAGCCTCATCGTCAACAATCAGGTGATACGTGTTAAAAGCAAGAACCTGATCTTTTTGCTCTTTCGTGGGTAATTTTTTCAGAATGCGCACCTCAAGTCGAGGCAACATCTTGGCAGCCAATTCATCGGGCAATGCAGAAAATAAGCTTATCGAAGAAGGTCTTGGTATTTGGGAGGCACTTTCTTCGGCCGCAGGTATGCTTAAGAGGGGCTGCTGAGCCTCACGTTTGAAATCCGGTGACGTTGAACTTTGGGTAGTTGCTTGATAACGAGAGCCATTGACCCTATTCCAGACTCGACGTGTCCATTCTGCAACATGGATGAATGTCCACTTGATGAAACTATTATTTTCACGACGTTCATGACGCATCTTCGTTCCTCGTTCACTGTATGTAACTGTGAACGTAGCTTAGCGAGAAAAAATGAAGAAATTATTAATGTGGCATCAATGTGAAAACATAATAGTTTGCTAAGACAGTGCAAAATTTTAGGAACGCGTCGATACGTAAAAGCGGTATTCACGGATGGGTCATGATTTTTCTTCATCCTGTGTTATTTCCGTTTTGAACGCGACATCGTGCCAAATACTCGAAAAATACTTTTCGCTTTTCTTTTGCTGTGGCTGCCGCTGCTGAGCTTGCTTGGTATTCTGGCAGCGCCAGTACAGCATCCGCCTCTTGTCGAATTCTTTCTACTGGCGTTAATTTTCTCATCGGTGCCACCTCAGGTTTAATTTCTGGTAATGCTTTTTGCACTTCAAGCGGAATACCACGCAAATATTTTTCCTTGAACATCGCATAATACTCTGAAAAACGCCTACGCCCCTCCACATCACTCGCTTGTTTTTGTAGCCAGAACACATCACACGCTTGTGCAATCGGTTTAACCATGGGATGAAAATTCCATTCACTTCGAATCGCGGCATGATAACAATCCAGTTCTGACGGAATATTTTTTTCTCTCGCTTTGAGTGGCAGACTCTGAAACTCCAACACATTCGGTGGAAATTTTCGATACTCCGTATTTTCACTGGAGACCAGAAATTTTAATGCCGCATGAATGTCTTCCAGTTTCATTTTTTGCAATTGCTCATACCACTGACGCTTCAACGCTTTCGTCCATTCTGGATTTGCCATCTGAGACGTCCAACCATGCCCGTAGTTCAACGCAAATTGCGAAAAGACATATTCCACCGCTTTAGCATGGCGGCCAGAGGGAGCGTCCTGATTTTTGTTCGTATTCGCGAATTTGGTCTCCCAGTTCTCGGGTGACGCGTTGATGCGGGGTTTCGGTTTTGACAAAAGTTCGGTGATGGTTTGCATGTCTTTGTTCTCCTTGTCCCATGGATGATTGTTTTTCTAATGCGACAAACTGTTCTATGCGCTCACTGTCGCGTAAAATGAGCGAAAGGTGATCGTACACTTTGCCTTCTTGATTTTTCCCCATGTGGAATGCTGAGTGAGCACAGCCACGAATGGCTTGTTTGCAAGCATCGATGCTGTAACCCAATTTCAGCGCATTTTCAATCACGCGCTTGCGTTTCGCATCCAACTTCGCACCGGGGTGATTTAATGTGGTTTGCCAAAATGAAAAAATTGCTTCGACTTCGGGTAATGAATTCGATTTTTTTAATTCACTCAGATTTTCTAAATTTGACGTATTATTATTTAATATCTGATATTTGTTATATTGATTATATAGAGGTATGTAACACCTCAGCGCATTTCCAAAATCACCTTCCGATAATGGCGTGCGAACCTCTACTTCGGCCTTCCTGCAATCCCCTGTATTTTCAACATTATTTTCATTTTCGGGAATGTCACACCTGATGTCAGACCTCGCAGACGCTTCGCATAAACCTCGCACAAACCTCCCCGAAACAGATTTTGCCTGAAAGTGAAAATTGTGTTTCAAAATAATGCTACTGTCGAATCGCTCACTCAATCGAGTGACAATGCCCATTTTTTCAAGTTTAAAAATAAGATGCCGTGCTTGGCTTTTTGTCACGGTATGCTTTTTTTTGCCGGGCGCTGCATCTCTATGTAAAACTTCCACCAACCATTGATAACTGATTTTACGCTTCACGCCACTAATACCCGATTCCCAATCCATATATTTTTTAATCGCGACATAGGCAGGCCAGAGAATATAGTCATCCTGATTTAATAATTCTTGCTCTTCATCCGTTATTGGCACAAATCCCATTGTTTCCTCTCTTCCCTCTCATTCGTTTACGCAGACATTGCTTCAATTAAAAAGCTAGCGTCAATCGCCAGGCTCATTTATCATGAGACCAATAACCAGCAGATATAATTTTGTAGAAACAAAATGTAAATCTCACCGTTGGTAGCGATTAAGGACGAATTAAACATATAACACAATGTTATCTTAATCAACTTTTTTATAAAAAAAGATATGACGAAACAAAAATGGATCACTCATGGATAAAAAAAGCACCTTTTCTGACCGCCTAAACTTATTGCTTGACCTGAATCATTTTCCTAAAAAAGGCAAAGGAAGGCAGAATGCGCTAGCTGACTTACTCAACGTCTCGCAAATAGCCGCAAGAAAATGGCTAGAAAATGAGGGAACACCCAAAACCGCACGCATCATAGAAATAGCGAGAAAATTTAATGCCAATATGGATTGGCTCATGTCAGGAACAGGGGAGCCTTTGCTATCGGGAATGAATTCAAAACTCTTACGCAAAGAAGTAATAGAAAATCAATTTTCAACCCCCGAACCTACTCAAATCCACTGGGTTCCCGTGATCAAATGGAGCAGCATAGAAGCTTCGGCGGAAAAAATAACGCCAGGCCATCTGGAAAACACCGGATTTGTTCCTATACCCATCTCAAAATGTACTCGCAATAGCTATGCGTTAGTGGTGACAGGAGAATCGATGACCTCGCCGCATGGACATGAGCACTCATTTTTGCCAGGTCAAATTATTGTTATAAACCCACTCAAGCAACCCAAGTCAGGAGATTTTGTTATAGCAAAACCAGACGATCACAAAGAAGCGGTTTTCAAGCAATTTATTATCGAAGGCTCCGCGCTCTTCTTGAAACCCTTGAACCCTCGCTACCCCATCACCGAACTGAAAGATCAGAATCAAATTATTGGAGCGGTGACTTATCAGCTCAGTGATTATTTCTAGCCTTTGCGCCCATGATACAAAAATATAATCTTCAGTTATTGACTTGCCAGTAACACAAAGTTATTATTTTTTATAACTTTAAGTTAGTGGAGGACGCATGATCTCAGAAAAGGAAAACTTTCCGACAAAAATCCTCACCAGAGGTAAATCAAATAATGGCCCAGAAGCACCACGACACCTCTCTCCGAAACAAAAAAAACAATTGCGCGACCAGCAACGTCATCATCGGCAACAGCTCGCACAGCATGACTTGCAGGACAAACTGTACAATCTGGCCTATACCGGTGTCACATCAACCCATCAAATGTCTCGCGAAGACAAAAAATCCGTCGCACATTTGCGCGCCATTTGCGATGAAGATTACAATTATTTTTGTTTTCTCACCGATTCAGAGGACATGCAGGATCTCTTTTTTTTATTTTGCAATTACGTCATCGCCGGTGAATCCAATAAAAATCAGTTACAAGATATTTTCATGTCATGGTTATTTCAGCTTTTCATCAAGTACTACATTGAGAACTCATCTGATGAGATCGAAATCATGCTTGCCAATCAAGCTCCAAGAGTAAAAGACCACTATCAACAACTCATGTCACCTTTTGATCACGATATCTAACGTAATGATGCTGGAGAAATAGCATGGCCGGATTAATGATTACAAGAAAATTGAATGACAAGCCCATTCTCATTTACGAAATAAAGAAAATGAGTCCGATCATTATCACTTTGATTGGGTTGAAAAATAACACTGCATTCCTGAAATTTCAAACCAAACGAAATATTAATATTAATCGTGCTGAATTGACAGGAAAAATTATTGATGGATTTCAACAAAGGAGATTATCTCATGAAAATGTTAAGAAATTTATTCACGAAATTGAACTTTTTGGAGAGGAAGAAACAGCGGAAAGTCTGCGCCAAGAAGCTTACTGGGCTTATCATCAAAATTTAATTTAAACGCTGAGAAAATCAATGAGTCAATGTGAGAAAGTATTAAATGCCTTAAAATCAGGCCCTATTACTTCATTAGATGCCTTTAATGAATTAAAAATATTGCGGCTAGCCGCGCGAGTTAATGATCTTCGCAATCGTGGTGTTACCATTGTTACCGTACTAAAGACTACGCAAAACGCCAATGGCAGAAAGCATCATTATGCGGAATACCATCTACACATGAAGACAATCCCATGATAGAAACACTCACCATGGAAACGGTGGCACAAAAGCTCGGAATGACGACGCATACGTTAATGCGAAAAGCAAAAAAAGGAATTATACCCGGTTGCAAACCGGGGCG
>MGOZ01000051.1:4691-14707 GCA_001797285.1 Coxiella sp. RIFCSPHIGHO2_12_FULL_42_15
GGGCGGCACTGGATATTTTTAAAAAATGACATCGAGGAATGGCTACATAACGAAGCCAATAAAATTAAATATCACGCCGACAAAATTCAATTACACATCGAAGAGGCAACCAAAACATGCCAGTCAAAAGACGCAAAGGTAGCAAACTTTACTACACTAACTTCTCACATAACGGCTAAAGAATTAGAAAATCTACTGACACGACCGACAAAACCCAAGCCCAAGAATATGAAGACAAGTTAAAAGAACGCTTATGGCGGCAGACGAAACTTGGCGATAAACCCATATACACGTGGCCACAAGCCGCCCATCGTTTTGTTCGAGAAAATACGCGTAAAGGTAAAAAAGGACAAAATGAAGATCAACAAAAAATCTTGTGGTTCACGCAGCATCTAGGGGACCTGCCATTAAATTCCATCACCCCAAATTGCATTAGTGATTTGGTCAGAAAACTGCAGCAATCCAATGTAACACCCGCGACGATTAATCGTTATTTAGCGGTACTCAGAATTATTTTACGCAAAGCTGCCAACGAGTGGATGAATGAAAAAAACAATGACTATTGGCTTGATAAAGTTCCCAAAATAAAACAACTGGAAGAACCCAAGCGCCGCATACGATTTCTAACGCAAGCAGAAGCCAAACGACTCATTAGCGCATCACCTTCGCACTTAGCAGATCTCATCTCTTTTTCGCTGGCCACCGGATTAAGGCAAGCCAATGTTTTGTATTTAGAATGGTCCCAAATTGATATGGATGCAAAACACGCCTGGATTCACCCCGACCAAGCCAAAGCAAAAAAACCAATTGCCGTGCCACTCAACAACATTGCGTTGTCCATCATCACAAAATATCAAGGGAAGCACCCAACGCGGGTATTCACCTATAAAGGTAACCCCATCAATACCATTGAAAACCGAACGTGGAAAAAATGTTTGGCCCGCGCAGGAATCGAAAATTTTAAATGGCATGACATTCGTCACACGTGGGCGTCTTGGCATGTACAAGCGGGGACTTCACTGCAAACGCTAATGGAACTGGGCGGATGGGCCAGCATTGATATGGTTTTGAAATACGCACACCTTTCCAGTAAACACTTGCATGATGTGGCACGAAAAATTGAATTTGAGATTTAGGGGCACAAATTTGGCACACCAGGAAAAAGGCTTTTCAGCGACCACGACTAATCACTTGATTCATCAGATAAATTTGGTGGGCTGTGCAGGTTTCGAACCTGCGACCCGCTGATTAAGAGTCAGCTGCTCTACCAACTGAGCTAACAGCCCAAATAATTTAAGAACCACCGTACATCCTGTACTTGCTTTTGCTTTCTTGGAGATGCACCCGGCCCGCCTTCCTGGCGGGCGTTCGCCGAGCAAAAAGCGGCGCTTTTTGCCTTATCGGCTCACCCAACTGAGCTAACAGCCCAAATAGTTTAAGAGAAAACGAAGCACCAAAAACTAAAAAATGGGGTGGACGATGGGACTTGAACCCACGACAACCGGAATCACAATCCGGGGCTCTACCACCTGAGCTACGCCCACCAAGTCATTCATACCCAAGCTTTTGAAGGAAGAATCCTATCGAGATCAATCCAATAAAGCAAGCGGCAAAAATAAGCGCGCCTGACAGGATTCGAACCTGTTACCCTCGGCTTAGAAGGCCGATGCTCTATCCAAATGAGCTACAGGCGCTCAATTAATCATTGGTTAGAAAATGGTCGGGGTAGAGGGATTCGAACCCCCGACATCCTGCTCCCAAAGCAGGCGCGCTACCAGACTGCGCTATACCCCGTCGTGACTAGAGAGAGGATAATACTTTCCTGATGATAGAACGTCAATTACAACCATCCAGATTAAAGCACAAATCATCAGCAATTCCGCCTGTACAAACAAAAAGTTTCCGCATTCAGCAGAAATGGCTGACCAATCGTTAGAGACACTATGGAACCTAGCCCGCTTCACTTATACTACGTGCAAGAGAAATCACTAAGGACAGACGTTATGATCTCAATCAGCGACTTACAAACCATCATCGAAAAAGCATTTCAGGATCGACATCAGATGACGGCAAAGAATGCCCCCGCGACCGTTATTAAAGCAGTTCAAGAAACCATGGCACAACTTGATGAAGGCGCCATTCGT
This sequence comes from Coxiella sp. RIFCSPHIGHO2_12_FULL_42_15, assembly GCA_001797285.1. GTDB lineage: Bacteria > Pseudomonadota > Gammaproteobacteria > Coxiellales > Coxiellaceae > 2-12-FULL-42-15. The sequence goes on from MGOZ01000051.1 coordinate 6,836, forward strand.
GTTGCGGAAAAACAAAATGACACTTGGATAGTAAACGAATGGATAAAAAAAGCAGTCCTCCTCTTTTTTAAAATCAATGAAAATGTTGTAAGTGAAGGCGCTTATACCCAATTTTACGATAAAATTCCCATAAAATTTCGTGATTGGTCTGAACATGAATTTCACGCAAGCGGCATCCGTGTTGTTCCACCGGCAACCGTCCGACAAGGCACTTACCTCGCACCCAACACTATCCTCATGCCGAGTTTTGTCAATATCGGCGCTTACATTGATTCTGGAACTATGATCGACACCTGGGCGACTGTTGGATCTTGCGCGCAAATCGGTAAAAACGTACATATCTCTGGCGGCGTTGGTATTGGTGGCGTTTTAGAACCGCTGCAAACAAACCCTACTATCATAGAAGACCATTGCTTTATCGGCGCACGTTCTGAAATTGTGGAAGGCGTTATTGTCGAAGAAAACTCGGTAATTTCGATGGGCGTTTTCATCGGACAAAGTACACCGATTTATAATCGCGACACCAAAGAAATTATTCATGGTCGAGTCCCGAAAGGTTCCGTGGTCATTGCGGGCAGTTTGCCTTCCCGTGACGGTAGTTACAGCCGTTATGCGGCCATCATCGTTAAGCAAGTCGACCCAAAAACCCGAAGTAAAGTATCCCTCAATGAATTATTACGCATTGAAGAAATACCATCATGAACGATGTCATCTCTTTTACAAAAATGCTCATCAGCCGTCCCTCCGTAACACCCACTGATCATGGTTGTCAAGAACTGATTGCGAATGAACTTAAAAAAACCGGTTTTCACATTGAAATACTCCCTTTTGAAGACGTCACCAACTTATTCGCCTGGCACGGTGAAGGATCATCCCCGTGTTTGATTTTTGTGGGGCATACAGATGTGGTACCACCGGGTGAATTAAGAGAATGGAGCACTGATCCTTTTCAGCCGATCGAAAAAGAAGGGTACCTGTACGGTCGCGGCGCTGCTGACATGAAATCGGGCGTTGCTGCCATGACGCTAGCCGCAAAATCATTTGTGGAAAAACACCCTAAACATGCGGGTAAAATTGCGCTGATATTCACGAGCGACGAAGAAGGTCCTGCCATTAACGGCGTCGTAAAAGTGGTGGAACATTTAAAAAATAAAAATATTCGCCCGGATTATGTGATCGTCGGTGAAGCCAGTAGCAATGAACGTGTCGGTGACGCTATTAAAATAGGTCGTCGCGGTTCTATGCATGGGGAATTGATGATTATTGGAAAACAAGGTCATATTGCTTATCCACAAAAAGCAGATAACCCCATTCACCGCAGCTTCAGCACATTATCCGCTTTAGCAGAAACCAAATGGGACGAAGGGAATGAATTCTTTCTGCCGAGTTCTTTTCAATTTTACGATATTCAATCCGGTGTGGGTGCTGCCAATGTCATTCCTGGTACACTCACCGCGAAATTTAATTTTCGTTTTGCACCATCCAGCACACCAGAAAGTCTGCAAATGAAAGTCGCTGAAATTCTCGATCAACAAAAAATAAATTACAATATAAAATATAACGTTTCTAGTTTGCCGTATTTCAGTGGCGAATGTCATCTCAGCCGCACCTGTCAAGCCGTCATTAAAGAAATGGATCACATCGACTGCGTCCCCAACACACACGGCGGAACTTCTGACGGACGTCATTTTGCGAAAATCGGCGCGCAAATTATCGAGCTCGGACCTGTAAACAAAACCATTCATAAAGTCAATGAATGCACAAATATCGCCGAACTTCATCAATTACAAAAAATTTACTACAAAATTCTTGAAAAACTTTTCGCGATAGGGGATTCTTAGCCTGTAATGGGCGCGATAGCGCTCGAACCGAGCATGAGCTGAAAAATGAAGAAACGTCGAATAATGATAAAAATACTCCCGATGCTTTGTGCCGTCTTGCTTCCTCAATCAGCCGCCCTCGCAGAGGATGCACTGAAGTGTAAGACCATGTGGAGTATTTCTGAGACAACAAAATATGAAAATCATCGTATTTATTTCGATGACAAAACCCAAGAATATGTGTATCCAGCAGAATTTCCTGAACAAATTCGTGAGATACTCAATAGTTCAGCCATGGAAAAAATGTGTCAGCTATCACAAGCACATTGTCCAGACGGCTCCATGGGACCGACTGTCGCTTTTGAAGGCATTCTGAACATTTTAAAGGATACAAAAAACGCTTCGATGCTGCAAGAAACCCGAGGTCAAGTCTATTTTTGGGCGGATCAGTATCATCAAAAATATTGCAATCAGGCCAAACCTTTGTGAAAGCTTTCTGCGGTTAATGGCTAATTAATTCGTAATTATTCAGCCCCTTTTTAAAAGGGCCACAAATTCGCAAGAATGAGACAAGGTTGAAGGCAAAATTGACGAAAAAGCGCAGCATACGTATTGGTATGTGAGCATTTTGAGGAAATTTTGCCTTCAAGATTGGCCATTATTGCGGATTCCCATTTTAGGCTGAATAGTTACATTAATTCTATGTCACACACGCTTGCCGAAGGAACACATCACATCGTCTTTTTTCTCACAAGCAACTTTGAAGGAGTGAAAGAAAATAACGTTAGCAAAATCTTTGAGTTCGCGAGCAGGGGTGATTCCTTGAAGAGGATTAAAATTGACAGAAACACACTCACCCGATTCGATACTGAGCGTTACTCTTTCACGCTGAATAACTGCGGTAGGGCGATTGTTTGCGTCGGGTAAATATTCAACGCTGTCACGATAAAAGATCGTTAAAAAATGCACGAGTTCTTTAATTGCAGATTCAACAGCAACTAATCTCAACGAATTATGCTCAGCAGGTGCTACCGAAATACCATCTTCTAAACACCCTCCCTGACTATGCGCCCAATTGTGAGAAAACTCACAATAGCGCAATACTCCCATCATCATAAAAAAAATATCGGTCGCATTAACATTACCCATAAACCATCTTGCTGACAAACGAGGAACGGATTGTTGTCGCTCCAACAAAGCCTGATCAATCCGCACAGGACCAATTTCACCTTGCAGGGATTGAGGACGCCGCATGACAGCCTGAACAACATCACTCGAATTTTTGTGATTCGCGGGGCGTTTCTTCTGGGTACCCGCTTCTTCATCTTGAAAAAGCGCAACACGGCACGAATCCAATACGCCATAATCAATTACACGGACATATGAAGTTCCACCAGGCGTTTTAATTTTTTGCGGAGAAAGAATAATCGTCTCATCCAAAGGGTCGCACCGACCCTCAATGGCAGTATATGATGGGGTGTAACAACTGGGGATATCCGAAAACCGCTGGAATAATGCCTGAACCCACGGCGAATCTCCAGCGGCGTCTAAAACAACGGGAATAACCTTACTTGAGCTCGTGCGCATATTGAGAATAGATCGCGACGAAAGCGGAGGTGTCAGTGAGTAAAGCTGATAATCTTGGTAAAATTGCTGCGGAAATTTCTTTAGCCGCAAGGAGTGCGTTCGATAATGAGAGCTCCATTTTTTTGGTTTTTTTACAGGTGGCCCACCGTCACTTTTTCTCATACGTCACTCATACTCTTCGGGTGTCTAAAAGGGGAATTGTAGACAAATCTGGTATAGATATAAAGCAAATTGTTTTTAATCTTTTCGAATGACTAGATTAATTTTGCCTTAAGCTTGAGCAGGTATACTGGACTCTGGCCAAAAATTAGGTTAAATGCGTCATCTGTCGAATTTGCTTATCGCTTGATCCAAGTGGCTAACTAGTTTAATCTAGGGCACTTTCACGCGTTGTTACAAAGCGGCATAGAAGCTCAGTGGAATAAAATTTCACCCGTGAGCAACCCGTGGAGAGATGCCCGAGTGGTTTAAGGGGCACGCCTGGAAAGCGTGTGTACGTCTAACCGGCGTACCGAGGGTTCGAATCCCTCTCTCTCCGCCAAATTTTCAGTAGGTGTTATTTCTGAATAATGCTACTATGAGCACCCGGCTTTATTCAGAAGCAACAAGTTATGGTGGCTGTTTAGGTCCCCTCGCAACGATATATTGCAAACCCCGCCAGGCCCGGAAGGGAGCAACGGTAGTAATAGACTCGGGTGCCGAGGTGCGGCTTAAATAGCTGCCTCCTAGCTCATAGGTGAATCAATGCCGTACCAAGTCCTAGCGCGAAAATATCGCCCCACCCAGTTCCAAGAGGTGGTTGGGCAAGCGCACGTCGTACAAGCGCTCACCAATGCGCTCAATCAGGGTTTACTTCATCATGCTTACCTTTTCACAGGCACTCGTGGTGTCGGTAAAACCACCCTGGCTCGCATTTTCGCTAAATGCTTAAGCTGCGAAACCGGTATTACCGCACAACCTTGTGACCAATGCAGCCATTGCCGAGAAATTGACAAAGGTCGCTTTCCCGATTTTTTTGAAATTGATGCTGCCTCACGTACCAAAGTAGAAGACACCCGAGAGTTATTGGATAACGTACAATACGCACCAGCCAAAGGTCGTTTAAAAATTTATTTAATCGACGAAGTGCACATGCTTTCAGGGCACAGTTTTAATGCGTTATTAAAAACGTTAGAAGAACCTCCCGCCCACGTAAAATTCTTATTAGCCACTACCGATCATCAAAAACTCCCGGCAACGGTTTTATCGCGCTGCTTGCAATTTCATTTGCAACAAACCACACCAGAACAAGCAGCATCCCATTTAACAACCATTCTGCAAAAAGAAAACATTGCTTTTGATCGGACCGCACTACAGCTTATCGGTAAAGCCGCCAATGGCAGCATGCGTGATGGATTAAGTATTCTTGATCAAAGCATCGCCTTTGGTGATGGCAAAGTTCTCGAGCCTGACGTGAAATCATTACTCGGCACAATCGAAGCCAGCATCCTTATCGACATTCTAAACGCATTACAAAAGAAAAATGGGACTCTCCTGTTAGCAAATATAGCGAAGCTACAACAACAAGGTGCTGACTTTGCACGCGCACTCGCCGAATTACTTTCTTTGCTGCATAACATCAGTGTACTGCAAATAGTACCCGATATTTCTTTAGAAGATCATGATCCCGCGTTGCCATCATTAGCAGCCGCATTCTCTGCAGAAGATATTCAATTATTTTATCAAATCGGCATTATGGGGCAGCGCGATTTTGCATTTGCACCGAGCCCCAAAATTGCGTTCGAAATGACGTTACTACGTATGTTGGCTTTTTACCCGGAAAAACTGGCTTTATCCGCGACAAAACCAACAATAGCAACAACACAATCACAAAAAGAAAAGACATGGCCCGACATCGTTGCCAAACTTTCATTAACGGGCGCTGCACTGGTGTTGGCGCAAAATTGCACGCTTGAAAATTTAACCGACACTAAAGCGCATCTCCTTATTAAATCCAGTCAAAAAGCGTTAGCGCAACCCAATCAAATTCAGCGCCTGCAGCAAGCACTTTCTGACTATTTGCAACGCCCAATGCGCATTGCCATTAAATTTGGCGATCAGGAACAACAAACACCCGCTGAACTCACCCAACAGCAGCATGAACAACGTCAACAAGCTGCAAAACGGCAGTTCGCGCAAGATCCTAAAATTCAACAATTAATGCAGGCCTTTGACGCAACATTAATTGAAGAGAGCATCACAACAGATAAAAATCATTTAGAACAATAAAACGAGAGAGGAGAAAAAAGCTATGTCAGATATGTTATTGGATGAAATCCGCAAAAGCATGATGGACATGCAACAACAAATGCAATCAACCTACATGGGGTTAGAAAACATTGAAGTTGCCGGCGAAGCGGATGGGGTCATCATTAAAATCACCTGCACTTACAAATTTGTGGATATTGATATTCAACCTAAAGCAATGCAAGGCGGATTAAAAGAATTTAAATACCGCATTCGCGAAGCTTGGAAACGAGCATGCGATGAAGTGCAAAAAACCACGCAAGCGAAAACGATGGAATTATTGCAGGGTATGCAAATTCCAGAAGAGATTCGCAATATGTCGATTGAACAAACCAAACAGGATGACGATGATCGCGCGCTGCTCAAGGACAAATAGACGGTTAAGGAGGGTGCAACCTCATGTTTAGCCCTTTAACCAACCAGTTGATTGAGGCGCTGCGTGGTTTACCCAGCGTGGGGCCTAAATCCGCACAACGCATGGCTTTTCATATTTTGAGTCAACCAGGACGATTGAAAGGACTGAGTTTATCGCAGGCGCTACAACTTGCGATTGAAAAAGTGGGTCATTGTCGTTTGTGCCGTACGTTCACCGAACAAAGCGAATGCCATATTTGCCGCAATATAAAACGAAATCGTCAGCAATTGTGCGTGGTCGAAAGTCCTGCGGATATCGCCGCGATTGAACACACAAACAGCTATTCCGGCCACTATTTTGTTTTACACGGGCATCTTTCTCCTCTCGATGGCATCGGCCCCCAAGAAATTGGGATTCCGATGCTATTACAACGTATTAGCGATGATACGATATTGGAAGAACTCATTCTCGCGACAAATCCGACCATTGAAGGCAAAGCAACGGCGCATTACATTGCAAATCACGTCAATTCGACTAAAATAAAGTGTTCACGAATTGCCCATGGCGTTCCTTTGGGCGGTGAACTAGAATATCTCGATGGCGGAACACTTTGTCACGCTTTTCAGGCACGCATGCCACTCGAAGAAACACATTAATATTCATGAGGTCACTATGGTCGGCAATTTCAACTTAAACGATTTAATGAAAAACGCTCAAGGAATGATGGATAAAGCACAACAAAAATTAAGTAAAATCACGGCGATTGGGGAATCTGGCGCAGGCCTCGTAAAAATCGTGATAAACGCAAAACACGATGTGTTAGAACTAAAAATTGCGGATGAATTATTGAAAGAATCCAAAGAAATCATTGAAGATTTGATTCGCGCGGCCATTAACGATGCCAACCAGAAAATCACGAAAGCGACGCAAGATAACATGATGTCATTAACCAGTCTTTTCCAAAGCGGTAAAAACGAACCGGATAAATAAGCACCTCATGGAATTATCGCTTGCAAAAACGATCGCTCACCGCGGTGCGCCGAAACTAGCCCCAGAAAACACGCTCGCTTCACTGCAAGCCGCAAAAGATCACGGCGCACAATGGACGGAATTTGATGTAACCTTGAGCGCCGATGACGTTGCCCTGGTTTTTCACGATGAAACATTAGATCGCACTACCAACGGACATGGCTCCATCACTGAAAAAACATTTCAGGAATTACGACAACTGGATGCCGGCAGTTGGTTTTCTCCACAATTTCGTCATTGCAAAATACCCACGTTGCAAGAATATATTCAATTTGCGACGCAATTAAATTTAGCCATCAATATGGAATTAAAAACCATTGAACCTGAAAGAGCAGAAACACTCGTAAAAACAAGCTTAAAAATATTGACGCAACTGTGGTCGTCGCACAAATCACCTCCTTTAATTTCGAGTTTCTCTGTGACTAATTTAAGATGGCTTAAAAAACTCAATTGTCCCTACCCTATTGCACTCAACGTTGAAAAGTGGAACGAACAACACGTTATTACCGCGGAAAAACTTGGTTGTTATTCCATTCATTGCAATGAAAAATACCTAACGGCTGACATCATTCAGAAAAATGCGAGTCATCATTTAAAAACACTGGCTTACACGGTGAATGATAAATCCTCCGCTGAAAAATTGTTTTCACTCGGTGTCAGCGCGGTTTTTAGTGATATTCCGGATCTTTTATAGTGTTTTAGATAAATATTTTGGTGAAAATGATCGTGCCATTAGAAGTCAACCTTCTCCTAGCCTCGCAGGTGGGAGGTAACAGGTCACCCCCTTTGAAAAAC
>MGOZ01000051.1:14723-15050 GCA_001797285.1 Coxiella sp. RIFCSPHIGHO2_12_FULL_42_15
ATAAAATAGTTATTCATTCAATTGAGCCTAACTAATATTTTTCGTAATTCTCCAGCCTCTGGACCTTTTGCATGAGCGATTGGAAGTCTTTTTCCGTTAGCATCTTTTCGTTTTGGCTGCGCATCACGAGTTATAGTGACAATGGTTTCTGCGATTTGCTGATACGCAGAAATGCCTTTATATTCCAATCGAGGCTCCATTGCAAAATCCTTATTATTGAGGAAAGTACAGCTTAATACCATACGGAAGAAAGATTAGCATTAACAATATATTATAAAATCCTCCCTAACCCTCCTTTTGCAAAGGAGGGGACAGGAAGTGCCACCT
>MGOZ01000051.1:15107-39849 GCA_001797285.1 Coxiella sp. RIFCSPHIGHO2_12_FULL_42_15
ACATTTTCACAACGTCACTCTCATTCAACGCTTTTAATACCGCCAAACGCATCGCCTCATCCAAATTATCTTTATCGCGTGGGTAACAATAATAACTTGCTAAGAGCTCAACTCCCGAGGGTTTATCAAAACGGATTTGCGATTTAATATGAATTTCAAGATCGATTAAACGCGATAAGTGTCGACAGTTCTTTTTTACCATGCGACGCGTATAACCTTCATGCTCCGCATAAAATTGAAAAACGATCGCTTTCATCTGATCAGTAATAATTTGTTTCGCCGCGCGAATATCGCTGTCGGGTGTGACAATCCATGATTGCTTATACTCAATCACATTGTTTTGCAACGAGTAATTAATGACGGGATTATTGATCACTAATCCATTGGGCACTTTAATCATGCGACCGGATGAACGATTCAATGAAGTTTCACTCACTTCAAAAATTCGAAAATACATGACCCCTAATTCATGCACAAAACCCGAATATTTATCAAGTTGAATATAATCCCCTTCTGCGAACAAGCCTCGCCAACGAATAATGATTGAGCCAACAAAGTTCATAATGGACTCTTTATTGGTCACCACAAGGCCCGCAGATACAAAGCTTAAGCCATAAAAAAGATTCGTAAAACCCGAAACCCAAATTTTGGCTACTAAAAATAAAGCGAGAATCACGATAAAATAGGTAAAACGCACACGAACACGATGCTTCGATTTTTCGATTTTAATTTTTCGAATAAAAATCGTATAAATTAATAAATATATTAACAGGATGGCCACTAACACAATGGCGGTATTGAGTAAATTGCTTAACAAATTGTTGGTGAAAAATTTAGGTAACATGGCGTTTTTCTCATCTCACTGCATTCAAGCTAAATTATTTTTCTGAACTTCTGGGACAGTTGACTCTCTTAGTATAGCCTGCGCTAACCGGGGTGAAGTACTGTTTAAATAAAATCGAGCACGTAGTATTTTTTGTTCCTCTAGCGTTAAATCGCTATTGGCGCCCAGTGCGGCTCTTTTGCGACAAGAAACATCATATAGACTCACCGCGGCAGACACCGATAAGTTAAAACTTTCTGTCATGCCAAACATCGGAATGGTGTAACGAATCGAAGCCGCTTGCACAGCTTCTGGCGACAACCCACGCTGCTCATTACCGACCAGAATACACAAGGGTTGATCAACAGGCACAGCGGCTAAAGGAAGATTCGCATCAACAACGGCGGCAGCCAATTGAAAATTCAAGGGTTGCATCACGGCCAAAAACGCCGCCAAAGAATCGTAATAAACCACTTCTACCCAATAAATAGCGCCTTGAGTCACACTCCGTGCCGCAATCACATCACCTTCTGGCGCAATAATATGAACGTGAGAAATGCCCAGCGCCTCGCACGATCGGATCGCAGCTAATGCATTATTGATATCACTGGGTGCTTCAATAACCAGTTGAATATCTCGTAAACGCCCAGCCAACACGGTTTCGATGCGTTGCATACGGTGCGGGGTCACATACGGCTTTAAGACATTAATGACCCCATCTGCACTATACTGCTGTATTAACTTGGTTTTTTGCGCTTGTTGCATAACTCTCACGAAAAACAAAAATCAGATTATGCCAAAAATTGCCTATGCTGGTAAGATACTATAGCTTTTCAGATAAATATTTTGGTGAAAATGATCGTGCCATTAGAAGCCAACCCTCTCCTAGCCTCTCCCGCAGGCGGGAGAGGGAAGCTCGACAGTGAGCACCATTGCCGGTAAGACAATTAAAATAGTTTATTTTTACCAAAATATTTATCCGAAACACTATAGCATACATTTTTTGGGGAATGCCCCACACACAGCGAAGAGAGCGGTATGCACGAAACCTATTTGAAACTTGCATTAGAACAAGCACAGCAAGGTAAAGGCTTTTGCGCTCCCAATCCCGCCGTTGGCGCCATCATCGTCAAAAATGGCGCTGTGGTAGGCGTAGGACATCACCAGAAAGCCGGAACTCCCCATGCTGAAATTCACGCGCTACAGGCCGCAGGAAACGCGGCAAACGGCGCAACCTTGTATGTCACCCTCGAGCCCTGCTGTCACTACGGGCGCACTCCACCCTGCACAGAAACGATGATCACGGCTAACCTCAAAGAGGTGTTTTTTGCTTATCGTGATCCAAACCCCAAAGTGAATGGTAGTGGGCAACTTGCTTTAAACATGGCTGGAATTCACTGTCAGCAAATTTCACTGGATGCAATCAATGATTTTTATCAAAGCTATCATCACTGGACCGTTTACAAAACCCCTTGGATTACGGCAAAATTAGCAATTTCCCTCGATGGAAACGTGGCGAAAGCGGATGGTAAACCCGTCGCCCTCACAGGATCTGCACTACAACACGTTACGCATCAACAACGTCGTTATGCCGATGCGATATTAACGACGATCCGCACCGTGTTAAACGATGATCCCCAACTGAATGTGCGTTTTCCACAACAAGACCCCATCGCTAAAAAAGTTTATGTATTGGATCGCGAGTTACAATTTTCACTCACTGCCCAATTACTAAAAACCGCGGCATCTATTACGCTTTTTCACGAGCCGCAGGCAAATACACAACGCTTGAAAACATTAAAACATCCGAAAATACGGTGTGAAAGTACTCCAGTCACCAAAACCGGTTTAGATCTCCCTTCCGTGATGAAAATGATCGGCCAAGACGGCATACACGATTTATGGGTGGAGGCAGGAGGCCGCCTTTTTAACACCCTGATTACCGAAAAAATGGCGCATGAACTTTATCTCTACATAGCACCTAAGACATTGGGACCCAATGCGTTAGCAGCATTTTCAACAGAACTGCAATTATCTGATTTTTATAAGAATATTCAATGGTGCTGCATGGGTAACGACATCATGGGACACTGCAAAAATTGACGAATCGCTAACACAGTGCTAAATTCACTCAATAACTTCAGGGCGGGGTGCAAGTCCCCACCGGCGGTGATGTTACCATCGTAACTCAGCCCGCGAGCGCCTTGCTTAACACACAAGGGTCAGCAGATCTGGTGAAACCCCAGAGCCGACGGTAATAGTCCGGATGGGAGAAGGTAACAATCCATTCAACGATAACTTCATCGCAACTTGGTTTATCGCATAGATTATTCCTTCATAGGTACACTCACGATGGGATGTAGCCTCGGATTCATGTATCTGCTGCAAAGCGGGTGACGCAAGAAACAGGACCCGCGAACATGGAGTAGGCACCCGTTACATCAATACAAGGCTACAACCCTCACAATTTAAAATAAGTGTGAATCAACTTATGTTTACGGGTTTAATCGATCATGTTGGGCAAATACGGCGTATTCGTTCGCTTAAAACGGGTATTCAACTCACCATTGCAACCACCTTTAATAACCTCACCTCCGGCGAAAGCATCGCGATTGACGGGATGTGCTTAACCGTAACCACACAGGAACCCGGCCTATTTGATGTCGAAGTTTCGCAAGAGACGCTGAATCGCAGCATTGCCAAGGATTATCAGGTTGGAATCAACGTGAATTTAGAACGAGCATTAAAAATAGGGGATGCTATTGGCGGGCATTTTGTTTCTGGTCATGTGGATCAAACAGCGAAAATTACGGATATTATTACGCATCAAGCATTTCGTCAGTCGGTGATTGCTGGTTTTTCCGATGAAGCACTGACTTATCTGATTTATAAAGGCAGCATTTGTGTGAATGGAGTTAGCCTCACGATTAACGCAATTGAAAATAATGGCATACACGTTATGTTGATACCACATACCCTGAACCACACTAACTTAATCCATTTACAACCCAACCAATCCGTCAACATCGAATTTGATATGATGGCGAAAATGGTTGCTCGACAACTTCAAGGAGTTCACTATGCAAAAATCATTTAACTCAATCGAAGAAGGTATTGCCGCATTACGTGCGGGAAACATGGTGATTCTTGCGGATGATGAATCGCGTGAAAATGAAGGCGATTTAATTTTTCCCGCGGAAATCATCACCGCTGAACACATTAATTTTATGGCAACGCACGCACGTGGCTTAATTTGCGTGTCGTTAAGTGAAGCGGATTTTAAGCGTTTAGATCTTCCACTCATGATCGCAAACAACTGCACATCACTCAAAACAGCATTTGGCGTTTCATTTGAAGCGGCGAAAAATGTCACCACCGGAATCTCTGCGGCTGATCGCGCTGAAAGCATTCGCATCGCGGTAAATCCTAATAGCGGACCCAACGATATCGTTATGCCGGGGCATATGTTTCCTTTGCGCGCACGCCAAGGCGGTGTATTGCAACGTCAAGGACATACAGAAGGGAGCGCTGACCTCGCAAAACTCGCTGGTTTTAAACCCGCCGCCGTCATTTGCGAGATTATGAATAAAGATGGCAGCATGGCGCGTTTACCCGATTTAATTCGTTTTTCGAAAAAACATGGACTGTGCTTATTAAAAATGAAAGACATCATCACCTATCGACAACAGCATGAAATATTGGTACGCGAAGTCACTGCCGCTCAATTACCCATCGAAAATCTTGCTAATTTTGATTTACGCGTTTTTCAGTATCTCGATGATCCGCGCGAGCATTTAGCACTGATTCCAAGCGATAAACCGTTGACAGAAAAAAGCGTCACACGCATTCACTCGGAATGTTTAACGGGCGATATTTTCCGCTCACAACGTTGCGATTGTGGATCACAATTAACATTAGCGCTGCAGCAAATCGCAAAACACGGTGGTGTTTTGTTGTATTTACGTCAAGAAGGCCGCGGCATTGGGTTAACGAACAAAATCAAAGCCTATGCGTTACAAGAACGTGGCTTAGATACAGTTGAAGCCAATCACCAATTGGGGTTTGCAACAGATGAACGCGAATATGCCCTTGCCGCTCAAATTTTAAAAGCATTGGGCATACATCGTGTTCGTTTACTCACCAATAATCCAGAAAAAATCAAACACTTAAAATTATATGGCATCGATGTTGCCGAACGCGTTGCGCTCGAAGTAGAACCCAATCAACAAAATAGTCGTTACCTAACCACAAAGCGTAATAAAATGGGCCATATGCTGAAACTCACCGCCAAAGGAACCCCTGCATGAAGCATTTAAATTTTGCGATTGTTGTGAGTCGCTTTAACGAAACCATTACCGAAAAATTACTGGAAGGTGCGCTACAGCGTTTTGCAGAACGAAAAATTCCGACAAAAAATATCGCTGTTTGGCATGTGCCGGGTGCCATTGAACTTCCTATCATCGCGCAACAGTTAGCAAAGCAGAGACGTTATCAAGCTATCCTTTGCCTAGGCGCTGTCGTACGCGGCGAAACTGATCATTACGATTACGTCTGTCAGCAAGTTAGTTATGGCTGCCAACGTGTCGCTCTCGATCACGATATTCCCGTTATTTTTGGCTTATTGACCACTGATAACGAAGAACAAGCTTTCGATCGCGTCGGGGGACGTCATGGACATAAAGGGAGTGATTGCGCGGACACCGCCATTGAAATGGCCGACTGCATCGAGATGTTGATATCTTCATCGAAACAATAAATATTAAATTTATATTAACCTGTTTTTGAAATCAGACCGCTGAAATTAATCCTTTCTTAATTATTTTCGGATATTTTTCCCACGCTTCTTTTTTGGGCTGTGAAAAGTTGCGAATGGCGTAAAATTAATTTTTTCTTAATAAGAAAAGAGTCTGTATTTTCCAGAAAATCGTGTAGCATAAAGCTTAAAGTGCGCGCATGACCGTGCGCATAACCGTGGATAAGAAAAGATGAAAATCGATAGTCCCGAATTAAAAAATCTCGCCTTGTTTTCCGATCAATCTGGCATCACTGGTATTCTCGCCCTACTCGAGAAAAATACGAAAAATAGTGAAAACAATATTAGAAAAGCTCGCACACGATTATTAAAATTGTTAGATGCCTGCGATCACACTCATAAAAATAATCTTGCATTTGATGCTGTCATTCACCAAGCATTATTGTACCTAGCACAGTGCCAACCGATTAATGATGAGGATTTTGTTTCATTTGAACCGATTGCAGAAGATGACAAGCTGTTTCTTTCAACCGGTCATCAACTTAGCTTAACGAGTTTTATCAACTACCATAATGAACGTCAAAAATATGCGTTAGATGACGATGCCAGTGTCCTCCTGAATCCCTTCACTAACCTTGCCTTATCGCCCTGGGACACAGAACACGTCAACAATCGAATGGCAAGCAGGGGTGTACGATTCGACTCGCGACAACGCCTTCGTGCCACAAATATCCATTTACTGGCTTTCATCGTTCATGCTCAACAGCAAACCCTCCCCCCCTTAATCGCTTCAATCTGTGCTGGCAATATCGCCGCAAGTACGCACGCCCTCGCTGGCTATAGTGCGATTACTGGAACGTGGGTTTCCTACCTTTTTTTTATTTTGCTTTGTAGAATCGCCTGGCTAGTGACTTTCTCTTTAGCATTAACAGCGCCTGTGATCGGCGCCTTGTTTTCCGACGTCGGTGTGTTACCGGGCTTTTTACTGGGCTTCTCAGCCTGCCTTGGGCTTTTGTTCGCACTGTCAGCCATAGAAACGAAAATGATACGTTCGGATTATTTAGCGCGTTTTCATGCGAGCGCGTTCAATCCCATCCGAATTGCCTTTGCTTTGCTCGGTGGAATAGTAGGCGGTACTGCTGCCGCGAGCTGTAAACTGGTTAAGGCAACTGCAACACTCTTTCACTGCAGGCGTTGTCCCTCACCCCCTACTGAATACTTATCCTCAGCGCAACTTCAAATACACATAACCGTGGAGTGAGAAAAAATGAAAATCGACATCCCCGAATTAAAAAATCTCGCCTTACTTTCCGATGCATTATCCTATGCATTAGATGACGAGGCCAGTGTCCTTGTCCTCAATAATCAAATGGCAAGCAGGGGTGTACAGTTCGACCCGCAACAGCGCCTTCGTGCCACAAATACCCATTTACTGGCTTTCATCGTTCATGCTCAGCAGAAAACCCTTCCTCCCTTAACCGCTTCAATCTGTGCTGGCGATATCGCCGCAAGTACGCAGGCCTTCGCTGGCTATAGCGCGATTGCTGGGACGTGGGTTTCCTACCTTTCTTTTATTTTGATTTATAGAATCGCCAGTGTAGTACCTGTTCTTTCAACAGCCACATCGCCTGTGATCGGCGTCGTGATCACCACATTATTTTTACTTTCACTACTATTACCCAGCAGTTTACCTGCCTTCGCCGCTGCATCGCTCATCTTCCTGGGCGCGTTAGTCGGCGTTTTACTGGGCGCCTTGGTCGGTGCTGTGATTGGGAGCGCGCTGTCAGCGATAGAAACGAAAACGATACGTTCGGATTATTTAGCGCGTTTTCATGCGAGTGCGTTCAATCCCATCCGAATTGCCTTTGCTTTATTCGGTGGAATAGTAGGCGGTGCTGCTGCTGCGAGCTGTAAACTGGTTAAGGCAACTGCAACACTCTTTCACTGCAGGCGTTGTTCCTCACCCCCTGCTGAATACTTAGCCTCAGCGCAACCTCAAACGACGGCGATATCCCAACAGCTCCTCGCGACAAAATGACGAGGCCTGCGCAATAACGCCGCTTAATAGCAGTAATCTATAAAAACGGGCGTTGGGGTGTCTGTTTTTATCTAAAAGTAGATGCTATGTAGTGTATCCACTGCAATGCCAATATTGATAATTTTTTTCATAGAATTAGTCTGATAAAAAAGCTATACTTTTATCAGATTAACTCTATAAAATGGGCTATCATGCTAGATATCTTAGAGCGCTGGAATCACTGGGGTCATGCCAAGCTGCCCGCGGGGCATCTGCGTCGAAAATTATTGGCAAAAATGGTATCGCATCGGGAAGGGACTGAAATTACTACCCTCATCGGCCCTAGGCGCGCTGGTAAATCTACCTTGCTTTATCAGGTGATTCAACACCTCGAACAAACTGGCGTGGAAAAAAAAGCTATTTTACACATTAATTTTGAAGAACCTGCTCTAGCCCCATTTTTGACATTGGAATTACTGGATAAACTGTACAATATCTATCGACAAGAGATTTATCCAGAGGGAAAAGCCTATTTATTTCTGGATGAAATTCAAAATATTCCAGAATGGGAGAGATGGGTACGAGCGCGTAACGAGACTGAAAATATAAAAATTTTTATTACGGGTTCATCTGGAAAGATCATGTCCCGTGAATTGGGAACATTACTGACGGGGAGACATTTAACTTTTAAAATATATCCCCTCAGCTTTAGCGAAATTTTGGAATTTAATCATGTTGAATTACCTTATCCTACCTTAGTGAGCGCTTCTAAGAAGATTGAGTATGAACTTATGAATTATCTGCGCTTTGGGGGTTTTCCAGCAGTGGTGACTGCACAGTCGATTGAAAAGCGTGAACAACTTTTAATTCAGTATTTCGAAGATATTCTGTATCGTGATATTGCTTTACGACATAGCATTCGCGACTTAAGCCAAGTCAGACAATTTGCCGCACATCTTCTTGCTCACACGGGTTCTCTGCTGTCAGCATCCCGATTGGGTAAAGTATTTGGCATATCCACTGAATTGGCCGCACATTATTGCAGTTATTTGCAGGAAGCTTTTTTAATTGGTTTAGTCCCTTATTTTAGTCTAAAAGCAGCAGAACGAACTCGCAATCCGCACAAAATTCATGTGATCGATCCAGGAATACGCAATGTGATTGCACTAACAGCTTCCAGCGATTTAGGCCATGCCATGGAAACCTTAGTTTATCTTAGCCTCATTCATGACGATGCTTTAGATGTTTATTATTGGAGGAAAAACAAGGAAGTGGATTTTTTAGTTCGAAAAAAAAATCAAACCCAATATTTAATTCAAGTTGTTTATACGGGTTTAGACGATGAAAAAATAAGAATGCGAGAAATAGCTGCCTTGCTATCTGCAAGGGAGATGTTCCCGAAAACGCGGTGCTTATTAATCACCCATCATTTGCCACAATCGACAACATTATTCGCAGAAAACAAAATAACACTAATCCCACTATGGAAATTTTTGTTGTTTGGTTTATCAGAGATCCAAGCAATATGATGTCAATGTTCGCAGGTCTTGCCGCTCGTCATCTCGCGGCAAAGCTTCGCCTGCGCGGCAAGATCGTCTTCCTCGCATCACCCGCCTTTTTAAGTGAGTGTCGATTTCTCAAGCTCGGTAGTCAACGCTTTTAAAAATCGTGCCGCATCACCGCCGGTCACCGGTCGATGATCGAACGTAATGGAAATCGAAATCATGGGATGTACAGCGATTTCTCCTTTCTTATCGGCAACAACGGTATTTTTAATGCGACCAAACGCAACGATCGCCACCAACGGCGGCGTGACAATGGGCGCCGCATAATTTCCAGCGATAGCGCCGACGTTTGACATTAAAATAGTAGCGCCCTGTAAATCGGATGCTGGAATGCTGCGATCTTGGGCCTGTTTTTTAAAGCGATTAATATCCTCGCGCAATGCTTGATCCGAGCGATTACCGACATCTTTTAATACCGGCACATAAAGTCCGTGAGGGGTATCCACCGCAATGCCAATATTAATATTTTTATTTTCTTGGTATGCCATGCGTTGACCATCATAAAAATAGTTGAGCATGGGTACCGCTTTACAAGCAGCAGCCATCGCACGTAATAATCGTAAGGTAATATCTTGTTGGTTATCCCATGCACTAAGATCAGCATCATCCATAATGCTGGCAGAAGCAATTTCCTGATGCGCTCTTGCCATGCTAAGCGCCATCGCACGACGGACCCCAGAGAGTGGCGTCACTTCGCCGTTCAGCATGGGTGCAGGAGTCATCGCAGGCGCTGCGATTTTTGCCGCCTGTTTTACCTCTTCCACGGTAATGTGAGATCCTTGTGGCGTGATTTGATTTAAATCGACATTTAACTGTTTCGCTAACATGCGCACCGCCGGGGTTGCTTTAACCGTGCTTCCCGTTGATGGGCTGCCGGTCAGGGCGCGGCTCGTCATCTCTTGAATGGTACCGCTCGTTTCAATGCTACCCACCACGGTGCCTTTATCTTGTTGCTGTGAGGCATCATCAGCACCTTCAAAGCCAATGAGCGGTTGCCCCGTATCCATCGTATCGCCGGGATTCCCAAATAATTTTTCCACTTTTCCGTTAAAAGGCGCAGGAACATCCACTAAGGCTTTCGCGGTTTCCATCGCAACCATGGGTTGATCGGTGTTGATTTCGTCACCGACTTTTACATACCACTCACGAATAATGGCATCCGGTAAGCCTTCGCCTAAGTCAGGAAGATTAAATAGTTTCATGCGAACTCCATGGCTTTGTGAATGTTAATCATAATGCGTTTCACATTCGGCATATAGTCTTTTTCTAATTTGTAATAGGGCATCACCGTATCATACCCGGTAACACGTTGAATGGGGGCTTGTAAAGCAAGTAAACCTTTTTCTGCCACTTGTGCAGCAATCTCAGCGCCAACCCCACAAAAACGTGCCGCTTCGTGCACGATCACGAGACGTCCCGTTTTTTCAACGGAGGCTAAAATCGTTTGAATATCGATGGGTTTTATCGTGGCAAGATCGATCACTTCAACGTGGATATTTTCACTTTCTAATTGTTGTGCGGCTTCCAATGATTCTTTAATCATAGCGCCCCACGTGACGAGTGTCACATCCTTTCCTTCACGCAAAATAAAGCATTTATCCAGCGGTAATGCTTTACCATCATCAGGAACGTCTTGTTTTACGAGGCGATAAATACGTTTGGGTTCTAAAAAAATAACTGGATCTGGATTGCGAATGGAAGCTAAAAGTAACCCATACGCGCGCGCGGGAGAAGAAGGAATAACAACACGCAACCCTGGAATGTGAGCAAATAGCGCTTCGGTACTTTCAGAGTGATGCTCGGGTGCGTGAATGCCCCCGCCAAAAGGCGCACGAAACACGAGGGGGCACGTTAAACGACCCCGGGTGCGATTTCGATAACGTGCCGCGTGATTTAAAATATGGTCTAATCCCGGATAAATAAATCCCATAAATTGAAATTCTGCCACGGGTCGTAAACCTTGTAGTGCCATGCCGACCGTGATTCCGGCAATCATGGTTTCATCGAGTGGGGTATCGAGCACGCGTTCGGCACCAAATTGATCGTACAATCCGACGGTGGCGCGAAACACGCCGCCATTTTTTCCGACATCCTCACCCAGCACAACCACGTTTTTATCTTTGCCCATTTCATAATGGAGCGCCTGATTAACCGCTTCGACTAAAGTGATTTCGCTCATAACTGCTCCTGTAATAATGTAATATCACGTTGTTCCCGAAGGGCTTCTGGCAATTCTGCATAGAGATAATCAAACATATCGGTTGGTTTGGGTTTAGGAATTTTTAAATATTCTGCAATTTCTTTTTCGATTTGTTGGGTAATTTCGTTTTGTAGTTCTGCTTCTTTTTCTTTTGACCATAATTTTTTTTCTTCGAGAAAATAACCCAAACGAGCAATCGGCTCTTTTTTCCAAGCGACTTTGACTTCTTCGCTCGGTTGATAGCGTTTGGCGTCATCGGCGGTGGTGTGATCACATAAGCGATAGGTGATGGCCTCGATTAAAGTGGGACCGCCACCTTCGCGCGCTTTGTCGAGTGCGGTTTTCACCGCATAGTGAACGGCAACAATATCATTGCCATCAACCTGTAGTCCATCAAAACCAGCCGCAATCGCTTTTTGCGCCAACGTTTTTGCGCTCGTTTGCTTGTTGCGTGGCACGGAAATCGCCCACTGATTATTATTCACGACAAAAACCAGGGGTAAGTGCCAATCGCCAGCAATATTGATGGCCTCGTAGAAATCAGCTTTCGACGTCCCTCCGTCACCACAGGCGGTGAGTACAGCACGTTTTTGTTGGCGATATTTAATCGCATAAGCCATACCTGCGGCATGCAAGCATTGTGTTGAAATGGGAATCAGGGTGGGTAAATCTTCTCTCACGGCTTTCCCCTGATAATCACAGGCTTTTTCATCACCGCCCCAAATCGTCAGTATTTCTCGCAACGTATTCCCACGAATCAATTGTGCGGGTTGATCTCGATAATGAGGGGCAAATAAATCAGATTCTTGTAACGCGTGTCCGATAGCTGCGCCCACAGCCTCTTGACCACGACAAGAAGCGTACCCCCCCAATTGTCCGACGCGTTGCATATTAATGGCCTTAATATCAAAGGCGCGAGCCAATGCCATTTTTTGATAAAAATAAATTAATAATTCATTGGTAAAATAATCGGGTAAGGGTTGTGTGAGTTGATGATTTTCATCGAGAAATTGCAAGTACTCCACGCTAAACGAAGCGACAGGTGTGGTTTGGATGCGAGTCATAGCTTCCCCCTATTGAGTCCATTATTCATATTAAGATTTTCAAAAGCCATTTGATAGGCCACATCGACCGGTGAAACCTGTTGTTGTTTGGATCGTTCAAATACTTTATAAAGTTGATCGTATAACTTATCAATTTTTTGGTTTGCAATGTTGATGTCGTGATAATCATAAACGGATGCCGCCTGAATGACACCCCCTGCATTCACGATAAAATCCGGCCCGTACAAAATGCCACGTTCATGCAAAAGCGCACCTACTTTGCGATGCGCTAATTGATTATTAGCGCTGCCGATAATGATGTTGCAACGTAAACGATGCGCGGTTTCAAAGGTGAGTATTCCACCAAGCGCGCAAGGCGAAAAAACATGGCAATCCACATCGTAAATGTGTTCAGTCGAAACAATAATCGCATGGGTTTCATCGGCCAATTGTTCTAGCACGGTTGGGTTAGTGTCGCAGACATAAATTTTTCCGCCTAAACTAAACAAGTATTTAGCGAGAGAAAAGCCCACGTTGCCTGCCCCCTGAATCGCAAATTTTAATCCTTCCAAACTGTCGCGTTGATATTTAAATTTTACGGCGGCTTGGATACAACGTAAAATACCTTTTGCGGTGTAGGGTGAAGGATTTTCTTGTAACGCATCCGTTTGCAAAGCGCCGATCACATGGGTCGTGCGTTCAGCGATATAATCCATATCTTGATTGGTTGTGCCAACGTCCATTGCAGTGATGTATTTACCGTCTAATTCATTGACGAAATCGCCAAACGCATTAAACAATGTTTTTCGATCGTAATTTTCACGTGGTGTCATAATCACAGCTTTTGCGCCACCGTGGGGTAAGCCGCAAGCTGCATTTTTCACGGTCATCATGCTGGCTAAACGCAACACGTCTTTTAATGCTTGTGAATAAAAACGATACGCATAAAAACGGCAACCGCCGATGGCAGGTCCGCGTATGGTGTTGTGTACGGCGATAATGGATTGTAGTTTTGATTTAGGATCGATGCGATGGCGAATTTCTCCAAAACCCAGCATCCTTGCATAGCGCATTAAAGCTTCATGGGTATGCTGCTTGTGTTTGCGCAAGGATGTGCTCATGGTTCAGGAGACCTTTACTAAAATATTGACGTAAAATGAATACGTTATAACCGATTATAGCAAAAAAATATGGCCCCTCTTACAGGAATTCCCCATCGAAAAATGAGGAATTTCTGGATATTTCATGTTGCTTTTTGAAGATGACGGCCACACGAAGTGCCCTGCCGCCAACGGGAAGGTCTTTTGTTTTCAGGGACGCACATCCTGTGCTCGACGCTGCTTACCCTCCCTGGTCGCGACGCCCTTCAAACAAAAGACCTTCCCGTTGGCGGCACACCGATCATCGCAGTTCGATGTGAAATATCCAGAAATTCCTCATTTTTCGATGGAGAATTCCTTCCCTTTTATTGACGCGGGCTGCAGGGGACCTGCTTAACAAGCTGCGAAATCAGTCCACAAAATCACGTGCATTTTGAAATAATCGTATCCACGGGCTATTTTCTTCCCACTGCGTGGGATGCCACGACAATTGCACCGTACGAAATATTCTCTCTGGGTGCGGCATCATGATGGTCACACGCCCATCATGGTTAGTCAATGCCGTTATCCCTTCTGGACTGCCGTTCGGATTGAATGGATAACGTTCCGTCGCTTGATGTTGGTAATCCACATACTGCAATGCCACCAATTGTTGTTGCTTACACGCATCAAAATCGCTGGGCTTGCTAAAATGCGCATATCCTTCACCGTGCGAAACCACAATGGGCAACACGGCCTCTGCCATATCGCGGAAAATAATCGATCGAGAATCGACGATCTTAACCAGCGCCAAACGTGCCTCAAATTGTTCGGATTGATTGCGAATGAAGTAAGGCCAATGTTCAGCACCCGGAATTAATTCTCGTAAATACACCATCATCTGACATCCATTGCACATGCCCACTGCAAAAGTATCCTTGCGATGGAAAAAACGCTGAAACGCGTCACGCACGTGGTGATGCAATAAAATCGATTGCGCCCAACCACGCCCCGCCCCCAACACATCTCCATACGAAAAACCACCACATGCTGCCAACCCTTTAAATTGGCTCAAATCCACTCGACCTGCAATAAGATCACTCATGTGCACGTCCACACTGGTAAAACCAACACGATCAAAAGCCGCGGCCATTTCGATATGACCATTCACACCTTGTTCTCGTAAAATCGCAACACGAGGTTTTACTCCTGGATGAATAGCCAAAAGCACACGCGGATAATCAAAATTCACGTGCTCCGATAAACCCGTATTATTTTTATCGTGAATGAGCTGAAATTCTTGCTCCGCGCACTGCGCATGATCGCGCAAGGCTTGTATTTTATAGCTCGTTTCACTCCATAGGGCTTGCAACACAGCGCGAGAATTTTTATAAAAGCACTGCTGTTGAAAATCAATTTTTAATTCGTCCGTTGCATTTACCGTACCTATCACATGACTGTAATTCCGCAAACCATAACTTTGCAATATCGTTAACACCGCATCAACATCACTGGTTTTCACCTGAATGACGGCACCTAATTCTTCCGAAAATAAACTGGCCATAGGTTCCGGACCCAATGCATCCAATGACATCGTAACACCACAGTGTCCCGCAAACATCATTTCTGCGATCGTTACTAATAGTCCTCCATCCGATCGATCATGATACGCTAACAACCATTGGCGGCGATTTAAAGATTGTATCGCTTTAAAAAAATACCGCAGCAACGTTGGATGATCCACATCCGGTGGACGAGCTGCCAAGCTATTGTAAACTTGCGCCAACACCGAAGCGCCCAATAAGTTCGCCCCCTTGCCCAAATCAATTAAAATCAGTTTGGTGGGTCCTTGATCGGTTTTCAATTGCGGTGTTAACGTGCAACGCACATCTAAAACTGGCGCTGAAGCCGTAATAATTAATGATAACGGAGCGGTCACGGATTTTGATTTTCCATTGTCTTCCCAAGACGTTCGCATCGATAAAGAATCTTTCCCCACGGGAATAGCAATTTTTAACGACGGGCACAATTCCATCGCAATGGTTTGCACCGCGTCATATAATCCAGCGCCTTCTCCTGGATAATCAGCGGCGGCCATCCAGTTCGCCGACATCACCATATCATCCATCGTTTCAATACGCGCTGCAGCAAGATTGGTAATCGCCTCACCCACCGCCATACGGGCCGAAGCAGCATGATGCAAGAGCGCAAGCGGTGCACGTTCTCCCATCGCCATCGCTTCACCCTCATAACGGCTAAAACTGCTGCAAGTCACCGCGCAATCTGCCACCGGAATTTGCCATGGCCCTACCATTTGATCGCGCGCCACAAGTCCTCCCACACTGCGATCACCAATCGTAATTAAAAAGTTTTTGCTCGCCACGCAGGGAAACTGCAAAACACGTTGAATCGCTTGTGCAATATCAATGGACGGCAAAAATAATTCGGATTTTGAAGGACCTGCGTGTTTATCGCTGCATGGCAAAGGTGGCATATCTTCGAATAACGTGGCCATGGAAATATCAACCGCCTTATTTTGAAAAAGCGGATCATGAACCGTTAACTGTGCCTTCGCTCTCACCTCGCCCACGATGGCAAAAGGACAACGTTCTCGCTCCGCAATTTCAGCAAAAAGCGACCAATGCTGGGGGGCAATGGCCAACACATAACGTTCTTGCGATTCATTGCACCAGATTTCGAGCGGCGACATGCCCGATTCGGCACTCGGTATGGCACGCAAATCAAATTCCCCACCCAGATGATCCGCGTACACTAACTCCGGTAATGCATTGGATAATCCTCCTGCACCGACATCGTGAATCGATAAAATCGGGTTATTCTCTCCCATGGACAAACACACGTTAATCACTTCTTGCGCCCGTCGCTGCATCTCAGGATTAGCGCGTTGCACCGACGCAAAATCCAATGCCTCATGCTGTTCCGCCGTTTGTCGCGACGACGCAGAACCCCCACCCAATCCAATCGCTAACGCGGGTCCACCCAACACGATCATCAGGGTGCCTGGTATTAAAGGTCTTTTGTGAATATTCATTTCACGAATCGTTCCAATACCACCAGCGATCATAATCGGTTTGTGATAACCTCGACACACGTCACCATAGCGGCTGGGGAGCAGCATTTCACACGTACGAAAATAACCTAAAATATTCGGTCGACCAAATTCATTATTAAACGATGCAGCACCCAGGGGGGCTTGTAGCATAATATCCAAAGGAGAAGCAATATGGTTAGGTTTACCAATTTCTGTTTCCCATGGCTGCAAAAATCCTGGGATTTTCAAATGCGAAACCGAAAAACCACATAACCCCGCTTTCGTTTCTGCCCCTCTTCCTGTAGCGGCTTCATCACGAATCTCACCCCCACTGCCTGTTGCTGCACCTGGAAAAGGCGAAATGGCGGTGGGATGATTATGCGTTTCAACCTTTAAAATATAGGGCATGGCCTCTAGGACGTATTCATATTCGCGCGTTTTTGGATTTAGTAAAAAGCGTTCTGCACGTTTGCCTTTCATCACTGCCGCATTATCTTTATAAGCGACGATGACTTTTTTCGGACTTTTTGCGAAGGTATTTTTAATCATTTTAAATAATGATAAAGGCTTCACTTGTTCGTCAATCGTCCAGCTTGCATTAAAAATTTTATGCCGACAATGTTCTGAATTCACTTGCGCGAACATCATCAATTCCACATCCGTGGGATTGCGTTTTATTTTTTTATACGATCCCAATAAATACTCAATTTCATGGAGTGATAATGCAAGACCTAATTTTTGGTTAGCGGAAAGTAACGCCGCTTTGCCATTTTCAAGCAATGGAATCACGGTAAACGCATTGGGTTTATGATGTAAAAAAAGGGTTGATAAATCGTGTGGCTCGAAAATCACGCTTTCCGTCAAAGGATCATGCAATAAAGAAAAAAGACGCCGGTGATTTTCCGTAAACAGCGCCTCTGATATTCCGTGAATTTGATAACGACAACCGTGTTCGATGCGTGCAATATTCTCCAAACCACAAATTTTTGCAATATCCGTTGCTTTGGATGCCCACGGTGAAAGAGTCCCCCATCGTGGCACCACCCAAAATTGCAAACGAAGAGGTTGTGGTAATGCCGCCACGGTGGCGTTTGGCAATAATGCCGTGAGTAATTCGATCTCTGACGGCGTTAGCTCCTGTTTTGTTTCTACAAAATAATCGATAAAAACCGTAAAAGAATGGATGTCCGGCAGTAACCTCTGCAATTTCGTTAATAATTCTTGATGACGATAAAACGATAGGGATGAACCGCCCTGTAAATAAATCATTTGTTCAACACACTCGGTTAGAAAGTTCCTGGGCTAACGCGCCCAGGCATCGAAGCGTCATCGGCTATTTAATCGCAAGCAACTTGATTTTAAAAATGAGCACTTGATTGGGGCCGATATTTGGAATATCCGCATCGCCATAAGCCAACTCGGCTGGAATAAACAATTCCCATTCGGAACCCACCGGCATCATCACCAATGCGGTTTGCCAACCTTTAACAACTTGATTGACGGCAAAAGTCGCTGGTTGTCCACGTTTATAGGAACTATCAAAGACGTTACCATTAATCAGTTTACCTTCGTAATTCACTTCAACGGTATCGGTATCTTTGGGTTTAGGACCTGTGCCAGCTTGGAGTACTTTATATTGCAAACCAGAAGGCAATGTTTTGACGCCTGGTTTTTTCGCATTTTCCGTTAAAAATTTTTGCCCCACCGTTACATTATCGGCTGCCATTTTTTTAAATTTGGCTAAGGCTTCTGCCTGACTGTGTTTTTGGAAATTCTGAATAATGCCTTGCATTTCTTTTTCTGTCAGCAATGCTTTATTGCCACGCACCGCATCATCAAGCCCCAATGAAAAAAAACGGGGATCCATATCGATGTTATGGCTTTTGAAGGCTTTGCCTGTCATAAAACCCATGGAGTAACTCAGTTTATCACGATCGTTTTCCAAGGTTGGCAAAGCTGCAAAAGCAGAGAGAGACGTTAGGGACGCGAACAAAACTGCCGCTATTATTTTAAATTTCATGAATCCTCCTATAGTGTTTCAGATAAATATTTTGGTAAAAATAAACTATTTTAATTGTCTTACCGGCAATGGTGCTCACTTTCGAGCTTCCCTCTCTCGCCTGCGGGAGAGGCTAGGAGAGGGTTGGCTTCTAATGGCACGATCATTTTCACCAAAATATTTATCTGAAAAGCTATATAAAGCTCATTGTTACTCTTCTTCCATTGCCATCAAACTTGCATTACCACCAGCGGCGGTGGTGTCGATCGTCAATGTACTTTCATGACAAAGTCGTGTCAAATAATACGGGCCGCCGGCTTTAGGCCCCGTACCCGATAAACGCCGCCCCCCAAAAGGCTGCACACCCACAACCGCACCGATCATCGTGCGATTCACGTAAATATTTCCAGCTTCGATATGACGTTGGATATCATCCACGGTCCCATCGATGCGACTTTGAATACCAAACGTTAAACCATATCCTAACTGATTAATGCTCGCAACCACTTCTCCTATTTTTTGAGCTTCAAAGCGAATAACATGCAGCACAGGCCCAAACACTTCTCGCTTTAATAACGACAAATCCGGTAATTCAAAAGCCGTTGGCGAAACGAAAGTACCGTTTTTGCAGACTGCTGGAAGTTGACACTGATAAATGAGGGTTGCTTCGCGCTGCATTTTTTCGATGTGCGCTAACAACATTTTTTGCGCATCACGATCAATCACAGGACCAATGTCTGTCGACAATAAAGCGGGGTCACCCACTTGCAGCTCCGCCATAGCACCCTGCAACATTTTCAAAACACCCTCCGCGATATCCGTTTGCACGAATAACACACGCAAAGCAGAACACCGTTGACCGGCGCTACCAAATGCAGAAACGATCGCATCACGCACCAACTGCTCCGGCAATGCGGTTGAATCAGCCACCATCGCATTGATCCCCCCTGTTTCCGCAATAAGCGGCAAAATAGGCCCTGAACGATTTGCCAATGCTTGCGAAATTAACTGCGCTGTTTCTATGGAGCCGGTAAAAATCACACCCGCGATGGCAGGATGATTAATCAACGCGCCTCCCACAATTTCACCTTGACCGGGAAGGTATTGTAAAACGTTTTTCGGCAATCCCGCTTCATAAAATAATTTTACGGCTAAGGCAGCAATGAGTGGGGTTTGCTTGGCGGGTTTTGCCATTACGGTATTACCACTGGCTAACGCAGCAGCGATTTGCCCTGTAAAAATAGCCAACGGAAAATTCCAAGGGCTAATACACACCATGACGCCCCGTCCCTGCAAACGCAACACATTGGATTCGCCGGTATAGCCCGGTAGCGATAAATCCACTAACACTTTTTCTGCTTGTTCCGCATAATAACGACAAAAATCCACCGCTTCACGCAGTTCTGCGTTGGCATCAAACAGTGTTTTTCCGGCTTCATGCACAGCGAGATAACAAAATTCGGCTTGATGTTGCATCAATAAATCGGCTGCTTTACGCAAAATATCCGCTCGTTGTTTCACCTCTTGCGTTGACCATGCCTGAAAAGCGTGTTGTGCTTCTGCGACTGCTTGTAAAACATCTTCTTGGGTTGCCTCTTCCACGTGACCAACGATTTTTTGATGATCCGTTGGGCTCACCACCGGTTTGCCATTTTTCAACGAGCGCAACAAAGGTGCTGCTTGCCATGTTTTTTGCGCTATTTTGGTAAATGCCGCACTGAATTTGATTTGCACCGCGCAATCACTAAAATCAATCCCCGCAGAATTTTCACGTTCAGCACCAAAAATTGCGTTGGGAAGTGGGATACGTGGATTGGGAATCGCTTGGTAGGATTTCACTTTTTTTACGGGACTTTCAATGAGTTGTGCAATCGGCACCTTAGGATCAGAAATGCGATTGACAAACGAACTGTTAGCGCCATTTTCTAATAAGCGACGGACCAAATAAGGCAATAAGTCTTGATAGGTTCCTACGGGCGCATAAATACGACAGGGTAAATCAAAGTGATTTTTTGCGAGAATTTCATTATGCAAAGCACGCCCCATGCCTTGCAGGCTTTGAAATTCAAGATGAGATTGATGCTCCTTCCCTTTCAATAACGTTAAAATCGCCGCGACGGAATAAGCGTTATGCGTCGCAAATTGCGGATAAATGGCATCTTGTGCACATAACATTTTTTTAGCGCACGCCAAATAACTTAAATCCGTGTTTGTTTTACGCGTAAAAACAGGATAATGATCGAGCCCCTCCACCTGACACATTTTCACTTCGGAATCCCAATAAGCGCCTTTCACCAAGCGAATTTGAATGCGCTTTTTGTAACGGCGCGATAAATCCATCAGCCAGTCCAATAAATAAAACGCACGTTTTTGATATGCTTGGATTGCTAAACCCAAACCTTCCCATTCTTTAAAATCGGGATCCACAAAAATGCCATAAATAATATCGAGTGACATATCAAGACGATTCGCTTCTTCCGCATCGATCGTCAAACTCACCTGATTGGCTTTCGCCAGCAACGCGAGTGCTTTAACGCGTTTAATGAGGTTTGGCACCACCGTATCACGATGCGAATATTCATAACGAGGATGCAACGCCGAGAATTTCACCGAGATACTGGGCCCTGCCATTAAATCATTTTGCTGGCCCAATGCTCCTAATGCGTGAATCGCTTGTTGATAGGCGGCAAAATAACGATCGGCGTCTTTTTGCGTACGCGCCACTTCGCCCAACATATCGTAAGAAAATCGATAACCTTGCTCCATCATCTTCGAGGAATTCTGCAAAGCTTCGGTGATGGTTTGCCCAATCACAAATTGCTTACTTAAAATTTTCATCGCTTCACGAATGGCTTTACGAATCAACGGTTCACCACTACGCTGCACGAGCGTATTCCAAATGGATTTGAAGTAATGACCCGGTTTTGCTTGTGCACGTAGGATTTTTCCGGATAAGGCTAATCCCCACGTCGCCATGTTGACCACCGTGGATTCACTTTCGCTGACGTGTTGGTCCCAACTGACGCTGCTCAACTTATCCTTTAGCAACAAACGTTCGGTATCTTTGTCCGGCACTCGCAATAACGCTTCTGCTAAACACATCATGAAAATACCTTCCTCCATGGAAAGGTCATACTGCAACATAAATATTTCAATCACACTGCGTTCAGACTGATGAGCACGTACCGAATTGACTAATTTTGTCGCTAATTCTTCAATGTCATTTTCAACCGCAGCGCTGAAATTGATGTATTCCAGCAACGTTTTCACCGCTTCTGTTTCATCCATGCGATAAGCGGTGTTGAATGTTTCCCGCAACCCGTTATAAACACAAAAGGCATCGGTATCGTTAGCAAACAACGGTAATTTCATATTTTTACACCACAATAGGTTTCACGGATAAAAAATAGCGATAGGATTGCCAAAATTAAACAAAGCACAATGCTCGAAAACGCTCGGTGATAAGCGAATGAGGCGTGATCCGCATGATGATCGAGAATAACGCCAATTAAAGGTTGCAATAAGGGCGCACCAATAATCATGCTCATCATATTTGTTAAACCCATTGCTGATGCACGCACCTGAATAGAGGTGTGTTCTCGCACCAGTGCAAATGCTAACACGTACACGGCCGACATAAATCCCATCAAAAATAATACGAGAAAAACAAAAACCAACGGCAAGTGAGGCCAATAAATAAAACCACTCGTGAAAAGTAGACTGAGCATGGTTGCGAAAAACATGACGGGTTTTCGACGTTGAATTTTCTCAGAAAAAAAGCCCCATACGGGCAAACCTAACGCCGTCCCTAAAAATAACATCGAACTGCCTAATGCGGCAATTTTAATATTGACGTGATAAAGGTCCTGTAACGCTTGCACGATCCATAACCCCGCTAGTGCCGGCAATAAAGCAAAAATTAACCCTGCAAAAAGAACGATGAACCAGATTTGTGGGTTTTGCATCACTTCTAAAAAGCCACGCAAAATGTCTTTAAAAGAAGGTCCCTCTGTACTCCCTCTTGAATTCGACTCCGTATCCCGGATGAAAAACACCATCAGAAAAGCCACCACAACACCAACAATGGTGCAGGTCAACATCGTTTCACGCCAACCCAAACCAGTGACCACTTCACCCAACAGCGCTTCACCCACCGCACCTCCCAGCATTCCTATACTTTCTGCAAGGCCCGCTAAAATAACAAAATGCCGTGGGGAAAATCGGTTACAAGCCACATACATAATAGCAGGTACACAGGGAGCGGTAACTAATCCCATCAGCAAACGACTTAAACTCGCTAGCGCAAAATGATGTGCGCTTGCAAATAAAAAACACGCCATCGCTGCCAAGAGCAGACTTCCCGATAAAACCACACGCACTCCAAAGCGATCGATCAACAATCCGGCTGGAATTTGAAAAAGAAGATAAGTATAAAAAAAATCGGAGGTCAAAAAACCAATGCTGGCTTCAGAGATATGCAAATCCTGCATCAGCATGGGGATCATTACGTTTGGTGTAGACTGTAAAACAAACTGATAAGGCACTCCCAGCGCCGCAATCATCCAGATGAGCAATACAGGGATGCGCCAGCCCGCTTCTTTCGCTTTACCGTCAACTTTCATAACGCGACCCTTACAAAACCTTATAGCGTTTAATCCCTTCCAATAATTCTTGTTCTGCGGCTTTCTTATCTTGCCAACCTTGCACCTTCACCCACTTACCTGGCTCCAGCGCCTTGTATTGTTCAAAAAAGTGAGTAATTCTATCCAAAATGATTTTCGGAAAATCTTCTAAAGCCGTCATGTTCGCAAACTGAATACACGCCTTCGTAATCGGCAGCGCAAAAATCTTGCTGTCTTTGCCCGCTTCGTCCGTCATCACTAACAAGCCGATGGGACGCACGCGTAAGAGTGCACCCGGCTGAACGGGGAAAGGCGTCATCACTAACACATCCACAGGATCACCATCTTCCGCCAGTGTTTGCGGTACAAAACCGTAGTTACAGGGATAATGCATCGCGACCGGTATAAAGCGATCCACCATCAACAGACCGGAGCTTTTGTCGACCTCGTATTTAATAGACCCCGCATCGGCGGGTATTTCAATGATGACATTAAAGTCATTGGGAATATCATGTCCTGCAGAAACTTGAATCATATCGTGTCCTTTTCAATTCACGTGAAGCCAAGAATTTTGGCGTCTGTGTAGTGAAATTGCAAATGTTTTTTTGCACAGATCATGTGTGCTATAATCAGCCAGAAAGCTATCCGAGTTCATCCGAATGTTTCGCACGTTGGGCGGCTACAAGGGTTGTTGGTGTGCCATAAACGGGGCGAATGTCAGAATATAAAAATCCCCGGGCTGACGCCCGGGGCATTTTTCCTATATGAATTTCGCCTGCTCGGGAAACCCTCGCGAACGGCGACCCAAGGGGGAGAATTCGCTTTCTCCCCCTTGATAATCCCCCACTGTTTCAATCTTTTGTTTTCTAAAACAATAAGTTGCCACATAATGAACTTGGGGAATTGCTGTGACCTGGCCAACGAATATTGACAAATTCGGCAGTTGGAATTTAAAAAAGGGTATGTTATCGCCGTTTTTGAAAAAAAGATTTCAATAAGGCGCCGCATTCCTCTGCGAGCACACCTCCGTGCCATTCAATGCGATGATTCAAGCGTGATTCGGCTAAGATTTCAAAAATACTGTGCACCGCTCCAGCACGCGGGTCATACGCACCGAACACCAACCGTTTAATTCGAGCCTGTAACATCGCACCGACACACATCACGCAGGGTTCCAATGTTACGTACAAGGTGGTATTCACAATACGATAATTTTCAACGGCCGTTGCCGCTGCACGTAGCGCTACAATTTCGGCATGTGCCGTTGGATCATGACCGGCAATCGGTTGATTCCAACCCTGACCAATGCAGTGATCATCCAGAACAACCAATGCTCCCACAGGCACTTCGCCATGACGCTCCGCATCGGTTGCCAATTTCAGTGCATATTGCATCCAATATTCATCATTGTGATTGAGTGTCGTCATGAAGATCCCTCATCGCGTCATGTTCAGCAGGAACCGCTGAGGATTATCCAAATATTGGCGTTAACCCGGATATTTCACATCGAACTGCGAAGGTCGGTATGCCGCCAACGGAAAAGTCTTTTGTTTGAAGGGCGTCGCGATGTGCGTCCCTGAAAACAAAAG
>MGOZ01000052.1:0-6905 GCA_001797285.1 Coxiella sp. RIFCSPHIGHO2_12_FULL_42_15
AGCAGCCTAATTGCGTCTAGGGAAAGTCCGACCTTAGTTGAGTGACGGGGAATTAAAATTTTGCGACAGAACCTTTTAGCAGATGGTTCCCTGGGTTTAATATCAAGAATCAAGGAAATGCATCGATGGGGTTGAAAAATGCGGCGTGACTTTTTTCAAGATGCCCCCCGAGATTTTTATGGTCTCCCATCTCCATCATGAGCTCCTTTTATCGTAGCGCATAAAACCCTGGGCGTAAGCCCAGGGAGTTTCAATCATTAGGAGCTTCAGGATATCAAATCTGTGTACTTTAATTCCAACTTGCGGGGTTAAGGGTGGCTCAATGTGAGTATCAGTACGAACATTGATCATATATACGGCCGGATAGTGAGGGTTTTGTGTCATTTCCACACCTTTTTTCTTAACATTTAATCATAATTTAACTTTTAGACGCTATAATCCTATCATGATGTGCACGAAATAACTTTTTATTGTATTTATAACTCAATAGTAATGAGAGAGAATTTTTATGCCACGTGTTGTACAACTTCCTGACTTTACAAGTAAAACTTTACGAACCTTCCCTCAAACTGATAAGTCCTTGCTCAATTTGGATGACGGTATGCCGAGTATTACTCTTGGTGATACGCAAGGTTCTGCGTTAAGAATGTTATACATTCTTACGCTGGCGGGAGTATTGCAACCAACTGAAAAACAATATAATTTTCTGCGTAACCTCTGTGAGAAATCTCGTAAATATGTATACGAGGATTTTGATAATTTTGCAAAAGAGTTAGCCCATATCCCAGTCAATTCAGATATTTTCGTTCGATTTATAGGGGATACGTTAGCGGATAGAGGTAAGCATGATTTTTTAACACTTTTAATTTATGAGCATCTTGTTAACAAAAGGGTTTATTTCGAAATTATATTATCTAATCATGACGTAGAATTCATTTGTGCGATGGAAGGTTCTGCTGCTGAAAGAAGTAAAATAAGTGATAACCACTTTGTTTTAGGTCAAGAATATCTTGACTTTGCGAATTCTTTGGAAAACTTAAGAAAGGATGCGCGTCGCATAAAAGAGCTGGCACCCAGGGCGCATGAAATTTATGATAAATGTCTCATTGAACGTTTCAAAATGATTAGTTATGAAAAAGACGGTGGAAGGTACGTGATATTTACGCATGCTCCTATCACACCCGATATTATTCAAAAATTGGAGTGTCAATTAACTAACAAGTATAAGCTTACTCCCCTTTCCGTTGATACGTTACCTCACATAGTAGAAAGCATAAATAATGCACTGCAGGAGTTGTTACAGGAAAAAAAATTCTCTGTGTTTTATTCACTTCATTCTACAGGAAAGGCTCATGTATACAATGCGATAGAGTATGTTCTTTATAACCGAGTGATAAATGCTGAAAATTTTGATTTTGAAATGTTAAAGTCTGTTCCCATGATATTTGTACATGGACATACTGGGCCGATTGGAGCTGAGATTGTGCGTCCAGATAATGAAGAATTAATTAAAAGCTCTTTTTATAATTTGGACACGAGTTACGCAGGTGCTGAGTGCGATGTTCCTGACGGGACACTCAGAATTTATCTTGGAAACCTTGATGAAACCCTTATAGAAAAATTAAAAAAAAGAGATAGTGATCCACTACGTAGCGAAAAAGAAGTCCCGTCTTTTACATTAAAAGAGTTTTTTGGGGAAGAAAGTTCGCAGAGTCGACCTAAAGGTGAAAAGCATCCTGAAGAAGAATTTTCTGAAGAAGAGTCTTCTGGGGAGATTTCTGTCTCAGACTTTCTTGATGTACTGCCTGTTGGGAAAGGAAGTTCGCAGAATCGATCTTTTAGTCTTTTTCCCTGTAAAGGTGAAAAGCATCCTGAAGAAGAGCTTTCTGAAGAAGAGTCTTCTGGGGAGATTTCTGTCTCAGACTTTCTTGATGAATTTCCTCAAGGTGTGCCTAAGCCAACTCCTTAGTTAGGTTAAGGTTTGAAATGAGGGTTTTTAGACACAATGTCACTATAGTTTTCTTCTAACCAATTTAGCATGTTAGTACGCAGCTGCTTGGCGAATTCACTTTGTATGTTTCTCCGCCATTGTGTGTAATCAATATTAGAATTTGGTTTAAAGCGTTTATCTGCTATAGCGATAATAAAGTCATGTTCTGGCAATAAGCAATTGCAAAGCCCATTGATGGTTAAAAGAATATTGTGAATTCGTTCATATAGTGTTTTGGGAAAGTATTTTTGGTTCATTTGCTGAAAAGATATTGCATCAGCAGTAACAGCGAGTCGTAACATAAGACATATAATCACTTTTGCTTGTTCTGAACGAGCTGCATTTAATAAACTTTGTCGACGAGCGTCAATATAATTCTCAATGAATTCGTCAAAAAGAAATTGTTGCGTGGGGTTAAAGCAGGAGGGGTGTTCCATCACTAAATGACCCTTAATTTATTATTGAAAAGAGAAATTCTATGCCTGGATATGAAAAACAAGAGTGCATAGCCGTATATTTCATATCGAACTACCAGGACTGAGCTAGCATAATCAAGCACAAAAATAGCAAGAAACCATTCAAATGAAAACATTTTCAGCTTGAATTGGGCATATATGTAGATAGCGTTCTAAACCCGCTCTAAAATGGCGCAGGATCCAAGTGTTAAACAAATTAATCCAAGCCCAAACTTTATTCAATTTATAAACAACTTGTTAGTTGTATCAAAAAAAATCTGTCTGTGGTGTCTATGAGGGCAAGTTGGGGGTAACCTTGTGGTCAACACAACGTGTTGTCCATCAGGTTATCCCCGGCTTGCCCTCATACGCCCCGCGTGGAAGAACCCCCATTTTTGTAGGGTGAAATTTACACAGGCGCAGTGATTGTTTTGACTGCTTTTTTGCTGATTGTTGTCTTCCGTTCCGCTTGCATAGCGGCAAGCTCGCTTATTACCGCAGTGTGTTGAGCTTGGAGTTCGCCCACCTGTTTGTTTAGCACCTCAATCGGTAACTATTCAGCCGCTCTCTAAAAGGGCCACAAATTCGCAAGAATGAGACAAGGTTGAAGGCAAAATTGACGAAAAAGCGCAGCATACGCATTGGTATGTGAGCATTTTGAGGAAATTTTGCCTTCAAGATTGGCCATTATTGCGGATTCCCATTTTAGGCTGAATAGTTACGTATTTAAAAGCCTTCACCCGACGGGTGAACAAGAAATCAGTAAAAAGATCACCAAAAAGGCAAAACTTCCTGTCGATACATACGCAGGCAAAGTCCATGTTGAATGGGACCCCAATGCTGCGGTAACCCCCCTGCTACAGCAATTGTCGCTGGTGGTTTGTGGGCGTGTTTAGCAACCGGTGCATTGAGTGTGGCAACACTGGGAGCAACAGCAACGGCTGTCACTTTCCTTGCTATCGCGTGGCCAGCAGCAATTGCATTAACGGCAGTTGGTGCGGGTATTGTTTTGGGAGTTGGAATTTATGCGGGAGTTAAAAAATATTGTCCGGGAGCATTGGAAGCTTTTCCGCTAAAGCTTCGGTGATGTTGTAATGAGATGAGCACGCTCAGTTAGCAGTATCCAACCGT
Source organism: Coxiella sp. RIFCSPHIGHO2_12_FULL_42_15 (assembly GCA_001797285.1). Classification (GTDB taxonomy): domain Bacteria; phylum Pseudomonadota; class Gammaproteobacteria; order Coxiellales; family Coxiellaceae; genus 2-12-FULL-42-15. The sequence goes on from MGOZ01000052.1 coordinate 3,577, forward strand.
TGCAAGGCTTCAATCGCGCGGATATTGCCAAGTTTAGCGGCTTTTTGCAGCCAAAGAAGGGCTTGCACTTGATCGCGTGGCACGCCTAAACCGTTATACATCATATAACCAACGGCATAAATGGCGTTTGCATTACCTTGCTTGGCGGACATCATTAACAGGGGATAAGCCTGCGAAAACTTTTGCTGTTGAAACAACGTTTGCCCTTGAAAATACGCTTGAGTGATTTGTTGCTGCGATGGAGCTTTGGCGCAAGCAATCAGGCTAAGCGTGATGAGCACCACAAGGATTTTGCAAAGATATTTCATCGCTCACTCCCTTTCGTCGTTGATGACGGAAGTATAGATATCGTCCGTGATCTTGGGGACAGGTAGTTTCAAACTTTCCAACTGATGGTTGTCGTCTAATACCACGAGGTCTTTTTGAATCTTCTTAATAATAGCCCCACCCGGGACAGTTTGCCCTATTTGGTAGACCTCAGTTTTGCCGCTACGCGCACGGATGATCGCGCGAGACGGAACGTTGGGATCCGTTGAATACGCAATCCCTTGCAATGTCAGTTGTAGCATGGTTTGCGGAAGTGCATTTAAATCGTTCACAAAACTGCCAAATAAATGTGCGTCAGCCACATGGCTTAATTTTGTTGCAACCGCGCTCGAATTGTCTAAATATTCGTCAGGCGAGATGGTGGTGGGTGGGGTTTTAAACCCGGCTGAGATTGTCATCATCGTGGAGATGAGCAATAGGCCGACGAAAGCGAGCATGAGCCGCGGGAGAATGTTCAAATAGTATTCAAATGATTTAAAATTACTCAATCCGACCTCTTTACTCTTCGTTATTCAGGCATTAAATGATCTTATTGTATCATTTTTTATCTAAAATTCCAGTGGTCAGCGATACCTAACCGGGATATTTCACCTCGAACGGCAAGGGTCGGTGTGCCGCCAACGGGAAATATCCAGGCTAAGTTTGCGTAAAACGGCGTAAAAACGGCCGCGACAAGTCTGCGAAACAGTGATATACTGCGCCACTTGTATCACAATCGATAGAATGTAATGACCGCACAAGAGCTCTTATATCAACAGACTCGTTATTTAAAGAGTGCTGCTGACCTTAGCCAACTCCCAGACGATGAAGGTTCCGAGGTGGCATTTATAGGGCGTTCAAACGCTGGGAAATCCAGCTCATTGAATGTCATCACGGGCATTAAAGGCCTAGCGCGCACCAGTAAAACACCGGGGCGCACCCAGATGATTAATTTTTTTTCTATTGATGACGAAAAACGTTTAGTGGATTTACCGGGTTATGGTTATGCCAAAGTACCGCTTTCCATCAAAGAACGTTGGATGGACAATGTGGATGAGTTTTTGCGCACTCGGCAATGCTTAAAAGGGCTGGTGGTGGTGATGGATATTCGCCATCCTTTAAAAGAATTGGATCAACAGGTGATTGCATGGGCGATGGACTGCGGTGTTCCTACCCATATTTTGCTGACTAAAGCCGATAAATTGAATCCCAACGCACAACGTAAAGCACTGCGTGAAGTTTCGGATGCGCTCTCTCATTATGCTGATGCGATTACGATACAGCTTTTTTCTTCGATTGATCGTATTGGCATTGACGAAGTGAAATCAATCTTAGACCACTGGTTTGCTTCTTAGTCTGCGGCCTCGTGTTTTTTTAGCATAGTCTCGCTTGAAAAAAAATGGCATCATTGTCTTGCACGAAAATGCCATCGGCATAATTCACCCTTGATGGTTAAAGTGAGTGATTGAAAATGTTATCACCCGCAAAAAATACTTATGCAAAGAATGAAGTCACACAATGGCCGATTCCAAATTATTGGGATCTGGTGGCGTTAATTTTTGTGATTGCCATTGTGCTGGTGTTGGCGTTGGGTGCGCATTCCATGATGGGTCGTTTTGAGGTGGGTGATACGGTGCGGATTTCATTAAATCCGGCGCATCTTCCTTATTATGCCTTACTAACGCTGTTGCGGATGCTGATAGCGATGTCGTTTTCGTTGTTATTCACGTTTATTTTTGCGACGTGGGCTGCAAAAAGTCGTCAGGCGGAACGTTTCATTATCCCCATGATTGATCTCTTACAATCCGTGCCTGTTCTTGGTTTTCTCTCCATTGTGATTGTGGGTTTTATTGTATTATTTCGTGGGAGTTTATTAGGCCCAGAGTGTGCTGCTATTTTCGCTATTTTTACCGCGCAAGCATGGAATATTGCACTTAGTTTTTATCAAAGTTTAAAAATGGTCCCCGAAGATTTGCACGAAGCAAGCCATATGTTGCAGTTATCCGCATGGCAGAAGTTTTGGCGAGTGGAAGTTCCATTTGCAATGCCAGGTTTAATTTGGAACATGATGTTATCAATGTCGGGCAGCTGGATTTTCTTAGTGGCGTCTGAAGCAATTTCGGTCGCGAATCACAAAATTTATTTATCCGGTATCGGTTCTTATATTGCGATGGCGATTACTGAAAAAGATAAAATGGCAATTTTGTACGTGATTATGACGATGATGGTGGTGATTGTTCTCGTCGATCAGATTTTATTTCGACCTTTGGTGGCTTGGTCGGAAAAATTTAAAACTTCTGAAGTGGGTAATGAAAGTGAACCTGAATCATGGTTATTGAATTTATTTCAGCGCACTCGTTTTATGCGTTTCATTGGGAATTATGGGACGTCATTTTTTTCTGCCATGGTGAATGTGCCTTTGCTGCGTCGTCGCCAACGCAACGCGCCTCAATCAACATTTAATAAAAAATTACGTTGGTGTATTGTTTTCACTTGGAATATCGTATTAACGATTTTGGTCTTATTTGCCTTATTTGTGTTATTTCGATTTATTTTATCGAAAGTAAAAATTTCTGAAATTTTTTCCGTGACGTACGACGGTGTTTTTACGGCAATGCGTGTGTTAGCTGCCATCATAGTAAGTTCTATTGTGTGGGTTCCTTTGGGGGTTTTAATTGGGTTGCATGCAAAAGCAACTCGCATTGTGCAGCCCATCGCACAGTTTTTGGCGGCATTTCCAATGAATTTGATTTTTCCCCTCGTGGTGTGGGCCATTTTGCGATTTCATTTGAGCGTTAATTTGTGGGTGTCACCGCTCATGGTGATGGGGTCGCAGTGGTATATTTTATTTAATGTGATCGCGGGAACTTCTGCTTTACCGAAAAATTTGCATTATGCGGTAGGAACGCTCAACGTGCGGGGTTGGTTGTGGTGGAAACGATTCATTTTACCGGGGATTTTTTCGTATTATATTACGGGTGCGATTACTGCAGCGGGCAATGCGTGGAACGTCAGCATCATTG
>MGOZ01000052.1:6961-35260 GCA_001797285.1 Coxiella sp. RIFCSPHIGHO2_12_FULL_42_15
TTGCGTTAAGGGCGTCCATCATGCGAGACATCATACAAGTCAGAGATATTCGAAAATCATTTAAAAAACAGGGTTCGCAAGAACTCTTGGTATTGGATAATGTCAATTTTAATATTCGTGAAGGTGAGATCATCGCCTTGTTGGGGCGTTCGGGTTCTGGCAAATCAACGTTGTTGCGTATTATCGCTGGGCTGGTTCATCCAAGCAGTGGACAAGTCATTTATCGAAATCAACCCATCTACGCGCCGATACCAGGTTTAACCATGGTTTTTCAGCATTTTGCGTTATTGCCTTGGTTGACGGTGTTGGGTAATGTGGAATTAGGACTGGAGGCGCAAGGGGTTTCTCGTGACGAGCGTCGAGCACGTGCGTTAGAGGCGATTGATATTGTCGGATTAGACGGTTTCGAATCGGCTTACCCTAAAGAATTATCCGGTGGAATGTCGCAACGAGTAGGATTAGCCCGGGCATTAGTGGTCGATCCCGAAGTGCTTTTGATGGATGAACCTTTTTCTGCATTAGATGTATTAACCGCTGAAAATTTGCGGGGCGATTTAATTAATATCTGGACTTCAGGGAAAACCAACATCAAGAGCGTATTGCTTGTGACGCATAATATTGAAGAAGCAGCGGCATTAGCCGATCGGATTTTAGTGTTTGGCAATGATCCGGGGCGAGTCCGCTCGGAGCTTGCTTTTGACGTGCCACATCCGCGTGATTCAGAAGATCCGCGTTTTCGAAAATTAATTGACGATATTTATGGTTTAATGACGACCCCCGTCGTTGAGCGTATTGCAGTACCCGAACATAAATTTAAAGAAATTGATATTGGCTATCGCTTGCCGCGCGTAGAGATTTCCGAAATGATGGGTTTAATGGAGGAATTGGCGTCGTACGAAGGACAAGTGAAAATTGACCTGCCCGAAGTGGCGGAAGAATTACATTTTGAAATTGACGAACTTTTCCCGATAACAGAAGCATTGGAAATTCTGCGTTTTGCTAAAGTTTCTGAAGGGGATATTGAATTAACAAAAGCGGGACGCGATTTAGCGCAAGCCGATATTTTGGCAAGCAAAAAGATTTTTGCAAAACATTTATTAGCCTTTGTGCCCATGGCGCGTTACATTCGTGAAGTGATCGATGAAAAATCGACGCACGAAGCGCACGAGTCTTTCTTCCTAGATGGATTAGAACAATATTTGAGTGAACAAGCTGCACAAGAAGTCTTAGAGGTGGTCATCGAGTGGGGTCGTTATGCGGAGATTTTTGCGTATGATTATAATTCAGGATTGTTGAGCCTCGAAAATCCGGAGTAATTGCGATAATGTCAATCATCCTGTTACCCTTCCCACACCAAGCAACAGCGGAACTTTTTTTGCAGGGCCCTGCGGGAAAGCTTGAAACCATCACCACCTGGCCACAGACCCCATCCGTGCAAGGAGTTGTGATCATTTGCCATCCTCACCCGCTCCATCAAGGCACTATGCACAATAAGGTGGTGACAACGTTAGCGCGAACGTTTGTACGGCACGATTTCGCAACGGTTCGTTTCAATTACCGTGGTGTGGGTCAGAGTGAGGGCAGTTACGGTGAAATGCAAGGTGAAATCCAAGATCTGTTCGCGGTTAAAGCGTGGGTGCAGCAGGGCCTTCCCGCAGTGCCGGTGTGGCTAGCGGGATTTTCTTTTGGTGCATTTATCTCAGCCAGTGTGGCAAATCAGGTTGCTGATGTGCTGCAATTGATTTCGGTGGCTCCGGCAGTCAATTATGCTTGTTTTCAGTCGCTTACCACGATTTCCTGCCCCTGGCTGGTGATTCACGGGGAAGAAGATGAAGTGGTTCCCTTTGCCGAAGCTCAGCAATTTGCGGCTAATCCACCTTCTGCGTTGACCTTTATTGCACTGCCCAAGACGGGGCATTTCTTCCATGGCCGGCTAATGGAACTACAGCGCGCAATTGAAAATGATTCTCAATTAGCTTGACTTCAATTTACCCCTCGGCGGATAATAACCCCTTGAGTTTCGAGAACCTGGGAACGTGCACAAAATCATTTTTACCAAAATATTTATCTGAAACACTATAAGGAAGTCCCAATGATTAGGACCTTAGCAGAAATGCGACCCGGTGATGTGGGCCGCATTTGTGGATTCCATTCTGGGGATAAGGCATATCGCCAAAAATTATTGGCGATGGGTTTGACCCCAAATACTTACATCGAGGTTGTACGGCGAGCCCCCTTGGGGGATCCCATTCAAATTCGTGTGCACGCTTATTTTCTCAGTTTACGCCAAGCAGAGGCGGCACTTCTAAAAATAGAACTGATGAATGGACAACAAAATGATAACAGTGGCTTTAGCGGGTAACCCAAACTGCGGTAAAACCGCTTTATTTAATGCATTGACAGGATCGCGCCAACACGTGGGTAACTGGCCAGGAGTGACCGTCGATCGAAAATCCGGTTATTTTCGGCATGAAAAACAAGAAATTCAGGTGATTGATCTGCCCGGTGTTTACTCTACCACGGTAACAAACGAAGCGGCCATTGATGAAACGATCACCTGCCATTATTTACTTTCGGATGAGGCCGATGTCATTATCAACGTCATTGATGGCAGTAATCTTGTTCGCAACCTTTATTTAACGCTGCAATTGTTGGAAATGGGTTTGCCGGTTGTGATTGCGGTTAACATGATGGATGTCGTGAAAAGACGTGGCATTGTTTTAAATTTAGTGCAGTTAGCAAAATTATTAGGTTGTCCTGTATTACCTTTAGTGGCGAGCCAAGGTGAGGGAATTGAAGCGTTAAAATCCGCAATGATCGCCGCCCGTCAGCTCCAAAAAGCAACGTATTTTACATTATCTTTACCAGAATCCGTGCAACACAGCTTGTCTTTACTCATGGAGCATATTCATACGCCGCATGAAAAAACAGCGCGCGCCGCTTGGCTAGCGCTGCGTCTTTTAGAGCAAGATCATTACGCGAGTCAACAAGTATCAGAAGGGATATTGCATCAAGTGCATACGCAATTGCGTTATATCGAAGAACAGTTGCAAGAAGAAGCAGATATTATTATTGCGGATGCACGTTACCGTATGGCAAATCATATCGCCGATAAAGTCACTGCATTGAATAAAACACCACGTCACAATGCGACGGAGATGATCGATCGCGTCGTATTAAATCGGGTATTGGGTATTCCTCTTTTTTTTGCGGTGATGTATTTCATGTTTTTATTTTCAATTAACGTAGGAGGTGCGTTTCAAGATTTTTTTGATTTGACGAGCACGACCCTTTTTGTGGATGGTCTATCGGTGCTTTTGCAACAATGGCATTGTCCTCTGTGGTTAATCGCCATCTTAGCGAATGGAATTGGGAAAGGGATCAATACCGTGGTGACGTTTGCGCCAGTCTTGGGGGCGATGTTTTTGTTTTTAGCCTTGTTAGAAGATTGCGGCTACATGGCGCGTGCGGCCTTTGTGATGGATCGTTTCATGCAAATGCTGGGATTGCCGGGGCGTTCGTTTGTGCCGATGATTGTTGGGTTCGGATGCAATGTGCCCGCAGTGATGGGGGCGCGGACGCTGTCAAATCCGCGTGATCGCATTTTAACAGTGATGATGATGCCGTTTATGTCGTGTGGTGCGCGGTTAGCGATTTTTTCTGTGTTTGCGAGTGCCTTCTTTCCGCAACATGGGGCGGGAATTATTTTTATTTTGTATGTGCTCGGTATTGTCGTTGCCGTATTATCTGGATTGGCGTTACGTAAAACGTTATTGCAAGGTAAACCAGCGCCATTGGTGATGGAGTTGCCACCGTATCATATTCCACGATTCAGTGTATTGAGCCGTCATGCGTGGCATCGGTTAAAAGGATTTGTGTGGCGCGCAGGAAAATATATTGTTCCCATCTGTGTGTTAATGGGAATACTAAACTCGATTTCGGTGCAGGGACAATCCCTTTTATCGCAAGTGGGTCGAACCATCACGCCGCTTTTTGCGCCCATGGGGATATCACAGGAGAATTGGCCAGCCACGGTGGGTTTAGCGACGGGTGTTTTGGCGAAAGAAGTGGTGGTCGGAACGTTAAATGCCTTGTATAGCCATTCCATTCCGACGGAAGAAAATAAAATTTTCCATTTTTGGGGTGACTTAAAAACAGCCTTACTGTCTATCCCACAAAATTTAGCGCAATTGGGTGGCGCGGTGAAAAATCCTATTTTAGCGAGCGAACCTTCGCACGACATGACGGTTTCCGCTTATGGGATGATGTCGGAACGCTTTGGTGGCAAAGCCGCCGCCTTTGCCTATTTGTTATTTGTGTTATTGTATTTCCCTTGCATTTCCACCATGGCGGCAATGCGGCGCGAAGTCGGGGCAGAATGGGCGTATTTTTCCGTCGGTTGGAGCACGGGCTTAGCGTATGCGTTAGCAGTCATCGCGTATCAAGCCTTAACGCTCTGGCAGCATCCGATGAGTTCATGGTTATGGATAAGCACTCTGTTAGGGGTGTTATTGGTAACGGTGGTCATCATGCGTTGGTATGCCTATCGCGGAAATCATACGAAATCGAGTGGGTCGGGTGTACTGATTGTGGCGCCCAAATAGGTGAAGTCATGTTATTAGCGTTGCGCGATTATTTCATTCAAAAACAAACGGCCAATTTGCAGGAAATCGCGTGGCATTTTAAGCAGCCTCCCGAAATGATGCGAGCGTTGCTGGAGCATTGGATTCGCAAAGGCAAAATTTGTCGTTGTGAGAAACCCGCTCACTGTGGAATGAAATGTCAGCGTTGCAAGCCGGAGGTGGCCGAGGTTTATCAATGGCTCTGAGGCTACACTCCATTCAAAGCAAAAGATTTGCTCAAACTGCTTTAAACCAAGTACAATAACAGGAATTAATTTTTGATTAAGAGTGATTATTATATGAACATAGAGAGTCGGCCACCGGAATCCTATCACTTACCCCCCGATTTGGCGGAAGGATTAAAAAAAGTGGGTTTGACGGTTCCTGTTTGGGATCGTGAAATCACACACGAAGAAATCCAATATTTTTTAGACCGTTGGCCATTCGTTCAGATATTAAGCACCAATGTGTTGGATCCTTTCTCTGCCGTCAAGCGGGTTAAAGCAAAAACCGATTGGACCATTCTCAATTATGGTGACGCCATGGCAACCTCACCTGGGGCATTTCTATTTGGTGGTGGCGATTATCGTATTGGGGTTAAGCGTAAAAAGAAAAAAGGCGATGATGACGGTGATGGTGATGGTGGCGATCTCGTGAATCCGGATAAAGGCACGATTTGGCGCCAAGCCTTCGAAACAGCTGCTGAAATGGTTGAATTGGCGCGTCGAATGGGGTGGGAAGGGATCCACATTGTGGATGGTCACGCCATCATGAAATGGGCTATCTGGATGCATGTGGCGGACGCGCAATTGACGATTTCTGGGTATGAACCTTCTGAGCGAGATGTTGAACGCCGAGAGCGAGTGAAACGCTCGGAGGTCGAAGATATCAAGCGTTTTCAACTTCGATTGTAATTTAGAACCTGTTCAAAATCTTTATTTAATAGGTTAAGCTTGCTATCCAAAATTGGATTGATGTAGCACATCTTCACCTCTCCCAAGGGGAGAGGTCGACGTGCGAAGCACGGCGGGTGAGGGGGATCTTGAATAAGCTGACTCAATTTAAAAAAAATTTGAGAACATCACAAACGGATGCGGAAAGATTTTTATGGCACCATTTAAGAAATCGCTGCCTGGGTGATTATAAATTTAGACGGCAACATGTGATAAAAAATTTTATTGTCGATTTTGTTTGTTTAGAAAAAAAATTAATTGTCGAGTTAGATGGTGGTCAACATATCGAACAACAAAAATATGATGATAAACGCTCTTATGTTCTCGAGCAGAACGGATATCGCATTATTCGTTTTTGGAATCATGAAGTATTGAATAATAGCCAAGATGTTTTGGCTGTTATTTATCAGGCATTAGCTGGATGACAAGTTCCCCCTCACCCGCCGGAGTACCGGCGACCTCTCCCCTTGGGAGAGGTGAAGATGTGCTGCATTAAACAAGTAGCAATCCATTGATTTAAGATACTTACCGCTCACCGTCTCGCTGCTCGGCAAGATCGTCTTTCTTACGTCACCCGCTTTGCAGCAACTACATGAATCCGAGGCCGAGGTTACCCGCTAAGCGGCGGGGGAAAGAGGCGAAGAATTGCTGCCGTCCTTTGCCCCCGAATTATTGCCGCTGTTTTGCGGTACCGAAATACTATCGCGATTTTTCCACGCTGGCGGCGTTATGTCCGAAGCAGCAGCTACGCCGCTGTCGTCTCCTTTTTTAGCTTGACCAGCCAGATGGGGATTTTCCTTTTTCGCATCAAATTTGTCTTGCTTCTGGTTGAGAATGGCTAAAAAGTGGTCTCTTTCAGCTTCACTGTATGAACTTGAAAGGCCAAACAATGATGGTTCATGGAAATAATACTTTTTGGGACCACCCGTTACCCACTTAAATCCTGGTGGGTCTTTTTTTGCCATTTCGTCCTGGTAGGATTTCAGTGCTTCTCGCAGCGCCTCGTTGGAATATTTCCGGGGAGTCCGGTCGGCACCCAACACATGGGATTTCTTCCCATTGCTATATATAGAGACATAACCCTCTCCAGAAATTTCGAGAGAAACGACAGGTGCGCCAATTTTTTTATGGTCACTTAAGAACTGATTCGTATTTTTAATACCATCATTGAAGTGCTGATCCGTCTTCTTAAATATGGCAGAAAATTGCTCGAAATCATTGGAATGAAAGTACTTAAAAAAAGAACCCTGTTGTAAAGCATATGCACGCAATTCTGCGGATTGTTTTTTAATAAATTCCCGCTGGTCCTCGTATTCTCTTCGCAACGATTCAGAGGCAGGGACTTCCCGAAGTGCAGCAGCAATTTTCTGAAGGCCCTCTATTCCAGCATTCAGCCGCGCAATTTTTTGATTGAGCTCTTCGGTATTTTCGTTCCCAACAAAGGGAAGCGTTAAAAATTTGTGTTTGTTATCATCCTCAAAATCTTTTTCGAGGAGTGCTTTTGCTGCTACCTCGTTGTGAGCTTTGCTTTCTTTCGAAACGTTATTAATACCGTCTTTTTCAAACCGTCGTAACGCTTGATTGGCTCGTGCAATGGGGGTGTATTGATGAAAACGGACACGGCCACCCTCGCCATTGGTTTCATCGGCGAGTTTATGGTAATCATACCATTTCTTCGTTTCAGGATCCCGAAGAGCCGCTTGCACTTTGTTTCGATCGCCTTTTGGTAGGCCGTTTAACGTTTTGCGGATGTCTTTATATCGTTCTGAAGCATTATTTTTTTCGTCTCGATTAACAACAAACGACTCTACGACATATCCTGCCAAACGCTCCTTGTCTTTTTCCGATTCTCCCGAAAAAGCAGGGCATGATCTTAAATACAAACCATATGCTTTTTGCACTTTTTCCGCTTGTAACCTGTCTTTTGCCGCAGCGACTTGTTCTTTTAATTTATTTTCTTCGGCTTCTGTTAGCGGAGTTCGGATTGATGACTCAAACATAATAAGTGGACCTCAAATAAATTTAGGGTGCTATCAGTCTATCATCTAATTCTTAACAAAAAATTAAAGAAGAACTTGCTCTGAGGAATGCCCAGAGCAAGGTAACTCGTGGTTTAACCAACCATTTCTTTGAGTTTTTTGAGGGCACGTACTTTTACGACGTTACGAGCGGGTTTCGCTTTGAAGGTAATCATTTCACCCGTGAATGGGTTAATGCCTTTACGCGCTTTGGTCGCAGGTTTGCGTTTGACAACGCATTTAATGAGGCCAGGTAAGGTAAACTCCCCCGCGCCGCCTTTTTTCAAGTGACGGTGCATAACCACAGAGAGTTCTTCAATCACAGAGCTGACTTGCTTTTTGCTCAGTTCGGTTGTTTCGGCTACTTCTGTTAGCAACTGTGATTTGTTGAGCGCCGTGCGAATGGCGGCGGAATTTGCCGCTTTTTTCGCCGCACTGACTTTTTTAGTGGAGGTTTTTTTGCGGGCGGAGGTCTTTCTTTTTGAAGAACTTCCTTGTGTTTTACGTTTTTTTTTGACTGCCATTTCAATTTCCTCTAACGTCTAAGTTGATTGACATGATGTTAATAGGCGAATTTATCACCTGTTCGTTCAAAAATAGCATATTCTATATAAAAAGCATATGTTTTTATGAGAATTTTTGCGATAACACGCTAAAAAACCCGGATTTTAGCGGGTTTTTCGTGAGTACTGCTTTAAACACTCTGTTTTTCAAGGGTATTTTCATCGGGTTTCCATTGTCATTAACTTCATTAAATAAAGTTAAAGCCCATCGCGAAGAGTTCGGCAAGATGTGCTGGGAGCCTAAACGAACGCTTGCCTTTTTGTTAGGCCACAGGCAAAATCTGGAAAATGTGCGGAGGGCCTTGTTTATTGGGCGCCTTTACTGTACTATTCCGTGCCTTTCATGCATTTAGGAGCAAGTGTCCCATGACAACTTACATGGCCAATTCCAACACAGTTGAGAGAAAGTGGACTCTCATCGACGCTGCCGATAAGACGTTAGGTCGTTTGGCCAGCGATATTGCCCGCCGTTTGCGTGGCAAGCATAAGCCTGATTTTACCCCACATGTGGATACGGGGGATTACGTTATCGTGATCAATGCCGATAAACTGGCGGTCACTGGCCGAAAACAGGGTGATAAACTCTATTATCGTCATTCCGGTTATAATGGCAGTCTTAAAGTCACGACATTTGCACAGATGCAAAAAAAGCATCCGGGCCGTGTACTGGAAATTGCGGTTAAGGGGATGTTGCCCAAAGGACCTTTAGGACGACAAATGTTTCGTAAACTCAAAATTTACAGTGGCGGTGAGCACCAACATCAGGCGCAACAACCACAATCGATTGAAGAATAAAAGGGTAATCACGCATGGCAGTCGCTAGAAAACAACAAAATTATGCTACCGGCCGACGTAAGACGTCATCAGCACGTGTATTTTTACGTCCAGGTACCGGCAACGTCCTCGTTAATGGCTTACCGTTAGATCAATATTTTGCTCGTGACACAACGCACAACACCGCTCGTATGGTGGTGTGTCAACCTTTAAATAAGGTTGAATGCGCTGACAAATTTGATGTGTATACAACAGTGATCGGGGGTGGTATCTCCGGTCAGGCAGGCGCCATTCGTCACGGTATTACCCGTGCATTAATCTCTTACGAAAGGGAACAAATGGGTTTAACTCCAGACGATGAAAATGGCCCATGGCACCGAGCATTACGTGAGGCCGGTTTTGTAACACGGGATCCTCGTAAAGTGGAACGTAAAAAAGTGGGCTTGGTCGGAGCGCGCAGAGGAAAGCAATTCTCCAAACGTTAATATCATCAAACCCTGAGCCGTCGTCAGCAATTCCCCGAGTTCACTATCTAGCAACTTATTGTTTTAGAAAACGACAGATTGAAACAGTGGGGGTTTCCCGAGCAGGCGAAATTCATATAGGAAAAATACCCCAGGCGTCAACCCGGGGATTTTTATAGCGAAGCCGAACCCTGGGCATCAGCCCAGGAACTTTGATTAGGGAGAAACGCATGACAACGATGAAGCGCTCCATTATGACTTTGTATTCTGGCGCAGTAGACATTTATAGTCACCAAGTTCGTATTGTGTTAGCCGAAAAAGGCGTTAGCGTTGATATCGTCAATGTCGATGATCGTCATCCGTGTGAAGACCTCGTTGATTTGAATCCCTACAATACCCTGCCCACCTTAGTCGATCGCGAATTAGTCTTATACAACGCACAAATCATTATGGAATATTTGGATGAGCGTTTTCCGCACCCTCCGTTATTACCCGTATATCCCGTTTCTCGAGCAAAAAGCCGTTTGATGATTTATCGCATTGAGCGTGATTGGTATAACTTAGTCAATATGATTGAACGTCGTGATACTGAAGCGGATGCCGCACGCCTGGAATTAAAAAATGCATTGATGACAGTAATTCCCGTGTTTTCCAATTCACCCTATTTTTTAAGTGAAGATTTTACGTTAGTCGATTGTGTCATTGCACCGCTGTTATGGCGTTTGCCGGCGCTCGGTATTGAGCTTCCTTATTCCACGAAAGCAAAACCGGTTGCAAAATACGAAGAGCGCGTTTTCAAACGTAATGCGTTTCAAGCGAGTTTGACCGATTCGGAACGTGAATTAAGAGAAAAACATGACTTCTAGTCGGCCTTATCTCATTCGTGCGATTTACGAATGGTTGGTGGATAATCGCCTCACGCCGTACATTATGGTTGATGCTACGGACTCAATGACGCGCGTGCCTGCACAATATGTTGAAGATGGAAAAATCGTATTAAACATCGAACCTGAAGCGGTGGCAAACTTGCGCTTAAGTAATGAAGTTGTCGAATTTGATGCGCGTTTTTCAGGTATTTCCCATCATTTGTTGATTCCCGTTCGGGCTGTAAAAGCCATTTACGCGTTTGAAAATGGTCGTGGCATGGTATTTAGTGAAGATGACGATGATCACCTACCTCCTGAGCCGCCACAAACCGATCGGCCTGACGATACGGATAAAAAAAGTGGAGGTCGTCCGAGTCTGAAAATCGTGAAGTAACAGGGTGTCGCCACAGTCATGCGGCAATCACATTCCCCCCATCGGGATACCAAACCAACTGCTAATCAACTGGATCAACGCGATTACCGGTGGAAATAAAATCTGTCGTCCAAACAAAAAAATCAAAGCCAAAATAATCCATATTCCATAGGGTTCCATTAATCCATACCGATAAGACAAGCGCGGCGGTAACAGAGCGGAAACAATGCGACTACCATCCAGTGGTGGAATAGGAATTAAATTTAATACCAGCAAAACGCAATTCAACATAATGCCGTAACTTCCTGATAAAATAAAAAACGCGTCGACGTTTTGCGTGATGGGCGCACCGTTGGTATGTAACAATAACGCCACTTTAGCAATACTCGCCCAGAGAAGGGCCATCACAAAGTTAGCGCCAGGGCCTGCTAGCGCGACTAGCGCCATATCGCGGCGCGGATTTTTAAGATTACTCCACGTGACTGGCACGGGTTTTGCCCAGCCAAACATGAAAGTAAAACGTGACAGAATCAGCATTGCCACAGGTAAAATAATGGTGCCAACGAGATCGATGTGCTTTAGTGGGTTTAGCGTGACTCTTCCGAGCATTAATGCTGTTTTGTCACCTAACTTGCTCGCAACCCAACCATGTGCAGCTTCATGTAATGTAATACCAAAAATCAGTGGCAATGCCATAATGGCTAATTTGGCGAAAATATCAGATGCAGTCATGTTGTGTTATCCTTTTTCAGCAATTCCCCAAGTTCATTATGTGGCAACTTATTGTTTTAGAAAACAAAAGATTGAAACAGTGGGGGATTATCAAGGGGGAGCTTTGCGCGCTCCCCCTTGATCGCGAGGATGCAGGTCCCCTACAGCCCGCGTCAATGAAAGGGAAGGAATTCCCCATCGAAAGATGGGGAATTCCTGTCCTTTTTCAGCAGGGCAGCGTTTTCCGCCCCATTAGGTGTATTCAAACACCTTGACGACCTTCAATACCCCGGAAACATGTCGTGCTACGTTTGTCGCTAAATCGGCTTGTTTGCGAGAAATAGCCCCAAGCAAATAAACGATGCCATCTTCCGTAACGACTTTAATGTTATTAGATTGTAAACCACGTTCTGCTAATAATGCCGTGCGGACTTTCCCCGTCAGCATAGAGTCGCTAGCGCGTTGCATGGTTGAGCTGGGGGCTTCAACAACAATCGCATTATAGACGCGTTTGACATGAGGGGCACTGGTTAAAAGCTCGTACGCTTTGTTGCGAGCTTCTTCACTGGAGGCTTGTCCTACCAGTAAGCCAATACCATCGTAAACAGTCAAACTAATATGGTTATTTTTCGCCAGAAGGGGGTCTCGACTCATCCAGTATTCTGCCATATTCACGGCTTTTTGATCTTCGCGTAATCGTTTGAGACTACGTTTATCGTAAACAACAGCGCCACCGGCTGTTGCACCGACCACGAGTGCAGCGGGTACAGCAACACAACCGTATAAAGCAGGCATTAAGGCAAAAAGCATAACCCATTTTTTCATGATGAAGGTTCCTCAGTCGCAAATAATGATTGATCGATCGCATCACATAAGCAATGCGTAATTAATAAATGCGTCTCTTGAATGCGTGCGGAAGATGCAGAGGGGACGCGAATCTCAACATCGGTATTCGGGTTTAAGAGTGTCGTGACTTCTCCTCCGTCCCCGCCCGTTAGTGCGACGACATGCAATTGACGCTGATGCGCGGTTTCAATGGCATCAAGAATATTTTTAGAATTACCGTGTGGGGAGAAAAGGATCAAGACATCGTTTTGTTGTCCAAAGGCTTCGATTTGTTTCGCGAAAATATCCGCGTAATGAAAATCGTCAGCGATAGAAGTTAACGTAATTGAACCTGTCGATAATGCGATAGCAGGTAAGCTTGGACGTTCGGTATCAAAACGATTCAGCATAATTTCCGCAAAATGTTGCGCATTTGCAGCAGAACCCCCATTGCCACAAGTAAGAATTTTATTATTGGATAATAAGCTTTGCACCAAAATTTCACTGGCTTGACGAATCGCTTCGACGAGCGTATCGGCAGCCATAATCTTGGTGTGGATGCTGTCATTAAAGTGTTGCTTAATTTTTTCGATGGTTTCCATAGGGATATTATTTTAGTGGAAATTGACCACTATTGTACCTCAAAGGCGTTTTTAATCCAGTCTATTTGTTGTTGAGCATTAATACCCAGTACATCAAAACGTGCATCATGGTGTTGATAGACTTTCCCCTGTGTGATCAAGTAATGTTGTGCGGCATGGATGATGCGGCATTGTTTCCCAGTACTGATACTTTCAACCGCACTGCCATAAGTGGGGTTGGTGCGCAGACGCACTTCTACAAAAACAATCACCTGATGGTCTTGCATGATTAAATCAATTTCACCCGAGCGGCAACGATAGTTTTCTAAAATGAGATGCAGGCCTTGTTGTTTCAAAAAGCGTAATGCGTTGTGTTCCGCACGTTTGCCGTGTTTTAAATGTATTGCCATGTCTTAAAATTTACTGGATGTTGGAGGATAAGCAATACCGTATGGAACGTGCACGTTCCAATCGCCGTTAGGTGTAGCCTTGTATTGATGTAAACGGGTGCCTACTCCATGTTCGCGGGTCCTGCCGCTCGCCATCTCGCGGCAAAGCCTCGCCTGCGCGGCAAGATCGTCTTCCTCGCGTCACCCGCTTTGCAGCAGATACATGAATCCGAGGCTACGCCCTCGCCGTTCGAGGTGAAATATCCAGCTAGGATGACAGCAATCTTGCCTTCCCATTATTAATCCGAGCCCACACCAGTCGACGATAAACTTTGCCATTGGGTTCTAAAAATAGTTCCCCTGTGGCGCTACTGATGCCCACATTAGGCAAGAGTGACATTTGGCTGATTTTGGAGATTAATCCAAAAGCATCGGCACCTAACGCGTAAAGTCTTGGATAAGCAGCATAGGACTCAGGCCAGGAAGCGATAATTTTCTGTTGTACGGTCATTAATGAGGCTGGCAATGTGATATTGTTGGTAAATAACCAAGGGATGTCATCAAAAATAACTCCATCGAGGTCATGATCTTTTTGCCGTGAAGCGGTATAAATTTGCGACGTAGAATAAGTAGGAATATCGCTCGCGTAATAGAAACGCAACAGAGGAATAATTTGCCGCCCCATCGCGGGTGTTGCTACGACAAAAATAGCGTCGAAATCATCTCGTCGTCGCGGAACAAAACGCGGATTTTTTCTGAGTATGGAGCGTAAACTCATGTAACGTCGTTGAGACGCCGTTAAATGAAAAGCGTCTAACAATTGGTTGGCGAGTTGGGCCCGAGTATGATATTGAATTTCCGCACGGATGACACCCCCTTGTTTTTCCCAGTAAGGTTGAAAAACGGCGCGAATTCGTTGCCCCCAGGCATCTTGAGGTGTCATCAATAAAACACGACGACGATGATCGATTCGCATTTTGTCGGCAACCTGTTGAACCTCATCATCCGGATCTAGACCGAAAAAAAAGAGATTGGAAATATTCCCTACGTTGGGAACCGTATTTAGTGCGATCGTTGGTACTGCTAATGGTTTTGATGCAATGAGCGATTGAATGTCTGATTTCAGTAGAGGTCCAACGACAAGATCAGCACCTTCTTTGACGGCCTTGCTGTAAAGATTCGGTATGGAATCTTGAGTGGTATCTAAGATACTAATTTGTGGCGAATAGCCAACGGATTGCCTTTGATAATAAGCGGCGAGAAAGCCATTGCGGATGGCGCGCCCTTGATTCCCTAAATCGCCATTTAAAGGCAAAAGTAGTGCAATGTGTTGGGCGGGTCGAGCCAGCATACTGTTACGGGTTCCCATGTTTTGTAACAGTGCTTGTGCTGCATGATGGGGATATTGCTTTTGCCACTGTTTAATCGCATCCAGCAAATTATCATTGCGTAAGGTCAGGTTTTTCGTCGTCATCATGAGGTCTAGCCAGCCTCGTTGCGCTTCTGTTGCCGCATTTTTTTGTAGTGCTCGTAGTTGAGAAGGGTTCAACGTTTCCAGTTTTTGCCATAAAAATAATGAGATTTGTCGTTTTTCATCAGTTGCTGTTGCCAGCTGGTAGGCAGCTGAACCATTATTCAACCCCGGTAAAATGTCGTTCATGGCAAAATACGTTTTGGCCAATAATTTTTGCAGTTTACTTTGTAGGTCAGCAGAGAGAGCCACATTATTGGATTGCGCTTGTTGTAAATATGGCAAAGCACTTTGCGGTTGTTTTTCATCTAATGCCAGTTGAGCCTGAATGATGAGGTAATTAATTTGTTGTTCGGGGGATAATTGTTGGCGATTAACGTGTTTTAATGCTTCTATGGCTTCTTGTGATTGATGGCTGTCAAGTGCCGTTTCTGCACTTTGCAACAAATAATATTGCTGCTGTTGTCCTTGGCTGGCTGCGGCCAGTTGTAAGGATTCTTGCGCGGTGGGTGTCCGTGCGGCTTGCCGGGGGAGAGGTAAAGGATTCGGATGACAGCCGGTAAGCAAGAGCGCACTCGTGATGACAGCAACAATGAATTTCATGCTAGACTCCCCGTTGAATTCAGTCACGCGTTATCCTTTTTTCATGAAAAAGTTGTAAAAGTGATTTCGTACGCGTTCCAAAGTATAAAGCAGTTATGGTGTATTGAGAAGCACGCATGAGGAGAACTGATTTGGGCACATTATACGTGGTAGCGACACCTATCGGCAATTTACAGGACATGTCACTGCGCGCCGTTGAGGTACTAAAACACGTCGATTGTATTGCGGCAGAAGATACTCGACATAGCCAACGATTGTTGATGCATTTTGGTATTCAGCAGCGTTTGGTATCACTGCATGAATTTAATGAAAACAAACGGGTGGAAGAAATGATGCGCCGACTAACGGCGGGTGAAAACGTGGCTTTAATTTCGGATGCGGGGACTCCATTGATTAGTGATCCCGGATTTCCTGTTGTGGCTGCGGCGCATGCGGCACGTATTCCTGTGATTCCGATTCCAGGACCTTGTGCGGCAATCGCGGCGCTTAGCGCATCAGGATTACCGACACATCATTTTGTGTTTGAGGGATTTTTACCCCCGAAAGGAGAAAAACGTTTAAAGCGTTTGCAAACGCTCGCGTTAGAAACCCGGACACTGATTTTTTATGAAGCGGTACATCGTATCGAAAATTTGCTGCAATTATTGGTTGAAAAGTTCGGTTCAGATCGTATGGCGTGTGTGGCACGTGAACTCACCAAAAAATATGAAACAGTGCGGCAAGCCCCTTTGGGTGAGCTATTGCATATAATACAACAGCCAGAGCAGCAAAAAGGGGAATATGTCATTATTGTTGCTGGTGCTTCAGAGAAATCCCCTACTTCAGAAACAGAATGTCATCACTTATTAGAAATTTTGTTATCCGAAGTGTCATTAAAACAAGCGGTAAAATTAGCCCAAAAAATCACAGGGGAAAGTCGGCAAAAGTTATATGATGGGGCACTGAAAATCACTCAAAAGGCAAAAATAAAACCGAGCGGCGACCGTTAGACGGTTGGATTAATCATCCCCATCTTGATCGTCGTCATCCTCTTTCGCCAACACTTTGATCGGGCACGTGCTGCGGCTTTCATTGACGCGTTCCCGCAATTCTTTACCCGGTTTAAAGTGCGGAGTATATTTTGCTTCGGTGTACACCCGCGCCCCTGTTTTGGGGTTATGCGCTTTGCGTGGGGGTCGGTAATGCAAACTGAAACTGCCAAAGCCGCGGATTTCAATGCGATCGCCTTGGCCAAGGCTATTGCTCAAGCATTCCAGTATCGTGTTGACACTGGCTTCAACATCGCGTCGTGATAAGCTTTCTTGCTTTTCGATGATGCGATTAATTAATTCTGACTTTACCATGGCTGGACCCTTAACCTTTATTATTTTCACACACATTTGGACGAACGTTATGCAGTACTTTTTGCTGTATGGTCACATATTTTTGAACGAATAAAAAGTACTACGTTGTCCAAATTCCTTTAAAAACAGTCTGGAAGATCGTCAATAAGGTAATAATAGCACATCCTATTGATTGTTTTGTTTATAAAAAGCGCATATTATTAATCTACCCGGCAGCCAGTGTCGCTTAAGGGTTTTCCATCCATCCAGATTTTTCCACCCATAAAATTGATTCTTTTTTGTTCAAACCAACGTAATGTTTCAGGATAAAGTCGATGTTCTAATTGCAGAACCCGTTGTTGCAGGCTTTCTGCGGTATCCTCTGTCCTGACGGACAATGACATTTGGCTGATGATGGGGCCGGCATCTAATTCTTCTGTCACGAAGTGAATACTGACGCCGTGCCGCTGATCTTTGGCTTCTAGTACACGTTGATGGGTGTGTAAACCTGGATATTTTGGCAATAAGGAAGGGTGAATATTAATCATTCGCCCCATAAAATAGCGTACAAGGGCAGGCCCTAATTTGTGCATAAAACCCGCGAGCACCACTAAATTGGGAGAATAAGCCGCAATCGCTTGAAGTAAGGCGTTATCAAAGGCATTTTGATCGGGATAATCTCGCCGTGAAAAAACCCGTGTTGGAATATGGGCTTTTTCTGCACGTGTCAGACCATAGGCATCCACCTTATTGCTGATCACTGCTTTAATTTCAGCCTGTAATTGGTGCTGTGCAATAGCGTCGATAATCGCTTGTAGATTAGAGCCATTACCAGAAATGAGTACAACGAGGGATAACGGTTGCGCCATCAGTCCAATATCACTTTGGGTGTTGCGTTTTTTTGCGCTTGAATGGTGCCTATTTGCCAGACGGTTTCGCCCAGCATCGTCAGATGATGCATGGCTTGCTGAGCGTGTGTTGGGTTGACGATGATGATCATGCCCACGCCGAGATTAAACGTACGATACATTTCAGAGAGGGCAATATTGCCTTTTTCCTGTAACCATTGAAAAATCAGGGGCCATGTCCAACTGTCGGGGTCTAGTACGGCTTGTAAATGCTGTGGCAAGATGCGAGGAATATTTTCCACGAGACCACCACCCGTAATATGCACTAGTCCATGAATCGGGAGCTTTGCTTTCAGCGCTAAAAGGGTCGTGACATAGATGCGCGTGGGTTGCAGAAGAACCTCACCCAGCGTGCTGCCATCAAAAGCTTCAGTGAGTTTATGATGGCCACGTTCTACGACGTGGCGAATCAGGGAATAACCATTCGAGTGAGGTCCAGAGGAGGCCAATGCCAACATCACATCGCCGGGTTGTATGGCGCTCCCATCGATCATTTCTTCTTTTTCGACGACACCCACACAGAAACCTGCCAAATCGTAATCTTTGCCGTGATACATACCAGGCATTTCTGCGGTTTCACCGCCAACTAAAGCGGCTTTGGCAAGTTCACACCCCTTGCCAATGCCAGCAATAATGGCACGCGATTGCGGCAGCGATAATTTTCCGGTGGCATAATAATCCAGAAAAAAAAGCGGTTCAGCACCGAGCGTCAAAATATCATTGACACACATCGCCACAAGATCGATACCAATGGTGTCGTGCCGATTCATTTCAATAGCCAATTTTAATTTGGTGCCAACGCCATCCGTACCAGAAACAAGAATGGGGTGACGATAACGATCAATGGGCATTTCAAACAGCGCACCGAAACCACCGATAGTGCCGATCACACCAGGTCGGTGTGTGCGTTTAACGGTCGATTTAATGGATTCGACAAATTCGTTGGCTTGAGTGATATCCACGCCAGCCTCTTTGTACGATAACGATTCAGGTTTGTTATTTGCCATTTCGATAACCGCGTGCTTTAGATGAAGAGCGGGTATTTTAACAAGATCATGTCCGCATTGAAAATAGTAATCCCCTTCCTGAAAGAAAAATTATTGTTCTATTTGGCTTATTTTGAGACTAATGTGCATTGACGGAGCTAGCCTGAGCGAATATAACTGAGGTCTTTTAGACGATTCAACTGACTGGGTAGGGCTGGTTTCATGAATGTAAAAGAATATTTCAATTCAGCAGCGGAAAATTATCGTACTTGGATTGATGAGACATTAAAAACGAAATGGCGTGGATTTTTATGGAAACATGATAAAACGAAAGGAGTCAGCCATGCAGAACAAACCTATTCTGCGACAGATTTTTCCTCGTTGCTGCCTGCACTGCGTGATCGATATCAAAAACGTGCTAGCAATTGGATTAAAAACCGGTTGCATCGACATTCGTTTGAAAATTTTTTATTAGCAACCCTCTTGCAGGCATTATTATCTGAAAATCCACAACACCCTGCAGCGTGCGCGATTAGCGAAAAATTAAATAACGATTTTGGCTATTCCTTTGACCCCCAAAATTTTATGACTGCATTTTTAAATTTGGGGGATGCGAATAAGTTTGATTATTTGCAACTTTTAATCGATCGATGCCCGGGTGATTTTATTCAACCCGTAGAGAAAGAAGTTGTTTCTGCAGGAACTCCCGTCAATCTTGAAAAGGGCGCATCGGAACCGATTATTTCATTGCCGTCAGAAAATGTGGACGAATTGAAAAAAGAAATTACAGAATTTGTGGAAAAGGAAAAGAAGCTCGAGGATCAGTTACAAGAGATGAAAAACACACAGGCAAACCACAAGAGGCTGATGCTACACGATGCAAATTACGTGCAACACTTAGAAGAAGAGATGACCACTTTGCAGCATGGTCTTGGTGCTTTTGCACAGGAGCAGGCTGACACAGAGAGGCGATTAGCGAAATGGAAAACGTGGAGAGAAGATTTTCAGAATCATCGAATTCCAGAAGATTTTAAGGTTCAAATGAAAGTTGAGAAAGAGACCGCGCGTTTAATAAAAAAACTGGTGAGGAACGTGTTGTTAAAACAAGCCAACCATGCACTGAGAAAGGGATTAATTGAATCTTCCGAGGGATTGCAGCATGAGTGTTTTGATTTTCTCCAAGCGATCAGCAAGGAGCATGCGATGGATGTGAGTCCTCTTTCTTCATCTGAACGACGCTATTTAAATGTGTTTATTATTTTTGTTTTGGTGTTAGACGATAAAAGTCAGTATAAAGACGCTTATGCGAATTTTGTTCCAGAATATCAACAGCAGTTTTGGCATGTCGTGGGACACACTCCAAGTTCAGAATCGAATACCACGCCGAAAAATTATTTACAAACAGCCAAATTCACTTCCAGTGTCATTGTGGGATGGTTCACACGAATACAGCAATGGTTATTAACGTTGACGATGGCTCAAGAAAGTTTACCGCCACCGCCACTATGCCGACAAATAAGGAATTATTCTAACCACGAATGGGCGCAGTATCTGAAGGAATGTGGTACTCACATGCGGGAAGCGCAAAGAGACGTGAAGATTATTACGATGCAAATGGAGTTGCAAAAAGAGCAAATTGCAAAGGAAAATGAACGTCTATTGGAATTTTCGGAACGAAAAATGCGTTATCTGAGAGAGCAAAACAAGATGGATCAGGGGATTGCCAGACTTGAAAGAGAAATGAGTGAAATCCGTGAGTCCTTTACGGAAAAAAAATCGCCCCTTATGGCGGTGAATGCTATTCCTAGCCGTACCGTTCTAGTTACTTTCCCCCCACCACCACCGCCGCTTCCGCTTCCTTCTGGAGAAATTATTGGAGCTGCTGGGAAGTCTATGTTGGCACAAATTAAAAATGGCCAGAAAAAGCTGGGATCGTGTCTCCATTGTGAACCGTTGCCGGATGCATTAAACCAAGCGATTGAAAATAAAACTTTTCAGCTAAAAAAGGTCGATCCATTGGTTCCGCATTCGCAACAAGGAAAGGTTCCGCTAAAGCCAGGGCCTGTCGACGTTGCTGGGCTGCTTAAGTCACACCCTTTCTTTTCCACCAAGAACGGCGAACTGTCAGACAGTGACGCGTCAGAGTCCGATTCTAACTGGAATCTGGAATGAGGGGATTAACCTAAACTAGCATCAAACGAGCAGCAATTCCCCAAGTTCATTATGTGGCAACTTATTGTTTTAGAAAACAAAAGATTGAAACAGTGGGGGATTATCCAGGGGGAGCTTTGCGCGCTCCCCCTTGATCGCGAGGATGCAGGTCCCCTGCAGCCCGCGTCAATGAAAGGGAAGGAATTCCCCATCGGGAGATGGGGAATTCCTGTCAAACGAGTCAGTCGAAATGCCAACGTTGAAAATGTATACTGCTATCAGCGGTTCCTGCTGAACCGCTTGCAAGGGAGTCAGTGCCCAATTCAAACGAAGGAAAATGTTTATGGCAAGGTTTTTGCTTATCATCGTGCTGCTCATGAGCTTGTTGTTCAGTGTGGTGTCAGAGGCTTTGACAGAAGCGACACAGGTGACGACGGTTTCTGTGATCGTGAATGACCGTTCGAAAGAAGCGTTTCAGCAAGCCGTAGCGACAGCCTATGCGCAAGTCATGGTAAAACTTTCTGGTAATCCTGCCATCATGACGATTCCAGCGATACAAAACACGTTACGCAGCGCGAATCATTATTTGGTGAGTTACCGTTATAAAGTCAAATCCGATGATCAACAGCCGCCGGCACTTTATTTGCAAATGGTTTTTGATCAACGCACCCTACAGCACTTATTACAAAAAACGGGTCAACCGGTATGGAATTCAGAAAGACCAGAAACACTCGTCATGTTTGTAGCACCGCAATTAAGTGGTGATTTGCAGATGCTGGCGAGTGGGGAATCGGGACTCGCGCAATCACTCAATCATGTTGCAAAGCAGCACGGGCTCCCTATTATGCTGCCGTTGTTGGATATCGAAGATCAACTGGTGTTAGCCGACAAGCCACTGGATGCATTGTCTGCAACTGAAGTTCAACAATTTTCTGCACGTTATCATGCGCAACATGTTTTGGTGGCTGTCCTGAATGAAACACAAATTCACTGGAAATTTTATTCTAAAGGATCAGCGACGGAGTGGACCACCAACGATAAAGATTTACAACTATCGTTAATCGCGGGATTTGATCGTCTGTTGGAAGAATTGGCGAGCCATTATGCTTTAGTAAAAGCGCCAAATTTACAAAACACCGTTTTGTTGGAAGTGACCGGCGTGCATGATTTAGATGAGTATTTGCAAGTCGTCCACACGTTGGAACACTTAACCCCAGTGAGTCGCGTCATTTTGAAAAACATGACGGTAGATCGTTTATTGTTTGAAGTGGATACGACGGGCAGTGAAGATGCGTTGCGTCGGGCTTTGCAATCCAGCGAACAGTTTGCCTCGAGCAAGGAGGATGAAGCGCAAGCCTTGCAATACCAATGGCAAGCACGGTAGAGTGGTTACTCTGGTCACTAAAGTGGATCGTGATGGGTATATAGTAACGATATGCAATTGACACTAGGCATGACGTTGCGTGATGACGCAACCTTCGATAATTATTTTGCGGGAAATAACCGACAAGTGATTCATCATTTGCGTGAAATGATGGCGGGATGTGGAGAACATTTTATTTATCTGTATGGTGAAGCCGGTGTTGGGGTCAGTCATTTATTGCAAGCGTGTTGTCATGAGGCGAAAAGCCCCGCTATTTACTTGCCGTTATCCGAACCCCATTTAACACCAGAAGTATTGCAAAATTTAGAATCGATTGATTTTGTTTGTTTAGATGATATTGAGCATGTGTTGGGTGATTGCCACTGGGAGGAGGCATTATTGCACTTTTATAATCGAGTGCGCGAACAAAGTAATCGATTGGTCATAGGTGCAAAAGCATTACCTGCTTTCACGCCCTGTTTTTTACCGGATTTAAAATCGCGTTTATCGTGGGGGTTAGTGTTGCCGATGGTGGAATTACAAGAGAATGAAAAAATAACAACATTGCAATTACGTGCGGAACAGCGCGGCTTATTGATGTCATTGCTGGTGGCGCAGTTTTTGCTGCGGCAACACCGCGGTAATATGACAACGTTATTTCATTTTCTTGATCGATTAGATAAGGCCTCGCTGCAAGCAAAGCGTCGGCTCACCATTCCTTTCGTGAAAGAAGTGTTGGCTGAAGACGAGGTCATAATTTCCGTGCACGAATAACGCCGTTAATTTTTCGAATTGCTTGCAACAACGTTTCATTCACTGCGGTGTCAACATCCAAAATGTTGTAAGCAATATCGTCGCGTGATTTGTTGATCATGTCTAAAATGTTAATGTTTTGTTTTGAAAGCACTGTGGTGATTTGCGCAATAATGTTGGGCACATTGCGATTGGCAACGGTTAAACGGTAACCTTCATTGCGCGGTAGAAAAACATTGGGAAAATTAACGGAATTTTTAATAGCTCCGTGCTCCAAATATTTTTGAATTTGTTCGGCAGCCATGACCGCGCAATTCTCCTCCGCTTCTTTGGTAGAAGCCCCCAAATGGGGTAACGCAATCACTTTAGGATTATTTTGAAAAGAGGCGCACGGAAAATCACACACGTAATGACGTATTTTGTTTTCCGCTAATGCGGTGGCTAATGCGCTGTGATCAACAATCCCTTCGCGAGCAAAATTCAGTAATACTACGTTTGATTTCATGAGGCGTAAGCATTTTTCATTGATAAGATGTTGGGTGCTGTCCAGTAGTGGAACGTGAAGGGTGATAAAATCCGCTTGCGAACACACTTCAGCCAAGGAGTGAGCCTGTTGTACGCTGGATGATAAATTCCAGGCATTTTGCACGGTAATGGAATTATCAAACCCAATCACTTTCATGCCCAGCGTTAATGCGGCGTTGGCAACTTTTACGCCAACATTACCAAGTCCAACCACCCCCAGTGTTTTATTGGGTAGCTCAATACCAGAAAATAATTTTTTATTATTTTCGACTTGATGTTCCAGCTCATGATCATTGCCTTGCAATTTTCGAGTAAAATCCCATGCAGAGCAAATATGGCGAGACGCAAGTAACATGCCGGTAATCACCAATTCTTTAACGGCATTGGCATTAGCACCGGGCGTATTTAAAACCGGAATACCGAGCTCCGTACATTGCGTAATGGGAATATTATTCACCCCAACACCCGCTCGGGCGATAATTTCAAGCGGCATGGAAAGTAGAGCGCTATGCAAATCCGCAGAACGAACTAAAATGGCATGGGGACTTTTTTCTTCGGGACTTAACGTATATTTTTGCGGATTGAAGGTTTCAAGGCCTTTTAGTGCAATGGTGTTGAGCGTTAAAATTTTAAATATCATGCTTGAATTCCTACGATTGAGCAAGTTGGCAAGTTTAGCATGAAAAAGTGTAGAATGTACCTTAAAAACCACACAGCAATTCCCCATCGGAAAATGGGGAATTGCTGAAAACCACAGTGAATATTATGCAAGCATTTCAATGGCAGATAGAATACCCGCTGGACGCAATCCTGTTTGATTGTGATAGCACGTTAAGTGCCGTGGAAGGGATTACCGTTTTAGCAAAATATAATAACGTTTATCCGCAAGTGCATGCACTGACTGAAAAGGCAATGGCGGAAACGGGTCTCAATGCGGGATTATATCGTGCCCGATTGGATTTAGTACGTCCGCAACAATCGCAAATGATGTATGTCATTGATGCTTATTGGCAAGCATTAACACCAGATGTCGATAAAGTGATTACGTGCTTGCACGCGTTAGGAAAAGCGGTGTATGTTGTTTCAGCCGGAATAACGCAAGCGGTGGTTCCTTTCGCAGAACGATTGGGCATTGCGGGAAAAAATGTTTTTGCGGTCAATGTATCTTTCGATCAGCAGGGTCATTACCAACGCTTTGATAAACACTCACCGTTAACGACCCAATGTGGCAAATCACAAATTGTGACGGAATTACGTAAAATACATAAGCATATTGCGCATGTGGGTGATGGGATGAATGACATTGAAGCCGCTAAAGCGGTGGATCGTTTTGTTGGATATGGAGGTTCTTGCTATCGGGAATCCATCGCAAAATTAAGCCCTTTTTATATTCGTTGTTTATCGTTATCCCCATTGTTGCCTTTATTCTTAACAAGAGATGAGGTGACAAAACTCAGCCCATCCGCAAAAACACTGTATCAGCGAGGCCTCACTTATATTCAGCAAGATGCGGTTGAGTTTCGTCAGATTGTCTCTTCCCGTTGACGGCACACCGACCCTCGCCGTTCGATGTGAAATATCCCCAATGAAACACGAATCTCGGTATGGGCTGGCATTCTGTCAACTTAACTTGACGACATGTCTTCTGTCCAGTATGATTGACACTAGAGTCAAGCTAACTGGACAAATAATTTATGATATCCGAACAAGGACTTATGACAGTTTTGCGTGAATGGAGCTTTTGGGATGCGTCTCCTCCAGCAGGATTAACCCGGCAATTAGCTCTGCCTCAGACTCTACACGCCGATTTAGCCTTAGTGATCCAGGGCGTACGCCGCTGTGGCAAATCAACCCTACTGTCTCAATTACCCAAGCGCTATCATGTTCCACTCGCACAGTGCTATTTTTGCAATTTTGAAGATCCAAGGTTAATAAACGATCTTAACCATCATTTATTAAGTCGCATCGTAACATTGGCCAGAAAAAATCTTTCCCCAGAAAAACCGTGTTATTTCTTTTTTGATGAAATTCAAAATGTTCAAGAGTGGGAAAAATGGCTGCATACTCAACTGGAACGCCCAAAACACCACTACTTTATCTTGACTGGATCAAACTCGCGTCTTTTAAGTGGTGAATTTGCAACAGCATTAACAGGACGACATATCACACTTGAATTATTTCCCTTTTCATTTGCCGAATACAAAATATTGTTTCCTGAAAAAACGCTGGAAGATTATCTGCTTTCAGGAGGGTTTCCACGCTCTCTCACCTTTGAACAACCCTATCAGCTGCTACAAGAATACTTCAATGACATTATTTTACGAGATGCTTTAAAAAGAGTACATGCCCGAACGCCTGATGCGATTAAGCAAGTAGCAAAAATGACTTTTGAGAGCTGTGGATCAGAATTAAGTTATCGAAAAATTGCTGCTATCACAGGCTTGACCGTAGATACGGTCAAAACCTACTTGGAGGCATGCGAAGATGCATACCTACTATTTTCTTGTCATTATTTTGCTTTTTCAGAAAAAAAACGACTCAGTAAACAAAAAAAATATTACCCCATTGACTCAGGAATGCGTTATGCGATCACGAGTACTACAGGTCGTGACTTCGGGAAAAGCCTTGAATTGATGGTTTATTTACGTCTAAAACAAACCAATGAGCAAGTGTTTTATTGGCAAGAAATTCATAAAGGTGAAGTAGATTTTATTACTGTTAACGGAAAAGAAATCGTGCCTTATCAAGTGACATGGGAAGAACCTGAGCAACGACATGAAAAAGCGCTACAACATTTTTATGAAAATTTTCCGCAAGCAAATGAAACGATCTTTATTACGCGTCATAATGCGCATGAATATTTATAAAAATCCCCGGGCTAACGCCCAGGGTTTGAGGATATAAACTTGATTCCCCGCGGCTTGCCACGGGACTTCTCGCGTGGGGCTCCCAAAGGGGAGGGGTGTAGCCTTGCATTGATGTAACGGGTGTCTACTCCATGTTCGCGGGTCCTGCCGCTCGCCATCTCGCTGCTCGGCTTCGCCTGCGCGGCAGGATCTCTGGCTCGCGTCACCCGCTTTGCAGCAGATACATGAATCTGAGGCTACGCCCAAGGGGAGCGAGCGTTCGCTCCCCTTGGGTCGCCGTCCGCGAGGGTTTCCCGAGCAGGTGTTTTTGTTTCTTGAGGCCATTTATTGCCAGGCAATATTTCAATCTGCTAGAATGGACCCCGATAAAAATCCCCGTGGTAAGCCGGCAGGTCCCCTGCAGCCCGCGTCAATGAAAGGGAAGGAATTCCCTGTGTGCGGAGTGTGATATGAAAATCTTAACGCGACGCAAGCCAGCACTTTGGAAGGAAATTCTTATCATCTTAATTCTTAAAATAATCGTATTGTTTGTTATTTGGAAAGTCTGTTTTAGTGACCCTGTTGCGAAGCATTTAACCGTTTCCAGTATGCAACATCAAATCCTAAGCACGGTAAGGGGAAAGCGTCAATGATCTCAGCTGTTAAAGCCTATCTCATGCAATTGCAAGACACGATTTGCAATGCTTTTGCAAAGCTTGACGGTCAGACCTTTCAAGAAGAACGATGGCCATATGCGCATGGTGGCGCTGGGCGGAGCCGTGTGATTGCGAGTGGGCACGTCTTTGAGCGTGGTGGAGTGAATTTTTCGCATGTGCAAGGTCATGAGCTTCCAAAGTCTGCCACCGACAAACGCCCGGAATTAATGGGCGCTTCTTTCCAAGCCTTGGGCGTTTCACTGGTGATGCACCCGAAAAATCCATTTGTTCCCACCGTGCATATGAATGTGCGATTCTTTGTAGCGGATTGCCCAGAAAAAGAACCCGTATGGTGGTTTGGTGGTGGTTATGATTTAACACCGTATTATGGTTTTGATGAGGATTGTGTGCATTGGCATAAAACGGCTGAAAATGCATGCCGCCCTTTTGGGGCGGATATTTACCCCACCTTCAAAAAGTGGTGTGATGAATATTTTTATTTAAAACATCGTCGTGAGCCGCGTGGCATCGGTGGTCTATTTTTTGATGATCTCAACGAGGGCGGTTTTGAGAAAAACTTTCAATTTTTACAAGCCGTGGGAAATTCACTTCTCGATGCCTATATTCCGATTGTTGAGCGACGCAAAAATTTCCCTTATACGGAAGCTGAGCGTGATTTCCAGTTATATCGCCGAGGTCGTTATGTGGAATTCAATTTAATTTATGATCGAGGCACTTTATTTGGCTTGCAATCGGAGGGGCGTACGGAATCTATTTTAATGTCACTGCCACCGGAGGTGCGTTGGCGCTATAACTGGTCGCCATTGCCTGGTACGCCAGAGGCAAAATTATATGAGCGCTATTTAACGGGGCGTGATTGGATTTCCGAGTCGGCTCACCAGCAATGTTACATCATTTAGACATCTTAGGGGCTATTTTTTCTTTTCTTTCGACGTGTTTTTACGTTTTGGCTATGGAGCTTTGCTGGCCCATCGGTATTGCTGCCACGGTGGTTAATGGCACCCTGTATGGGTTATCGGGTATTTATGGCGATATGGTGCTGGAGGGGATTTATTTTTTAACGATGTTTTATGGGTGGTATGAGTGGCGCTATGGCGGTAAAAACCATAAAAAATTACCCGTGCAACGCCTACGCTGGCCATTGGTCTGTATATTGACTGGAGTTGCTGTGCTTGGCATTGCGATTACGTATAGTGTGCTAAAATTTTATTTGCATTCATCAGTGGCGGGTATGGATTCGATCACCACCATTTTAAGTTTGATTGCACAGTGGATGGTATGTATTAAATTACTAGAATGTTGGATCGTATGGTTTTTTGTGGATGCAACGTACGTTGTGTTGTACTTTGATCGCGATTTGCCGGTGCATAGTGGGTTGTTAGTGTTTTATTTGGGAATGGCGGTAGCCGGTTATTGGCGATGGCGTTTATTGTTAGTGGCTCAGAAAAATAATATGGAAAAATAATATGTAAAAACCCCCAGCGATTCCCCAAGTTCATTATCTGGCAACTTATTGTTTTAGAAAACAAAAGATTGAAACAGTGGGGGATTATCA
>MGOZ01000053.1 GCA_001797285.1 Coxiella sp. RIFCSPHIGHO2_12_FULL_42_15
CTTTTCAAAAATAAAAAAATGTATTCTTTGCTGTTGATTGATTCGAGCGGAAAAGCTATTTAAATTGCTATCAATTTTTTCTATTTTTAATCCAGCAGTGCCGCTGCTCATTTTTTCAACGGAGGCTTGAAGCCTCTCATCGTTGCCAATATTCAAAGGCAGTAAAATTTCATCGAAGTTTAATACTGGCATGTAGGGGGGCTCCTTAGCGACAATATGATTTTTTTTCTATGGGCCCATCATACTGAATGCGTTTTAAAAAAATCTTAAATTGTAAAAATTCAGCCCTCTGCAGGGATAGATAGGAATCTCAACATAGCCCGGATATTTCACATCGAACTGCGATGGCCGGGGTGCCGCCAACGGGAAGGTCTTTTGTTTGAAGGGCGTCGCGACCAGGGAGGGTAAGGCGAGCACAGGATGTGCGTCCCTGAAAACAAAAGACTTTCCCGTTGGCGGCAGAGCACTTCGTGTGACCGTCATCTTCGAAAAGCAACATGAAATATCCAGGATAGCCATCTACTGGATATTATGTATACTCCTGTATATTTGTTGACGCCCCGAAGCTGTACTATAGTTACGCATATCAAATAACAAGGTTTAAATAATAGCCAAATTTATACGGAAATGTCGATAGATTGAGCGGAACGGAATCCCCCTCATGAGAAGCATGGAGAGGAGGTGCATTATGAAAATGGTCATGCCGTTGTTGTTTATATTGGGCTTATTGTGGTTTTTCAACCCAGCAGAAGCGAATTCATCTGAAAATCAATATTGCGCTGATGAACGCTGCTTTTATATTGATGATGAAGCGTTGCTTCCAACCACCCAACTGCAAGATTACCCTCAGTATGCATCGCTCAGTAACCGTTTTAATACGGGTGGCGAACGCACGTTCGTGTTCAGTCCTCGCTACAAGCAATGGGCAGCATACGACTCGGATGGTTACATGGTCGCAAAAGGGATTGCCAATGGCGGTGCCGATTTTTGCGAAGATCTCGGCAAACCATGCCATACCCCTTCGGGCGTTTATCGAGTACGCAGCAAGGGCTCTTCAGAATGTGTCTCAAATAAATTTCCCATCGGCGTTGGTGGAGCCGAAATGCCTTATTGCATGTTTTTTTCGGGGGGATACGCTATTCACGGTTCGCCTTACATTTCTAACCAAAATGGCAGCCACGGTTGTATTCGCGTACACACCAGCGCTGCGCGCTGGTTGAGCCAATACTTCATGAACCCAGGAACAAAAGTGGTTGTTCTCCCTTATTAACGCCCAGGGTTTGGCTTCGCTAACCTGTTACGACAACATTTTCACCGCCATCGTTGCTATTTCTTCTGCTACCGGTTTTTCGAAACTAAAGCCAATATTACTAACCATTGCAGCACGTTTTAAAAACGATCGACTGAAAAAAGGCAATTCGTTTGCAGCACCATGTCGATCTAACCGACAACGAACTTTTGTTTTTAACTCTGAATCATTCAATAAATCCGTCAGCCAAGGTTCAGCATGCGAGACTAAAATTTTCTTTAAATTTGGCATGCTTTTCAATAAAATTTTACAGCCGTGCATTTCTGCAGAACGGATTTTTGACCATGCCAAATCTAATACTTGATAATTTTCCCACGCTTGTGGATGATTTCGCTTAAACCAAAGTAAATAAGCAAATGGACTCGCATAAACCGATAAATCAAGCGTGATTGTATCTAAGGAATGCTTATAGCTTTGCTTCATAATATAAGCGTGATGCTCTTCAGGTGTTTGATGTCGCACCATAAAAAAAACAGCCGGTAATGTATCACATTCAATGTGTAATTCGCTCGGCCAGGATATCGGTTTCACTCGCACTTCATAACCAATCTGTTTTGCCATTTTCTTACTCACTAATAATGGCGTAAAACTAGCCAGCAAGGTGTAATCCACGTAGTCATGAATGACGTGTAAAAAACGGACGGCTTGACAAGTAGATTTACATGAAAAATCACCTAACACGCCCGTCACTGCCAACAATACCACCCTGCGCTCTACACCATCTTGATCTAAAAAATAGCGCTTACCTCTCTGAACAAGGTCATCATTTTGAAAAATATCCATCGTTTCGAAATGAATTTGATGATTTCCAAAAAAATCCGCTTGTGCTTGACGAATAAATTGCGGATTAACATCAACGGCAAAAATACGCAAATCACGATGAGGTGTCATTGACCATCTTTCTAAAATAATTTTTTCACATTCTCCTGTGCCGCATCCCAATGAAATAATTAATAAAGGTTGATCACAAGATGGTAATTCTTGCAAGAGCGTTTCTACGACCGTCGTATACGTCAATTGATTGCATCCTGCACGTGATAGTGGCATTCCCTGATAAGCATCCGACAGGCTTTTCAAATCCATACGCGACCAATCTACCACATAACGATTAGAATTATTCAATGCATGCGTCTGATTGGAATAATCAGCTCTCATCCGCAATAACTTCTCAGGAACATGCTTAACGTTAAGTTGTTGCACGATCTGAAAAAAATTTTCGAAAAAATCATGTTGTTGAGTGACGAGTAGCATTAATTGACGTAAGTTTTCGTTTGAAAGCAAATGAATAAATTGCATAATTTCGCTCATATTGGCCGCTTGATTTCGCTGCAGCCAATGCTGGAATTGCCGATTTTTCTTATTTTCAAAAAAACCAGTTAAAAACTCTTTAGCATTTTCTTTCAAAAAGACTAAATCACCCTTTTCGCTATCCAAAAAAAATCGAGCCGCTAAAACGACATACTGAAAAAAGTAAAATTCCAATTTTTGAATTGGAAAATGCAGGTTATTCACTAGCGGCCAGCAGCAGATTACTTTCTTAATTTCTTGGCTCATCACCGCCTTATAAGAAATTTCATAGGAAATTTTTCGTGGACCTAAACCTAATAAATAAGCAGTGTCATTCAGTGCGTAATTAGCAATATATCTCAATTTGATGGTTTCAATGGAATTATCTTGATAATACAGTGGCAACTCATTGAAAGATAACTTAATCTCATCACTACGTTGCCGAAAATTATTCAGCGCATATCCACCATAAAACCCGGGGCGCAATTGATTAATAAAAAATTGCAATTGACGATTCTCTTCTTTAGTATACTTTAGCATTTTTATATGACTCTTTTTTTAAATGTAAAAAATAACGGAAAATAAGTGCGTCTTCTCGAGCATCCGCTGTTGGATAATAATTTTTTCGTATCCCCACTTCCACGAAACCAACACGATGATACAACGCGATAGCTACGTCATTGGATCTACGCACCTCCAACCAAATTGACTGCACTCCGTGTGATGTTAAAACACCCACTAACTTTTTTAATAAATATTGCCCATGTCCCTGCCGCTGAAAAGGCACATCAACTCCCAAACTTAATAGTTCACTTTCATCTCCCACCCATTTTGCAATTAAATAGCCTGCAACATGGTTCTCAACTTCAAGTATCCAATTTAAATAGCCCTCTGAGAAACAACATTGAAATAATTTTTCCGACCACGGATATGGCATAATACGCGCCGCAATTGCAGCAACACCCTGAGTGTCGGATGGCAATAAATCACGAATCTGGCGCTTCATATTATTTGCCGCATAGCCAGTTGCACATCTTTCCAAGTTGCCGCTTTTAGTGTTTTTTGCGCCAATAATTGATGCGGTGCATAACTGGCAATGACGGTAAAATGACGGAGCCCAATGGCTTGTCCTCGGATTTTTTCTATATCAACCGTTTGTTGCAAAGTCATTTCTGCGACTTGCTGCCCGAGTGCAAGAATGATTTTAACGGATGACGGTATCTGTTCAAGGGTAAAATTTTGCTGGAATCCACCCTGACAGGTCAGTTGAGTGGCCTTAACGATCGCTTCCACCAACTGCACTTCAGCTGCATTTTGTAAAACGGCATCAAATAAAAAAACTCCAGTAGATCCCGCCCAGTAACAATAGCAATTAACACCTACGTTGACGCTGTGTGGCTGACGACAACGCCAAACGGTTATACCCATATCCTCTAAATATTGATGATGATCCATTGCTTCCACCTATAGCTTTTCAGAACTATTGCACGGCACCCGAATCAAAATCCCCGTGGCAAACCGCAGGGAATCCAGTTGAACACAATAATATGCTATGCAATAATCACTCCATACGATTCTATCGCTTTTTAAATAAATATTTTGGTGAAAATGATCGTGCCATTAGAAGCCAACCCTCTCCTAGCCTCTCCCGCAGGCGGGAGAGGAAAGCTCGAAAGTGAACACCATTGCCGGTAAGACAATTAAAATAGTTTATTTTTACCAAAATATTTATCTGAAACACTATATAAGGAAATCCCGTTGTTATGACCCGACCATCCGAAAGCAAACGGCTACAGCAGTGGTTACTTCCTCTTCTCATCATCGCCGTTATTATCGCTATTATTTACGCTGCCATTCGCGATAATTTCCATGTGGTGGTTAATAACCAAGTTTATCGTAGTGCACAGCTCCCTGAA
Organism: Coxiella sp. RIFCSPHIGHO2_12_FULL_42_15; assembly: GCA_001797285.1. Taxonomy (GTDB): domain Bacteria; phylum Pseudomonadota; class Gammaproteobacteria; order Coxiellales; family Coxiellaceae; genus 2-12-FULL-42-15. Next base: position 4,513 of record MGOZ01000053.1, read on the forward strand.
TCTACCCTTAAAATGCTTGTTCATTTAAAAGGCATAAAAACGATCGTTAACTTACGCGGTGCTAATCTAAATGAAGATTGGTACATGCAAGAAATCAAAACTGCCAACCTTTTGCAAGTCAAACATTTTGACCTTGCATTAAAATCCCGCAAGTTGCCCAACATGGCTGAGCTGAAAAGTCTGACTGACATCATCCAAACCGCGCCTAAACCGATTTTACTTCATTGCTTATCAGGGTCTGATCGCACCGGTTTTGCAAGCGCCATGTCAATGATCCTCCTTGAAAACGCGCCCTTAGAAAAAGCAGAAGGACAATTTTCCTGGCGCTATTTTGTAACCTCCGACAAAACAATTGGAAAGCAGGTGTTTACTCTTTACCAACAATGGCTCGCAGCCTACCATAAAAAGAATGACAAAACAAACTTCCTTAAATGGGTTCAATCAGCGCATCCATTGGGTTAAGCGCACGATTTAACGCAGGTATCATTGCTTTTAATCCACTTCATTCTATCCAAAATTTCCGCATATTCTTTTAATTGCAGATCGATATCAAACAACCCACACAATCCCTCCAAAAAATAATTTTGTAATTTCGGCCATTTTTCAGCATGAAACTTCAGCCAATACGCTAACACCTGGCGCGTTTTTATCGCTTCTTGAATTCGTACTTGTAATGTGAGTTTAGAATTAAGATGCAAACATTGAAGAATGCTTTTAATATGCTGCAAACCATTTTTATGGGAAAAAACATCATGACGGTGAAAAAAATAATTTTGTATGCCGGCGCGTGAAAAATCGACAGCGGCCGGATGACATTCAGATTGATGAATTAAAAAATTTACGTTCATTTGTGAGTCTTCACTGTGATTCAACATGACACCCAAAATAAAAAACTGACCTATAATGCTTGATTGATACTGTGCGACTTGTTGCAACAAATCACTCGACATTTTATTTTTCGAAATTTGATAGAATGTATGATACAGTGCCGAAATCGCATTTGCTTCTTCTTGTTCTAGCAGTACAAAACCAACATCAGCCACTATTCGTTCTGAAATCATCGTCATTTTTTCTTCATCAAACGGTAAATCATGATTTAAATATAAATAATCTTGTACCGCGTAATAAAAATATTCGATAGCCACACAAAACCGCTTAGGATCTTCCTTGACATGTTGCGCACAATACTGCATCCATCGCCATAGTAAGCGCAGGCGTTGCCATTCATTCTGGATGAGATTTTTTACTTGCATGGTTAACGAAAAATTTGAAGCAAGCAGCAATTTCATTTTATCGCTCCACCACTCAGAAAATGATGCACGTCCATAATCAATCACCCTCTGGCCTATAAAATGTTGGCAATAGGCATGCAACAGCGATTTGGTGATTTGCTCCGTGTTTTCAAGCCCAATATAAGGGGCCAAAAAATACAGCATTTCTGCATTGAAATTACCACGAAGATCAAATAAATCGATGTACGCTCGCTCTTGCAAACAATCAAACCAATAATCAAATTGATTTTTATTACTCGCTGCAAAATCCAATGTGTGCGCAAATGGTAATAAAGTTTCAATAAAAGGAACATGAGAAAAAACATTAATCATTCCACGCCCCAATGACCGGCTCTGAAAAGCAAGCCGCAAACGATTACGCAGCACTTTTTTCACTTCAATATCTTCAATAGCCTCTAAAAATGTTTTCATCGCTTTCTCTCTTCATTTTTAACATCAAGGCCAGCAATTCCCAGCGAATACTCGCCGGGTTTGCTTCCTTGAATGACTGGAAATATCCAGGCTATCCTGGATATTTCATGTTGCTTTTTGAAGATGACGGCCACACGAAGTGCTCTGCCGCCAACGGGAAGGTCTTTTGTTTTCAGAGACGCACATCCTGTGCTCGACGCTTACCCTCCCTGGTCGCGACGCCCTTCAAACAAAAGACCTTCCCGTTGGCGGCATACCGACCCTCGCAGTTCGATGTGAAATATCCGGGCTATAGGGCTATTTTAGGTAGAGTAAATAGCCCATTCAACAAAAAAACCCATTAAATCATCAAGATAAATAGATGTTAATGTTTTTTTTCGAATTATCATTAACGCTACCTTTGAACATTCTTTCTTTCTCTATTACAATCAGGGGGTCGTCGTCCGCGAGGGTTTCCCGAGCAAGCGAAAATACCCCTGGCGTAAGCCCGGGGATTTTTATTTTCATGAATAAGGAGAATCTTATGCAGGATTGTATTTTTTGCAAAATTTCACAAGGAAAAATGAAAGCGGATATCGTTTATGAAGATGAAAAAGTCATTGCTTTTAACGATATCGATCCCAAAGCGCCACACCACGCGCTCATCATTCCACACAAACATATTTCTACGATTAACGATCTTACTGAAGACGACGATGCGCTGATCGGACACATGATCCATACCGCAAAAAACCTCGCGCTAAAACTTAACATTCAGGAGGACGGCTATCGACTGGTTTTTAACTGCAACCGTGACGGCGGGCAAGCGGTTTTTCATATTCATTTGCATTTGTTGGGTGGCCGCAATATGACATGGCCACCCGGCTAGCCTTGCTTTATCTTGCTTTTTGAAGACGACGCAATAATTCCTCATTCAACGCTGGCTCACCACCACTCATGCTTGGGCGCATCAAAAGCGGCGAATAAGGTCTTTTCAAGAAATCACGAACAAGCATGCTGTGATTCACGTCTTGCACTTCGGCATCCGAAAAATATCGCACCGCATTATCTGCCATTAAACGACAAAAGAGTGGTGTGGCCTGGTATGTGCTACGAATAAAATCGTTCGCAGTATAAGATTCAGAATATTGTTGTTTACCATGCTGTTGAGACACTTCCTTCAAAAGGGTAATCACGCTAGCTAACCTTGTTACGCGACGGAACAGCTCTTTCGCGTCGGGTGCTTCTTCAACCGGTGTTTCGGGATGTAATGGCTGGCAAGCCGCTTCGTGCCCAAAATCTCCATAACGATGGTGAAAATCCAAGTTTACCTAAAATTTGTTAAAAAAAATCTTAAAGTTTAGGCTGTTCAGTCACCGTTGCGTTCTGTGCAAATTCAATAACCGCTTCTGCGGCTTGTTGAGTTTGTTTGGCTTCTAGTGCACAACGTTTGGATAGCTCATAAATCAACCAGCTGATCGCGGCAATCACCAAGAAATCCCAACCAAAGGGAATAACGCCATGCCCACCTCCAAAACTGCCCAAATAGCAAACCATGGCAATGATGACAATGTAAAACAACACCCACCACGCTTTTTGCCATTGCAGATTCAGCTGTTTGCCATGTTGAGTCAACTTATAGCAAGCCAATACAACATAGCCTAATAGGATAGCAATCAACATCTTAGAAACGATAACCCAACCCGTCCAGTACACAATTAAATTGCAGACATAGAAGGCCAATAAACAAAATGCATTGGGAAAAGGTACTCGGAACGGTCGAGGATGATTAGGTAATGTGTTGCGCAACACAATTAAAGATAAAGGTCCTACGGCATAAGAAAATACAAAAGAAGACACCAAAAAGCTCATCATGTTCTGCCATGTCGGAAATGGCAAAAACAAAAACATACCAATCACAAAATTCATCACGATCATGCGAAGGGGAATACCAAAGCGGTTCACTTTAAGTAAGCCTTGTGGCATAAACCCATTCTGACCTAATGCATACCCCATACGTGCGGCTGTTGCTGTGTAAATCAATCCCGTTCCATAAGGAGAAACCGCTGCATCAACAAATAATATTTTTGCAAACCACGCCAAACCTAAAGCAACCGCAATACCCGCAAAAGGCCCCGCATCACCCGCAAAACTGAGCTTATCCCATCCTTGTGCGAACATACTGGGAGATACTGCTCCAATAAAAGCCATCTGTAACAAGACATAAAGCACTAAACAAATAGCAAGGCTACCAACAATGGCAATAGGAATAGAGCGTTGTGGATTTTTCACTTCACCCGCTAATTGAATGGCTGGACTATAACCAATAAAAGAAAAAATGACGCCTGCAGAGGGAAGTGCCGCTAAAATTCCTTGTAATCCCGCGGGGGCAAAACCATGTGCGCTAAAATTACCGCCATGAAAAGAATATGAAAGTAAAATCATCACCGTTGCAATGGGTACCATGAGTTTTAAAATCACCACCGTGGAATTTGTTTTGGCAAGGACCTTCACCCCCACAGAATTCAATATACAAAGAATAGACAATAATATTCCGGCAACCAATACACCCCACCCCGTTAATAAGTGCATGCCATTCGCCGTATGCATCAACCAGGGCGCATAATTGGCGGCATAATTGATTAATGCCATGGTCTCAATGGGCGCTACCGCCACCGAGGCAAGCCAGCCAATCCAAGCCATGGCAAAACTGACCAGGGGGCCGTGGCTCATTTGCAAAAATCGAATCGTGCCACCTGCCACCGGAAAGCTCGTGGCCAATTCAGCGAAAGTCAGCGCAATCAGCATCATCAAACAACCGCCAATAACCCAGGACAAAACGGCAGAAGGCCCCGCTATTTGCGCGACAAAAAAAGGCCCCAGCAACCAACCTGAACCAACAATACCACCCACGGCGGCGAATAAAAGTGAGAAAGTCCCAATAGATCTCTTCAATTGCATATTCTGGTCCCTACAACAAAATTTTCAAACTAACACAGGATTCAGACGTGACTGCCCTAAGGCAGCAAAAGAAGCAAAGTGGACATGTGCTTTGTTAAGCTGATATTCAATGGGCGGTTCCAACAAAAGCTAAAACTATCCATTGAGGTTACTGAAAGATCACCCTCCTTGTCAAGAAATTTACAGATGCGGAAATGTGTCTGCCCGTTGGCGGCACAGCGAGCCTCGCCGTTCGATATGAAATATCCAGGCTATGATAAAATGGTAGCCGTTAAAACGATTCATCAAAAACGGACATCAAGGAGTTACCCCATGACCCTACACCAAACCCCCCTCATCTGGATCGATCTTGAAATGACGGGACTGAATGTCGATACCGACCATATTCTCGAAATTGCCACCATTGTCACTAATTCTAACCTCGATATTATTGCGGAAGGCCCCGTCTTTGCTATTCACCAACCGGATGAAATCCTGGCAAAAATGGATGAATGGAATACGACACAGCACAACCACTCAGGGCTGATTGAACGGGTACGCCGTAGCGCCATTTCCGAAAAAAGTGCTGAAAATAAGACACTGCTTTTTCTCGAGCAATATGTACCGAAAGGCGTTTCGCCCATGTGCGGCAACTCCATTTGTCAAGATCGACGCTTTTTACACCGCTGTATGCCAACGCTCGCTCATTATTTTCATTATCGTAATCTTGACGTCACTTCGATAAAAATTTTGGCGCAACGCTGGGCACCCGACATCGCTGCACAACTGACCAAAGCATCACATCATTTAGCATTGGATGATATTCGCGATTCAATTGCCGAATTACGGTTTTATCGCGAGCATTTTTTCAGGACGTAGACATCAGTAAAAGATCACTATACTATTTAGACAACATCATTGCTTTATTAGGAAAATACAATGGGCTTTATTGTTAGCGTTGTTATTGCGTACCTACTAGGCTCTATTTCTTGCGCCATCTTGGTGGCAAAATTTCTCAATCTCCCCGACCCTCGCACTCAAGGCTCTGGCAATGCCGGCGCAACCAATATGTTACGCACCAGTGGCACAAAAGCCGGTATTATGGTTTTAATCGGTGATGTGCTAAAAGGCATTATTGCCATCGTGATTGGTTATCTTTTTCACGTAAAAGGGTTTGGATTAGGTCTCGTTGGTTTGGCGGCTGTGATAGGCCACATTTTCCCTCTTTTTTTTAAATTTAAAGGCGGAAAAGGCGTTGCAACCGCAGCAGGCGCATTACTCGCCATTTCTTTCTGGACATTTATTTTTGTATTAATTTCCTGGGGTATCGTTTTATTTATTACACGCTTTGTTTCACTTGCTTCCATCATTGCCGGTTTAGCTGCACCCATTTATTTACTGATTGGCGGAAATTACGTTTTCTTTGTTCCTTTTGCTTTAGTGTCTGCACTGATTATTTGGAAACACAGCAGCAACATTCAACGCTTGCGTGCAGGTACGGAAGGCAAAGTTAAATTTGGCTAACTCGTTCACCACTGACATTGACTCTCTGGTAACCGCTGACAGGAATTCGGCGGTGAGGAGTTTCTGCTCAAGATGAGTGGAAATCTCTACAAAGGGCTGGGGCCACCCATGCTGGATGCCACAGCCTTTCCATCGTCAAGATCGTTTTCGGGGGGTGCTTTAATAACTTTACCATTTTCCATTTTCCAACGGTCACCGTCATGCCAAACATATTCAAACCCCTCGGATAACAACACATCTCGCACTTTTCCAGCAAAACGCGCTGGACCCACCGACGTAAGACGAAAGGTTTTTGTTGGCTCGTACATTTTATAAAGTAAGGCAACACAACGTTCAAGTTCTTTTTCAATGGCTTTCTCGAGCATATCCCCTTTTGTTTGCGGTGGTACTGTGCTGTTCATTACGGTATGACCAGAATCGTAGTGCTGTACCGTGACCGTCGCATGATTCATACCAGGAATCGTCAATTCGCTCTGAACAAATTTACCCCCTGGACACCGGACAGGTTCGCTATAACCAGCAATGGTAATACGGGTTGGCGTTGGTGGCGCATTGGGGTTTTTCTTTTTAGCCTCTTCATCAGCCTGCTTTTCCGTCTCTAAACGCTCTTTTGCCGCTTTCCACCACTTTCCTACCTCTTCAGTAGTGATTTCATCACTCTCTTCCGGTACATCGAGAGGCATCTTTTCGAGATTTGGTGGTGGCTGCCACTTTTTTCGATTAAACAGGTTAAACATAAGGTCTCTTTACCATTAATGATTAGACTAGGATATTTAAATATTTATCTGAAAAGCTATAGCATACCCCATCTTGATTAAGAAAATATTAGGGTCTGTCATCAATTTCCATCGTTCACAAAGATTGATGAGACCCTGATGATTAAACCATGCATTATCTAACGCTCGATGAACCGGTCTCGTTCGTG